>NZ_JBIAMS010000002.1:0-501826 GCF_042874195.1 Streptomyces sp. NPDC004134 | reverse complement strand
GCGCCCCCGCCCCCCGCCCCCCCCGCGGGGGGGGGGGCCCCCCCCGCCGCCCCCCCCCCCCCCCCCGGGCGGCACGTTTCTGCAGGTGGGGCGCTGGTCAGGCGTCTTCGTGGACCACGACGGCGCGGCGGGCGTCGGCGTCCAGGACACCCCAGCCGATGAGCTGCTCGGTCAGCACCGAGGGCGACTGGTCGTAGATCACGGCGAGCGTGCGCAGGTCGTCCTGGCGGATGGAGAGGACCTTGCCGTTGTAGTCCCCGCGCTGGCTCTGGATCGTCGCCGCGTAGCGCTGCAGCGGGCCCGCCTTCTCCGCGGGGATCTGGGCCAGGCGCTCCAGGTCCAGCACGAGCTTCGGCGGCGGCTCCGCGGCCCCGCCGGGCGCCGAACCCGGGAGAAGCTCCTGCACCGGCACCCCGTAGAAGTCCGCCAGCTCGGCCAGGCGCTGCACGGTGACCGCACGGTCCCCGCGCTCGTACGACCCGACGACGACGGCCTTCCAGCGCCCCTGGGACTTCTCCTCCACGCCGTGCAGTGAGAGGCCCTGCTGGGTACGGATGCCCCGGAGCTTGGCCCCGAGCTGTTTGGCGTATTCGCTGGACATATGGCTCCCCGGACGACAGTCTGGTAACTCACTGTGAGGTTACGCAGCGTAACTTGGCTTCGTCAAGCGGAAGATTCATCCGGCCGCCACCCATCAGGGTGGTGCGCGCGCGGCGGTGGGGCGGCGGAGCCCCGGCGGCGGTGGTGTCCGGCCGCGCTGTTACGGTAGAGGGGACCTGACGTCCTTTAACGCCCGTCCTGTGAGGCGGGGAAGGGGGTCCTTTTCGTATGGACACGCACAGCCCTGAACCGGCGCGGCCCGTACTGGAGGCGCCGGACATCCAGCGGGTGCTGACCCGCATCGCGCACGAGATCGTGGAGCGCACCAAAGGCGCCCACGACGTGGTGCTCCTGGGCATCCCGACCCGCGGCGTGTGGCTCGGCCACCGGCTCGCCGCGAAGCTCGAAGAGATCACCGGCAGCAAGTTCGGCCAGTCGGGCGTCGGCTCGCTCGACATCACGATGTACCGCGACGATCTGCGCATGGGCCCGCCCCGCGCGCTCGCCCGCACGGACATCCCCGCGGAGGGGATCGACGGCCGGCTGGTGGTGCTCGTGGACGACGTGCTCTTCTCCGGACGCACGATCCGCGCGGCGCTCGACGCGCTGAACGACATCGGCAGGCCGCGGGCGGTCCAGCTCGCCGTCCTCGTCGACCGCGGCCACCGCGAGCTGCCCATCCGCGCCGACTACGTCGGCAAGAACCTCCCCACGTCGCTGCGGGAGACGGTCCGCGTCCAGCTCACCGAACAGGACGGCCGCGACGCCGTGCTGCTCGGCTCCAAGTAGGACGCCCGCCCCGCCCGCCGGCCCCCGGGGGCGTACGCCCCCGTGAGCCGCGGCGCGCGACCCGCCGTACCCACGACACCCCGGAGCACCCAGTGAAGCGCCATCTCATCTCGGCCGCCGACCTGTCCCGCGACGACGCCGTGCTGATCCTCGACACCGCCGAGGAGCTGGCCCGGATCGCGGACCGGCCCATCAAGAAACTGCCCACCCTGCGCGGCCGCACCGTGGTCAACCTCTTCTACGAGGACTCCACGCGCACCCGCATCTCCTTCGAAGCCGCCGCCAAGCGGCTCTCCGCCGACGTCATCAACTTCTCCGCCAAGGGCTCGTCGGTCTCCAAGGGCGAGTCCCTGAAGGACACCGCCCTGACCCTGGAGGCCATGGGCGCCGACGCCGTCGTCATCCGCCACCACGACTCCGGCGCCCCGCACCGGCTGGCCACCTCCGGCTGGATCAACGGCTCCGTCGTCAACGCGGGCGACGGCACCCACGAGCACCCCACGCAGGCGCTGCTCGACGCCTTCACCATGCGCCGCCACCTGGCGCCCGGCACCGGCGGGGGCCTCGACGGCCGCCGGATCACGGTCGTCGGCGACATCCTGCACAGCCGGGTCGCCCGCTCGAACGTGCTGCTGCTGCACACCCTCGGCGCCGAGGTCACCCTGGTCGCGCCGCCCACGCTGGTGCCGGTCGGCGTGGAGAGCTGGCCGTGCGAGGTCTCGTACGACCTGGACGCCGTGCTGCCGAAGTCCGACGGCGTGATGATGCTGCGGGTGCAGCGGGAGCGGATGAACGCCGCGTTCTTCCCCACCGAGCGCGAGTACGCCCGCCGCTACGGCCTCGACGGCGACCGGATGGCGCGCATGCCCGAGCACGCCCTCGTCATGCACCCGGGCCCGATGAACCGCGGCATGGAGATCACCGCCGAGGTCGCCGACTCGCCGCGCTGCACCGCCGTCGAGCAGGTCGCCAACGGCGTCTCCATCCGCATGGCCGTGCTCTACCTGCTGCTCGGCGGCGCACCGGGCGAGGCCCCCGCCGCAGCCACCACCGCCACCCCCGCCCCGACCACCGCACGCACCGAGGAGACCGACCGATGAGCAAGACCCTGATCCGCGGCGCGAAGATCCTCGGCGGCGAGGCCCGGGACGTCCTGGTCGACGGCGAGACGATCGCCGAGGTCGCCGAGCCCGGCGTGGCGCTGCCGGCCGGCGGCGCCGAGGTGGTCGAGGCCGCGGGCCACATCCTGCTGCCGGGACTGGTCGACCTCCACACCCACCTGCGCGAGCCCGGCCGGGAGGACTCCGAGACCGTCCTGACCGGCACCCGCGCCGCCGCGAAGGGCGGCTTCACCGCCGTCCACGCGATGGCGAACACCTTCCCCGTCGCCGACACCGCGGGCGTCGTGGAGCAGGTCTGGCGGCTGGGCCGCGAGTCCGGCTACTGCGACGTGCAGCCGGTCGGCGCCGTCACCGTGGGCCTGGAGGGCAAGCAGCTCGCAGAGCTGGGCGCCATGCACGAGTCGGCGGCCGGCGTCGTGGTCTTCTCCGACGACGGCAAGTGCGTGGACGACGCCGTGATCATGCGCCGGGCACTGGAGTACGTGAAGGCGTTCGACGGCGTCGTCGCGCAGCACGCGCAGGAGCCGCGGCTGACCGAGGGCGCCCAGATGAACGAGGGCGTCGTCTCCGCCGAGCTGGGTCTCGGCGGCTGGCCCGCCGCGGCCGAGGAGTCGGTCATCGCGCGGGACGTGCTGCTCGCCGCCCACGTCGACTCCCGGGTGCACATCTGCCACCTGTCCACCGCCGGCTCGGTGGAGATCGTGCGCTGGGCGAAGTCCAAGGGCTGGCGGGTCACCGCCGAGGTCACGCCGCACCACCTGCTCCTCACCGACGAGCTGGTCCGCTCCTACGACCCCGTCTACAAGGTCAACCCGCCGCTGCGCACCGAGACCGACGTGCGCGCGCTGCGCGAGGCGCTGGCCGACGGCACCATCGACTGCGTCGCCACCGACCACGCCCCGCACCCGCAGGAGGACAAGGACTGCGAGTGGGCCGCCGCCGCCATGGGCATGGTCGGCCTGGAGACGGCGCTGTCCGTCGTGCAGCAGACGATGGTCGACACCGGGCTGCTCGACTGGTCGGGCGTCGCCGACCGGATGTCCTTCCGTCCCGCCGCCATCGGCCGCCTCGACGGCCACGGCCGTCCCGTCGCCCCCGGCGAGCCCGCCAACCTCACCCTGCTCGATCCGGCCTACCGTGGGCGGGTGGATCCGCACAGCTTCGCCTCCCGCAGCCGCAACACCCCGTACGCGGGCCGCGAGCTGCCAGGACGGGTCACCCACACCTTCCTGCGCGGCCGGGCCACCCTCGCCGGAGGTGAGCCCGTATGAGGCTCGCCACCCTGCTCGCCGAGGAGCCGCGGTCGCAGCCGGTGACCGACTGGGCGGCGCGCATCGGCTGGGTCGTCGGCCTGATCCTCTTCATCGCGCTCGTCTACTGGCTGATGCGCGAGGGCTGGAAGTGGCGCGGCCAGCTCCAGTCCGGCATTCCGGACCTGCCCCCGATCCCCGAGGAGACCGGTCAGGTACGGCTGGAGCTGACCGGCCGCTACCACGGCACGACCGCCGCCGGGCAGTGGCTCGACCGCATCGTCGCCCACGGCCTCGGCGTACGCAGCCGCGTCGAGCTGACCCTCACCGAGCAGGGCCTGGCGGTCGTACGCCCGGGGGCCGCCGACTTCTTCGTCCCCGCCGCCCATCTGCGCGGCGCCCGGCTCGACAAGGCCATCGCGGGCAAGGTCCTCACCGAGGGCGGGCTGCTGGTGGTCACCTGGGCCCACGGCGGTGCGGAGTACGACTCCGGGTTCCGCTCCGACCACGCCGCCGAGCACGCCGCCTGGGTGGCGGCGCTCGGCGCCCCGACGACCGAGAACGCTCCCGCCGACGCCGCCGCGAGCACCGCAGACAGCACCACCACGGAAGGCACACGATGACCGCAGCCCACCGCGGCCAGGACAGCCCCGCCGTACTCGTCCTCGAAGACGGCCGCAGCTTCCGCGGCCGCGCCTACGGAGCGACGGGGGAGACCTTCGGCGAAGCCGTGTTCTCCACCGGCATGACCGGCTACCAGGAGACCCTGACCGACCCCTCGTACCACCGCCAGGTCGTCGTCATGACCGCCCCGCACGTCGGCAACACCGGCGTCAACGACGAGGACGCCGAGTCCGCCCGCATCTGGGTCTCCGGCTACGTCGTGCGCGACCCCGCCCGCGTCCCCTCCAGTTGGCGCGCCACCCGCTCCCTCGACGAGGAGCTGCGCCGCCAGGGCGTCGTCGGGATCTCCGGCGTCGACACCCGGGCGATCACCCGGCACCTGCGCGAGCGCGGCGCGATGCGCGTCGGGATCTTCTCCGGCGACCGGGTCGCGGACCCGGACGCGATGCTCGCCAGGGTGCGGGTGCAGGAGCAGATGAAGGGCGCGGACCTCGCGCCCGAGGTCGCCACCGACGAGCCGTACGTCGTCCCCGCGATCGGCGCGAAGCGCTTCACCGTCGCCGCGCTCGACCTCGGCATCAAGGGCATGACGCCGCGGCGCATGGCCGAGCGCGGCATCGAGGTGCACGTGCTGCCGGCCACCGCCACGGCCGAGGAGGTCTACGCGGTCCGGCCCGACGGCGTGTTCCTCTCCAACGGGCCCGGCGACCCGGCCGCCGCCGACCTCACCGTGGTCCGCGCGGTGCTGGAGCGCGGCACGCCGCTGTTCGGCATCTGCTTCGGCAACCAGCTCCTCGGCCGCGCCCTGGGCTTCGGCACGTACAAGCTGAAGTACGGCCACCGCGGCATCAACCAGCCCGTCCAGGACCGCACCACGGGCCGCGTCGAGGTCACCGCGCACAACCACGGCTTCGCCGTGGACGCCCCCCTGGACGAGATCACCGACACCCCGTACGGGCGCGCCGAGGTCAGCCACGTGTGCCTCAACGACCGGGTGGTCGAGGGCCTGCGGCTGCTCGACCGGCCGGCGTTCTCCGTCCAGTACCACCCCGAGGCGGCGGCGGGGCCGCACGACGCCGCGTACCTCTTCGACCGCTTCGTCCAGCTCATGGCCGCTCAGACGGCAAAGACAGCACCGCCAGCACAGGGAGCCCAGCGTGCCTAAGCGCACCGATATCCGGTCCGTCCTGGTCATCGGCTCGGGCCCGATCGTCATCGGCCAGGCCGCCGAGTTCGACTACTCCGGCACCCAGGCGTGCCGCGTGCTCAGGGCCGAGGGCCTGCGCGTCATCCTCGTCAACTCCAACCCGGCGACGATCATGACCGACCCGGAGATCGCCGACGCCACGTACGTCGAGCCGATCACCCCCGAGTTCGTCGAGAAGATCATCGCGCGCGAGCGCCCCGACGCCCTGCTGCCCACCCTCGGCGGCCAGACCGCGCTCAACACCGCGGTCTCGCTGCACGACTCCGGGGTGCTGGAGAAGTACGGCGTGGAGCTGATCGGCGCCAACGTCGAGGCCATCCAGAAGGGCGAGGACCGCGACCAGTTCAAGGACGTCGTCGCCGAGGTCCGCCGCAAGACCGGGCACGGCGAGTCCGCGCGCTCGGTGATCTGCCACACGATGGACGAGGTGGTGGCGGGCGTCGACGAACTCGGCGGCTACCCCGTGGTCGTCCGGCCCTCCTTCACCATGGGCGGCGCCGGCTCCGGCTTCGCGCACGACGAGGAGGAGCTGCGCCGCATCGCAGGACAGGGGCTCGCGCTCTCGCCGACGACCGAGGTGCTGCTCGAGGAGTCCATCCTCGGGTGGAAGGAGTACGAGCTGGAGCTGATGCGCGACAAGCACGACAACGTCGTGGTCGTCTGCTCCATCGAGAACCTCGACCCCATGGGCGTGCACACCGGCGACTCCGTGACCGTCGCCCCGTCGATGACGCTCACCGACCGTGAGTACCAGATCCTGCGCGACATCGGCATCGCCGTCATCCGCGAGGTCGGCGTCGACACCGGCGGCTGCAACATCCAGTTCGCGGTCGACCCCGCGGACGGCCGGGTCGTCGTCATCGAGATGAACCCGCGCGTCTCCCGCTCCTCCGCGCTCGCCTCCAAGGCCACCGGCTTCCCGATCGCCAAGATCGCCGCGAAGCTGGCCGTGGGCTACACCCTGGACGAGATCCCCAACGACATCACCCGCGAGACCCCCGCGTCCTTCGAGCCCACGCTCGACTACGTGGTGGTGAAGGTGCCCCGCTTCGCCTTCGAGAAGTTCCCCGCCGCCGACGCGACCCTCACCACCACGATGAAGTCGGTCGGCGAGGCCATGGCCATCGGCCGCAACTTCACCGAGGCGCTGAACAAGGCGCTGCGCTCGGTCGAGAAGAAGGACGCCCCCTTCGACTTCGCCGGCCCGCCGCCGGGTCCCGGCGAGAAGGCCGCGCTGCTGGAGAAGGCGGCCGTGCCCACGGACGGCCGGCTGAACACCGTGATGGCCGCCATCCGGGCCGGCGCCACCGAGGCGGAGGTGCACGAGGCGACGCGGATCGACCCGTGGTTCGTCGACCAGTTCTTCCTGATCAAGGAGGTCGCCGACGAGCTGGCCGCCGCGGACCACCTCGGCCCTGACCTGCTCGCGTACGCCAAGCGCCACGGCTTCTCCGACGCCCAGATCGCCGGCGTACGCGGGCTGCGCGAGGACGTGGTGCGCGAGGTGCGGCACGCGCTGGGCGTACGCCCGGTCTACAAGACCGTCGACACCTGCGCCGCCGAGTTCGCGGCCCGTACCCCGTACCTCTACTCCTCGTACGACGAGGAGACCGAGGTCGCCCCGCGCGAGCGGCCCGCGGTGATCATCCTCGGCTCCGGGCCCAACCGCATCGGCCAGGGCATCGAGTTCGACTACTCCTGCGTCCACGCCTCCTTCGCCCTCGGCGAGGCGGGCTACGAGACCGTGATGGTCAACTGCAATCCGGAGACCGTCTCCACCGACTACGACACCTCCGACCGGCTCTACTTCGAGCCGCTGACCCTCGAAGACGTGCTGGAGGTCGTGCACGCCGAGACCCAGGCGGGCCCGGTCGCCGGCGTCCTCGTGCAGTTGGGCGGGCAGACCCCGCTGGGCCTCGCGCAGGCGCTGAAGGACAACGGCGTGCCCGTCGCGGGCACGTCGCCGGAGGCGATCCACGCCGCCGAGGACCGCGGCGCGTTCGGCCGCGTGCTCGCCGAGGCGGGGCTGCCGGCGCCCAAGTACGGCACCGCGTTCTCCTTCGCCGAGGCCAAGACGATCGCCGCCGGGATCGGCTATCCGGTCATGGTGCGGCCGTCGTACGTGCTCGGCGGGCGCGGCATGGAGATCGTCTACGACGAGCCGTCGCTGGCCGCGTATCTGGAGCGGCACGCCGGGCTCATCTCCGAACACCCCGTCCTCGTCGACCGGTTCCTCGACGACACCATCGAGATCGACGTCGACGCGCTCTACGACGGCCGGGAGCTGTACCTGGGCGGCGTCATGGAGCACATCGAAGAAGCCGGCATCCACTCCGGAGACTCCGCCTGCGCGCTGCCCCCCATCACCCTCGGCGGGCACGACATCAAGCGGCTGCGCGCCTCCACCGAGGCCATCGCGCGCGGCGTCGGCGTGCGCGGGCTGATCAACATCCAGTTCGCACTGGCCGGGGACATCCTCTACGTGCTGGAGGCCAACCCGCGCGCCTCGCGCACCGTCCCCTTCACCTCCAAGGCCACCGCCGTCCCGCTGGCCAAGGCCGCCGCCCGCATCTCGCTCGGCGCCACCGTCGCCGAGCTGCGCGCGGAGGGCATGCTGCCGGCCACCGGCGACGGCGGCACGCTGCCGCTGGACGCGCCGATCTCGGTGAAGGAGGCCGTGCTGCCGTGGACCCGCTTCCGCGACATCCGCGGCCGGGGCGTCGACACCGTGCTCGGCCCCGAGATGCGCTCCACCGGCGAGGTCATGGGCATCGACAGCGTCTTCGGCACGGCGTACGCCAAGTCGCAGGCCGCCGCGTACGGCGCGCTGCCCACCCGGGGCCGCGCGTTCGTCTCGGTCGCCAACCGGGACAAGCGCTCGATGGTCTTCCCGGCCCGCGAGCTGGTCCAGCACGGCTTCGAGCTGCTGGCCACCTCCGGCACCGCGGAGGTGCTCAGGCGCAACGGCATCGCCGCGACCGTCGTGCGCAAGCACTCGCAGGGCCCAGGGCCCGACGGCGAGCGCACGATCGTGCAGTTGATCCACGACGGCGCCGTCGACCTCATCGTCAACACGCCGTACGGCACCGGCGGCCGGCTCGACGGCTACGACATCCGTACCGCCGCCGTCGCCCGCGGCGTGCCGTGCCTGACGACCGTCCAGGCGCTGGCCGCCGCCGTCCAGGGCATCGAGGCGCTGACCCGCGGCGAGGTGGGGGTGCGCTCCCTCCAGGAGCACGCCGGGCACCTCACCGAGGCCCGCGCCCGCTAGCCGCCGCCCCGAGTCGTCCCGAGCCCCCGCCGGTCCGCCACCGGTCCTGCGGGGGCCCGGCACCCGAAGCAGCCGAAGGTCCCTCATGTATCCCTTGCTCTTCCACAGCGTCCTCTCCCGGCTGGACTCCGAGCGGGCCCACCGCCTGGCGTTCGCGGCCATCCGCAGCGCTGCCGCCGCACCCGGCGTGCGCAGCGCCGTCCGCGTCACCGCGGCCCCCCGCCACCCCGAACTCCGCGTCCACGCGCTCGGCATCGACTTCCCCGGCCCCTTCGGGCTCGCCGCGGGCTTCGACAAGAACGCGGTCGGCATCGACGGGCTGACCATGCTGGGCTTCGACTTCGTGGAGGTCGGCACGGTCACCGCCACCGCCCAGCCGGGCAACGAGCCGACGCGGCTCTTCCGGCTGATCCCGGACCGGGCCCTGGTCAACCGGATGGGCTTCAACAACGACGGCTCCGCCGCCGTCGCCGCCCGCCTGGCCCGCCGCCGGTACGGCCGGCGTACCCCGTACCGGCCGCACGCCGTCGTCGGCGTCAACATCGGCAAGACCAAGGCCGTCCCCGAATCGGGTGCCATCGCCGACTACGTCACCTCCGCGGAACGGCTCGCGGGACACGCCGACTACCTCGTCGTCAACGTCTCCTCGCCCAACACCCCGGGACTGCGCGACCTCCAGGCCGTCGCCCACCTGCGCCCGCTGCTCGAAGCCGTCCGCGCCGCCGCCGACCGGGTCGCGGGCGGCACCGCCAGGGCCGCCGCGCCGGGCACCCACGGGCGCGTACCGCTGCTGGTCAAGATCGCCCCCGACCTCGCGGACGAGGACGTCGACGCGGTCGCCGACCTGGCCCTGGAGCTGGGCCTCGACGGCATCATCGCCACCAACACCACCATCGCCCGCGAGGACCTCGTCACCGCGCGCTCCCGGGTCGAGTCCATCGGCGCCGGCGGCCTGTCGGGAGCGCCGCTGCGGCGTCGCTCCCTGGAGGTGCTGCGCCGCCTCTACGCGCGCGTGGGCGCGCCCGGCGAGAACGGGATCGTGCTCGTCGGCGTCGGCGGCGTGGAGACCGCCGCACACGCCTGGGAGCGGATCCTCGCCGGCGCCACCCTCGTCCAGGGCTACAGCGCCTTCGTCTACGAGGGCCCGCTGTGGCCCCGCAGGATCCACCGCGGCCTGGCGGAGCTGCTGGCCGCGTCCCCGTACGCCACCCTCGCCGACGCCGTCGGCGCCGACGCCAGGAAGGCGACCGCATGACCCCCGAGCCCGCCGAGCCCTTCGGCAGCCGGCTGCACCGGGCCACGGCCGACCGCGGCCCGCTGTGCGTCGGCATCGACCCGCACGCCGCGCTGCTGGCCCGCTGGGAGCTGCCGGACGACCCGGCGGGTCTGGAGCGGTTCGCGATGACCGCCGTCGAGGCGCTGGCCGACCGCGTCGCCGTGCTCAAGCCGCAGTCCGCGTTCTTCGAGCGCTTCGGCTCCCGCGGCGTCGCCGTGCTGGAGAAGGCCGTCGCGGCGGCGCGGGCGGCCGGGGCGCTGGTCCTGATGGACGCCAAGCGCGGCGACATCGGCTCGACGATGGGCGGCTACGCCGCCGCGTACCTCGACAAGGACGCGCCGCTGCGCTCCGACGCGCTGACCGTCACCCCCTATCTCGGGTACGAGTCGCTGCGCCCCGCGCTGGACGCCGCCCACGCCGCAGGCGCCGGCCTCTTCGTCGTCACGCTCACCTCCAACCCGGAGGGCGCCGAGGTGCAGCGCGCCGCCGTGCACGGCGCGCACGGCGCACGAACCGTTGCGCAGACGATGCTGGACCACATCGCCGCCGAGAACCGCGGTGCGGAGCCGCTCGGTTCGGTCGGCGCCGTCGTCGGCGCCACCCTCGCCGAAGCCGGCGCCGACCTGGCCGTCAACGGCCCGCTGCTGGCCCCCGGCATCGGCGCCCAGGGCGCCGCGCCCGCGGACCTCCCGCGGGTCTTCGGCGCCGCGCTGCCCCAAGTCCTGCCCAGCGCAAGCCGGTCGGTGCTGGCGCACGGACCGGATACCGCGAGGCTGCGGGCGGCTGCCGAACAATTGGCCGATGACGTACGGAACGTATACCAATAAACCGGGTCATATGCCCAGAACTTGCCGCGGAACTTGAGTCTGACCAGGACTTTTCGTCTGTTCTCGCTGACTGGCGCGTTCTCGGCCGCTAGTCTCCGTCATCAGAGCGCGGGCGCCAGCGCGTTGCTCGTTGCTCCGCAGGTGCGGGGCCACTAGGTTCCACACCGTTCCATATCCGATTAGTTCGACATCCGAGGTGACGTAGGCGTGGCTCTTCCGCCCCTTACCCCTGAACAGCGCGCAGCCGCGCTCGAGAAGGCCGCAGCGGCTCGCCGGGAGCGCGCCGAGGTCAAGAATCGGCTGAAGCACTCCGGCGCTTCCCTGCACGACGTCATCAAGCAGGGCCA
Organism: Streptomyces sp. NPDC004134; assembly: GCF_042874195.1. Classification (NCBI taxonomy): domain Bacteria; kingdom Bacillati; phylum Actinomycetota; class Actinomycetes; order Kitasatosporales; family Streptomycetaceae; genus Streptomyces; species Streptomyces sp. NPDC004134. Next base: position 490,514 of record NZ_JBIAMS010000002.1, on the reverse strand, counting down.
GGAGAACGACGTCATCGGCAAGATGAAGGTCTCCGCCCTGCTTGAGTCCATGCCCGGCGTGGGCAAGGTGCGCGCCAAGCAGATCATGGAGCGTCTCGGCATCTCCGAGAGTCGTCGGGTGCGCGGTCTGGGCTCCAACCAGATCGCCTCGCTTGAGCGCGAGTTCGGCAGCACCGGTTCCTGACCGTTCCGAGGCACTTCCGGAAACCGGGATAATCGCTGCATGAGTACAGCCTTCTCCCGGGGGGCGGCCCCCGTCCCGCCGGCAGATCGTCCGCGGCTGACCGTGCTCTCCGGCCCCTCAGGGGTCGGCAAGAGCACGGTCGTCGCGCATCTGCGCAAGGTCCATCCCGAGGTGTGGCTCTCGGTCTCCGCGACGACCCGCAGACCGCGCCCCGGCGAGCGGCACGGTGTCCAGTACTTCTTCGTCAGCGACGACGAGTTCGACAAGCTCGTCGCCAACGGCGAGCTGCTGGAGTGGGCGGAGTTCTCCGGCAACCGGTACGGCACCCCGCGCGGGCCCGTGCTGGAGCGGCTGGACGCCGGCGAGCCCGTGCTGCTGGAGATCGACCTCCAGGGGGCGCGGCTGGTCCGGGAGAGCATGCCCGACGCGATGCTGGTCTTCCTCGCCCCGCCGAGCTGGGACGAGCTGGTGCGCCGGCTCACCGGGCGCGGCACGGAGCCGCCGGAGGTCATCGAGCGCCGGCTGGCCGCGGCGCGGACCGAGCTGGCGGCCGAGGAGGAGTTCGACTCGACGCTTGTCAACACCTCCGTCGAGGACGTCTCCGCCGAGCTGCTAGCCTTGATGCAGGTTTGATTCGTGAAGTTTCACTGGAAGGCTGGATAGGTTGTCCTCTCCCATCACCGCGCCCGAGGGCATCATCAACCCGCCGATCGACGAGCTGCTTGAGGCGACCGACTCCAAGTACAGCCTCGTGATCTACGCGGCGAAGCGCGCGCGGCAGATCAATGCGTACTACTCCCAGCTCGGCGAGGGCCTGCTGGAGTACGTCGGCCCGCTGGTGGACACCCACGTGCACGAGAAGCCGCTGTCCATCGCGCTCCGCGAGATCAACGCGGGTCTGCTGACCTCCGAGGCCACCGAGGGCCCCGCGCAGTAGGCATCCCTCATCCGACGGGCCCGGCAGCGCGGCTGCCGGGCCCGTGGTGTGTCATGGGGGTGGAGACGACGAGCGGTGGGGAGCGGGACATGGCGGAAGCGGGCCAGGAGACGGCGGCGGGAGCGATGGCACCGGCCGAGGTGGTGCTGGGCGTCAGCGGCGGCATCGCGGCGTACAAGGCGTGCGAGCTGCTGCGGCTCTTCACCGAGTCGGGCCATGCGGTACGGGCCGTGCCCACGGCCGCCGCGCTGCACTTCGTCGGCGAGGCCACCTGGGCGGCCCTCTCCGGCCGTCCCGCCGCCACCGAGACCTGGGCGGACGTGCACGAGGTACCGCACGTGCGGATCGGCAGGCGGGCCGACCTCGTGGTCGTCGCCCCCGCCACCGCCGACGTGCTCGCCAAGGCCGCCCACGGCCTGGCCGACGACCTGCTGACGAACACCCTGCTCACCGCCTCCTGCCCGGTCGTCTTCGCGCCCGCCATGCACACCGAGATGTGGGAGCACCCCGCCACCCAGGCCAACGTGGCCACGCTGCGGGGCCGCGGCGCCGTGGTCATCGAGCCCGCCGTCGGGCGGCTCACCGGCGCCGACACCGGCAAGGGCCGGCTGCCGGAGCCGGCGGCGATCTTCGAGGTCTGCCGCCGCGCGCTCGCCCGCGGCGCCGGGGGGCCGGCCACCGACCTCGCCGGGCGGCACGTCGTCGTCAGCGCGGGCGGCACCCGCGAGCCGCTGGACCCCGTGCGCTTCCTGGGCAACCGCTCGTCCGGCCTGCAGGGGTACGCGCTGGCCCGTACCGCCGTCGCCCGCGGTGCCCGGGTCACGCTGCTGGCCGCGAACACCGCGCTGCCCGATCCCGCGGGCGCCGACATCGTGCGCGTGGGCACCGCCGTGGAGCTCCAGGAGGCCGTGGTGAAGGCCGCGGCCGACGCCGACGCCGTCGTCATGGCCGCCGCCGTCGCCGACTTCCGCCCGGTGACGTACGCCACCGGCAAGATCAAGAAGAAGGACGACCGCGAGCCGGACCCGATCACCCTCACCCGCAACCCCGACATCCTCGCCGGGATCTCCGCCGCCAGGCCGCACCCCGGGCAGGTCGTCGTCGGCTTCGCCGCCGAGACCGACGACGTGCTCGCCAACGGCCGCGCCAAGCTCGCCCGCAAGGGCTGCGACCTGCTCGTCGTCAACGAGGTGGGCGAGACCAAGGCGTTCGGCTCCGACGGCAACGAGGCCGTGGTGCTCACCGCCGACGGGCACGAGGTGCCCGTGCCGTTCGGGCCCAAGGAAGCGCTGGCCGACGTGGTGTGGGACCTCGTGGCGGAACGGCTCGGCTGAGCCGTCCCCGCCCGACACTCCGGCAGATTATTGCTGCTTTCCGGGGGAACACCTGCGGGAACCTGCTGTTCCCCAGGTCAACGGGCATCCAGGGACCGAGACGGGTTGTCCCCTGAGCGAGAGTCCCGGATAAAATGGCCCGCGGGCCCGTCCCGGAAGCGCCCGGCCCGGGTTCCGCAACCGATCAGCCAGCAGCCGCTGCAACCGTGGGGAGCGATGTGTCCCGCCGCCTTTTCACCTCGGAATCCGTTACCGAGGGCCACCCCGACAAGATCGCTGACCAGATCAGCGACGCCATCCTCGACGCCCTGCTCAAGGACGACCCGCACTCCCGCGTCGCCGTCGAGACCCTGATCACCACCGGCCAGGTGCACGTGGCCGGCGAGGTGACCACCTCCGGCTACGCGGACATCGCGACCCTCGTGCGGAACAAGATCCTGGAGATCGGGTACGACTCGTCGAAGAAGGGCTTCGACGGCGCCTCCTGTGGCGTCTCGGTGTCCATCGGCGCCCAGTCGCCGGACATCGCCCAGGGTGTGGACACCGCGTACGAGAGCCGGGTCGAGGGCTCCGGCGGCGACGACCTCGACCTCCAGGGCGCCGGCGACCAGGGCCTGATGTTCGGCTACGCCTGCGACGAGACGCCCGAGCTGATGCCGCTGCCCATCCACCTGGCGCACCGGCTCTCCGCCCGGCTCAGCGAGGTCCGCAAGAACGGGACCATCCCCTACCTGCGCCCCGACGGCAAGACGCAGGTCACCATCGAGTACAACGGCGACAAGGCGGCCCGGCTCGACACCGTCGTCGTCTCCTCGCAGCACGCCTCGGACATCGACCTGGACTCGCTGCTGACGCCCGACATCCGCGAGTTCGTCGTGGAGCCGGAGCTGAAGGCGCTCCTCGACGACGGCATCAAGCTGGACACCGAGGGCTACCGCCTGCTGGTCAACCCCACCGGCCGGTTCGAGATCGGCGGCCCGATGGGCGACGCCGGGCTCACCGGGCGCAAGATCATCATCGACACCTACGGCGGCATGGCCCGGCACGGCGGCGGCGCCTTCTCCGGCAAGGACCCGTCCAAGGTCGACCGCTCCGCCGCGTACGCGATGCGCTGGGTCGCCAAGAACGTCGTGGCCGCCGGGCTGGCCTCGCGCTGCGAGGTGCAGGTGGCGTACGCGATCGGCAAGGCCGAGCCGGTCGGGCTCTTCGTCGAGACCTTCGGCACCGCGACGGTCGACGTCGAGAAGATCGAGAACGCCATCTCCGAGGTCTTCGACCTCCGCCCGGCGGCGCTCATCCGCGACCTGGACCTGCTGCGCCCGATCTACTCCCAGACCGCCGCGTACGGCCACTTCGGCCGCCCGCTGGCCGACTTCACCTGGGAGCGGACCGACCGCGTCGACGCGCTGCGCAAGGCCGCCGGCATCTGAGCGCGCACCCCGCTTCCCCCGCGCTGGACAGCCCGAGGCCCCGGACCGCGGTCCGGGGCCTCCGGCCGTCCGGCGGGGTGTCCTTCGCGTCTGGTAGGACGGAGGGGTGAGCAGCGACGACGGCCGGGAGGCGGCACCCGAGGGAGCGGAGCAGCTCGCCCTCATCCGGGAGACCGTGCGCAAGGCCAAGGGCCCACGCGCCCGCCCGCGCACCTGGCGCGGCGCCGCGCTGGCCGAGGAGCTGCCCGTCGCCCGCGTCCTGGTCGACAAGGGCCTGCTCCACCTCGACCGCCTCTTCGACTACGCGGTGCCCGCCGCGATGGACGCCGAGGCGCGCCCCGGCGTCCGCGTCCGCGTCCGCTTCGGCGCCGGCGAGCGCGAGGGACGCCGGGAGGGCGGCGGGCTGATCAACGGGTACGTGGTCGAGCGCCGCGCCGACAGCGACTTCCCCGGCACCCTCGCGCCCCTTGCCCAGGTCCTCTCGCCCGAGCCCGTCCTGGGCGCGCAGCTCCTGGACCTGTGCCAGGCCGTCGCCGACCGGTACGCCGGCGCCCTCGCCGACGTCGTCCAGCTCGCGCTGCCGCCGCGGATGGCCCGGGCCGAGAAGAAGCCCTCGCCGGACCCGCTTCCGCCGCCGCCCGCCCCCGACGCCGGGAGCTGGGCGCGCTACGCCAACGGGCCCGGGCTGCTCGCCGCGCTGGCGGAAGGCGGCGCCCCGCGGGCGGTGTGGACGGCGCTGCCGGGACCCGACTGGCCAGAGGAGCTGGCCCGCGCGCTGGCCGCCGCCCTCGCCGCCGGCCGCGGCGCGCTCGCCGTGCTGCCCGACGGCCGCGCCGCCGCCCGCGTCGACGAGGCGCTGACCGCGCTCGTCGGCCGCGGCCGGCACGTGCTGCTCACCGCCGACGCCGGGCCCGAAGCGCGCTACCGCCGCTGGCTCGCCGTCAGCCGCGGCGCCGTCCGCGGCGTCGTCGGCACCCGGGCCGCCGCCTTCGCGCCCGTACGGGACCTCGGGCTCGCCGCCATCTGGGACGACGCCGACACCTCGCACGCCGACGACCGCGCGCCGCAGCCGCACGCCCGCGAGATCCTGGCCCTGCGCGCGGCCCGCGAGCACACCGGGCTCCTCGTCGGCGGCCACGCGTGCAGCGTCGAGGCCGCCCGGTACGTGGAGAGCGGCTGGGCGCAGCCCGTCGCCGCCCCCCGGGAGACGGTACGGGCCGCCGCGCCGCTCGTCCGCACGGTCGGCGACAGCGAGCAGGCCCGCGACGCGGCGGCCCGCGCCGCCCGGCTGCCGACGCTCGCGTGGCAGGTCGCGCGGGAGGGGCTGCGGGCCGGTCCGGTGCTGGTGCAGGTGCCCCGCCGGGGGTATGCGCCCCGGCTGGCCTGTGCCCGCTGCCGCGCGCCCGCGCGCTGCGCCCGCTGCGCGGGGCCGCTGGTGGGCGAGGGCCGCCGGGAGGCGCTGGTGTGCGGCTGGTGCGCGACGCGCGAGCACGCCTGGCGGTGCCCCGAGTGCGGCGGTACGCGGCTGCGCGCGCAGGTCGTCGGCGCCCGGCGGACGGCGGAGGAGCTGGGGCGGGCGTTCCCGTCTGTGCCGGTGCGCACGTCGGGGCGTGACCATGTGCTGGCGCGGGTGCCGGACGCCCCGGCGCTGGTCGTCAGCACGCCGGGCGCGGAGCCCGTCGCGGAGGGCGGGTACGCGGCGGCGCTGCTGCTCGACGGCTGGGCGCTGCTGAACCGGCCGGACCTGCGGGCCGGGGAGGAGGCGCTGCGGCGCTGGCTGACTGCGGCGGCGCTGGTCCGCGGCTCCGCGGTGGGCGGGGTGGCGGCGGTCGTCGCGGACCCGGCGCAGCGGCCGGTGCAGGCCCTGGTGCGCTGGGACCCGGCGGGCTTCGCCGGCACGGAGCTGGCGGAGCGCGCGGAGCTGGGCTTCCCGCCGGTGTCCCGGATGGCGGCGGTCTGGGGACCGGGGGAGGCGGTCACGGCGTTCGTCGGCGACGCGGGGCTGCCGCCGTCGACGGAGGTGCTGGGGCCGGTCCCGGTGCCGGAGTCGCCGGGCGGACGGGGTGCGGCGGGGGGCGGCCCGGCGCCGGGGGAGTCGTGGGAGCGGGTGCTGCTACGGGTCCCGCCGGGCCACGGAGCCGCCCTGGCGGCGGCCCTGAAGGCGGCGCAGGCGTCCCGCATGGCCCGCCGCACGGGCCCGCCGCTGCGCATCCGTATCGACCCGCCGGACATCGGCTGACCACGCGCGTCACCCCCGGCGGGGGCGGGGCGCCCGGCAAGGCGGCTCGGCACTCGCGCGGTCCTACGGGGCGGGCCGGGCGCCGGAGCGCCGGGCCGGGCACAGGGAGGAGCGGGACCCGGCTCCGGCGGGCGCGCGGCCCGGGAGGCTTCCGGGCGCGGCGGCGTTCCGGCCGCGTGTGAGCCGGGCGCGTGTGAGCCGGCCGCGGCATACGCCGGCGCGGGACCCGGCCCGGACCGGGCGGGCGGTCCGGGTGTCCTCAAGTACGGGAGCGTGCGGACGCGTCGGCGGCACGGCGGGCGTGACGTCCCGCCACACGCCGCGCACGGCGGCCGCACCGGCCGCCCGCAAACCCGGCCCTCCCGGCCGGGCGCCGTCAGGACTGCGTCATCGCCACCGCGTCCGTCTGCTGGGTCGGTGCGGCCGTGCCCGGGGCCGGGCGGGCGGCCGGGACGACCGGGAGCGTTCCCGACGGCAGCCGGGACTCGCCGGCCGCGGGGCCCGCGGCCTCGGTGGAGCCGGCCTGGGGCGGCTGCTGCGCGCGGCGCGTGCCGTAGCGGCGGTGGACCGCCTGCTTGGTGACTCCCAGCGCCGAGCCCACCGCGTCCCAGGAGAAGCCGAGCGAGCGGTCGAAGTCGACCGCCGCGGTCACCAGCGTCTCGACGTTGTCCCGCAGCTCCTGGGCGAGCCGCACCGTGGGCGCCGGGGCCCGCCCATACACGACGAAGCCCGCGGACGGGCCCGTCCGCCGGGGGCGGTAGACGTTGCCAAGCTGGGCGGTCAGGGTGCGCAGCGCGTCGACCTGCCTGCGCACCCTTTCGATGTCCCGCACCAGGAGCTGCAGGCTCGCCCGCGCCTGGGCGTCGTGGCTTGCGTGGTCGGCCATGGAGAAGCCTCTCGAACCGGCGTCGTTCGGATCGGGCCGCGGAGCGGCCCGTTTCGGTCGTTTTTCACTTTCCTGACTGAGCAACGCGACACTTACTCGGCGGTCACGGGTCGGGGGCGCGCGCTCCGTGCCCGGGAGCGTGCGGCCGACCGCACGCCCCTGGCGTATCCGGACCTCGGTGTTCCGCCCGCGCCCGCCCCCGGCCCCGCCTGCGCGGGTCCTAGACTTGGCCCGCTCCCGTCGCCGCCGGGACCGCCCGCCCCGTACGCCCACGCCCGCGCCACCGGCGCCGCCGAGAGGACCCGCACCGCCCATGAGGCTCGTTTTCGCCGGTACGCCCGAAGTCGCCGTTCCCGCCCTCGACGCCCTGCTCGCGTCGGACCGGCACGAGGTCGTCGCCGTCATCACCCGGCCCGACGCGCCCGCCGGGCGGGGCCGGCGGCTGGTGGCGAGCCCCGTCGCGCAGCGTGCCGAGGAGGCCGGGATCGAGGTGCTGAAGCCGGGGCGGCCCAGGGAGCCGGAGTTCCTGGACCGGCTGCGCGCCATCGGCCCGGACTGCTGCCCCGTCGTCGCGTACGGCGCCCTGCTGCCCAGGCCCGCGCTCGACATCCCCGTGCACGGCTGGGTCAACCTGCACTTCTCGCTGCTGCCCGCCTGGCGCGGGGCCGCGCCCGTGCAGCACGCGATCCTCGCCGGCGACGAGGTGACCGGCGCGACCACCTTCCGGATCGAGGAAGGGCTCGACTCCGGGCCGGTGTTCGGGGTCGTCACCGAGCAGGTGCGGCCCACTGACACCAGCGGCGACCTGCTGACCCGGCTGGCCATGGCCGGCTCGGGGCTGCTCGCCGCCACCATGGACGGGATCGAGGACGGCAGTCTCAAGGCCGTGCCGCAGCCCGCCGAGGGCGTGACGTCGGCGCCGAAGATCCAGGTGGCCGACGCGCGGCTGGACTTCGCCGCCCCCGCGCTGCGCGTCGACCGCGTGGTCCGCGGCTGCGCCCCCGCGCCCGGGGCCTGGACGACGTTCCGCGGCGAGCGGCTGAAGGTCCGCTCGGTCACCCCGCGCCCCGAGCGCACGGACCTGGCGCCCGGCGAGCTGGCCGTGGAGAAGTCCGCGGTGCACGTCGGCACCGGTTCGTACGCCGTGGAGCTGGAGTGGGTGCAGGCCCAGGGCAAGCGGCCGATGGCGGCCGCGGACTGGGCGCGCGGCGTGCGCATCGCCTCCGGCGAACGCCTCGGCGACGGGCCTGAGCCGGCCGGGGCGTAGGCTTCCGGTGTAAGCAACTGCCAGCCCCGGAGCACATTTCACGTGAGCGACCAGCCGCGCCGTCGCCGGCCCGCCAAGCCCTACCGCAGGCCGCAGAAGGATCCCGTACGGATCCTCGCCTACGACGCGCTCCGCGCGGTCGACGAGCGCGACGCCTACGCCAACCTCGTGCTGCCGCCCATGCTCCGGCAGGCCCGCCAGCGCGACGGCTTCGACGCCAGGGACGCGGCGCTGGCGACCGAGCTGGTCTACGGCACGCTGCGCCGCCAGGGCACGTACGACCGGATCATCGCCGCCTGCGTCGACCGCCCGCTGCGCGAGGTCGACCCCGAGGTGCTCGACGTCCTGAGCCTCGGCGCCCACCAGCTCCTCGGCACCCGCATCCCGCCGCACGCCGCCGTCTCGGCGACGGTGGAGCTGGGGCGCGTCGTGCTGGGCGACGGGCGGGCGCGGTTCGTCAACGCCGTGCTGCGCAAGATCGCCGCCCGCGACCTGGACGCCTGGCTGGCCGAGGTGGCGCCCCCCTACGCCGACGACCCGGAAGAGCACCTCGCCGTCGTCCACTCCCACCCCCGCTGGATCGTCTCCGCGCTCTGGGACGCGCTCGGCGGCGGCCGGGCCGGGATGGAGGAGCTGCTGACCGCCGACAACGAGCGGCCCGAGGTCACCCTCGTCGCCCGCCCCGGACGGGCCACCCCGGAGGACCTGAGCGGCCCGGACACGCTGCCGGGGCGCTGGTCCCCGTACGCGGTGCGGCTGGCCGAGGGCGGCGACCCGGGTGCGCTGGACGAGGTGCGCGACGGCCGGGCAGGCGTGCAGGACGAGGGCAGTCAGCTCGTCGCGCTGGCGCTCGCGAACGCCCCGCTGGAGGGCCCCGACAGCCGCTGGCTCGACGGCTGCGCCGGTCCCGGCGGCAAGGCGGCGCTGCTGGCGGCGCTGGCCGCGGAGCGCGGCGCGGCGCTGGTGGCGGCCGAGAAGCAGCCGCACCGGGCCAGGCTGGTCGCCCGCGCGCTGGCCGGCAACCCGGGCCCGTACCAGGTCGTCGTCGCCGACGGCACCCGCCCGGCCTGGCGGCCCGGCGGCTTCGACCGCGTCCTCGTCGACGTCCCCTGTACGGGCCTGGGCGCCCTGCGCCGCCGCCCCGAGGCCCGCTGGCGCCGCCGCCCGGAGGACCTGGAGGGCTTCGCGCCGCTCCAGCGGGCGCTGCTGGAGGACGCGCTGCGGGCCGTACGCACCGGGGGCGTCGTCGGCTACGTCACCTGCTCCCCGCACCCCGCCGAGACCCGCGCGGTCGTCGACGACGTGCTGAAGGCGGCCGGGGCCCCCGCCGCCGAGCTGGTCGACGCCCGCCCGCTGCTGCCCGGCGTACCGGAGCTCGGCGAAGGACCCGACATCCAGCTCTGGCCGCACCGCCACGGCACCGACGCGATGTACCTCGCACTGCTGCGCCGCACCGGCTGAGCCCCCGTCCGCGGCCGGCTCCCGGCCCCGGGGCGGAGGGACCGGCACCGAACCCGACATTCCGGCCCACGCGCGGTGAACAGGGAGTGGCAGCACGGGTACCGCGGCCCCTGCCCCGCCGCGGGCATGGCAGGCTGGGGGGCATGGCAGTCCAGATCAACCCCAGCATCCTGTCCGCCGACTTCGCCCGCCTCGCCGAGGAGGCGGACGCGGTGTCGGGCGCCGACTGGCTTCACGTCGACGTCATGGACAACCACTTCGTGCCCAACCTGACCCTCGGCGTCCCGGTCGTCGAGTCGCTGAGCCGGGCCACCGGCACCCCGCTGGACTGCCACCTGATGATCGACGAGCCGGACCGCTGGGCCCCCGCGTTCGTGGACGCGGGCGCCGGCTCCGTGACCTTCCACGCCGAGGCGGCCGCGGCGCCGGTGCGCCTGGCGCGCGAGCTGCGCGCCAAGGGGGCGCGGGCCTCGATGGCCCTCAAGCCCGCCACCCCCATCGAGCCGTACGAGGACCTGCTGCCCGAGCTGGACATGCTGCTGGTCATGACCGTCGAGCCGGGCTTCGGCGGCCAGGCGTTCCTGGACATCATGCTGCCCAAGGTGCGCCGCACCCGGGAGCTGATCGCCAAGCACGGCCTGGAGATGTGGCTCCAGGTCGACGGCGGGGTCTCCGCGGAGACCATCGAGCGCTGCGCCGAGGCGGGCGCGGACGTGTTCGTCGCCGGTTCCGCGGTGTACGGGGCCGAGGACCCGGCCGCCGCGGTGCGGGCGCTGCGCGCCCAGGCGGCGGCGGCCAGTGAGGGTGCACCCTGGGCGACGGGCTGCCACTAGCGCCCCGTACCACCGGGAGGGGCCCGGGCCGCGGCCCCCGGCCATCCGGAGCAGACGCCTCCGGGCCCGGATCGTGAAAGTATTGAATACGGAGCAGCGCTTCCGAGCAGCGCCGCTGGGGAGAGCAAAGGAGATCTCGTGTCGACGGGCCGGACGGCTGCGCGGATGGGACCCGCGGAGCTGGTACAGGCGGCGGCCATGGCCCGCCGCTTCTACCTGGAGGGCAAGTCCAAGATCCAGATCGCCGACGAGTTCGGCGTCAGCCGCTTCAAGGTCGCCCGGGTGCTGGAGACCGCGCTCGAACGCGACCTCGTACGGATCGAGATCCGCGTCCCCGCCGAGCTCGACGCCGAGCGCTCCGACGCCCTGCGGGCCCGCTTCGGCCTCAGGCACGCCGTCGTCGTGGAGGCACCGGCCGACGCCGTGCCCGACACCCGCGATCCGGAGAACCTCGGCAGCGTCGCCGCCGATCTGCTCGCCGAGCTGGTCACCGAGGGTGACGTGCTGGGTCTGGCCTGGGGCAGGTCCACGATCAACATGGCGCAGGCGCTGCACCGGCTGCCCCCGTGCACCGTCGTCCAGCTCACCGGCGTCTACGACGCGGGCACCGCGGAGCGCGGCTCCGTGGAGGCCGTGCGCCGCGCCGCGGAGGTCGCCGGCGGCGAGGCCCACCCGATCTACGCGCCGATGCTGCTGCCCGACGCCGCCACCGCCACCGCGCTGCGCAGCCAGACCGGGGTGGCCCGCGCCTTCGAGTACTTCGACAAGGTGACCGTCGCCGCCGTCTCCATCGGCTCCTGGGAGGAGGGCATCTCCGCCATGCACGACATGCTCTCCGAGGAGGAGCGCGCCCACTACGCCTCGCTGGGCGCCGCCGCCGAGATGTCCGCGCACCTCTTCGACGCCGAGGGCCGGCGCATCGGCCGTGACCTGGGGGAGCGGTGCATCACCGTCGAGGCGGACCGGCTGCGCCGGATCCCCGAGGTGGTCGCCATCGCGGGCGGCGCGCGCAAGCGCGAGGCGATCGTGGCGGTGCTGCGCTCGGGGCTGGTCACCAGCCTGGTCACGGACACCGTGGCCGCGGACTACCTGCTGGACGAGGTGGCGCCGGGCCCGCGCCCCGCGCTGGACCGCGCCGACCCGGACGACCTGTAGTCCCGGGGCATCCCGCGCCGCAGGCCGTCGGACCTTCCGTACGCCCGGCGCGCCTTTCCCGTACGGACCGGGCCGCCTGCCTCAGTCCACGGGCGCGTGCAGCGGGCCGGAGAGCACGCCCGGGATCTGCGAGCGCGAGGTGAAGCCGAACTTCGCCAGGATGTGCTCCACGTGCGCGTCCACCGTGCGCTTGGAGATCACCAGCTTCTCGGCGATCTCCCGGTTCGTCAGCCCCCTGGCCACCAGCCCCGCCACCTGCCGCTGCCGCGGCGTGAGCCCGTCGCCCGCGCCCGGCGGCTGCGCCGGGACCGCAGGCGCGGCCGGCGCCGCCTCGTCGGCGAGCGCCAGCGCCACGGCGGCGTTCGTGGGCAGCCGGCCGCCCTCGCGGAACGCGGTGTCGTAGCCGTCGTTGCCCAGCGCCTCGCGGGCCGCGTCCGCCGCGCCGCCGTGCAGGTCGTGCAGGACGGTGATGCCGAACCTGGCCTCCTTGACCGCCCGGCGCCACAGCGCGTCCGCCGCGCCCTGCAGCACGGCCACCCGCTCGAAATGCCGCAGCTCCGCCGCCCGCCAGGCGAAGCCCTCCAGGAAGTGCGCGACGCCCATCAGGTCGTGCAGCACCGCCTTGGCGCGGATGCCCTGCCGGGCGCACTCGATGCTCTCCAGGTGCTCGCCCTTGAGCCACAGGCCGATGCTCTTGACCCACAGCGCCCAGCCGCGCGACCACAGCTCGGCGGGGGTGGCCGCGTTGCGCCGGAGGGAGTCCTCGCTGAGCGCGATGCCCTCGCCCGTACCGCCGTTGAGGACGTGGAAGAAGCCGACGATGAAGCCGCTCATCAGCAGCCCGGTCTCGTCGCCCTGCTCCGCCAGCTCCCGCCGGGCGGCCTCGAAGCCCTCGGCGACGCCGTCGGCCCGGCCGCGGAAGTAGCGGGAGTGGTGGCGGAAGGTGCGGGCCCAGGCGAGGCCCGTACGGTCGTCGATGCGCAGCGCGACGGCCTCGGCCTCGTCCAGCAGCGCGAAGGTGTCCCCGCGCTCGCCCTGCATGTCCATGAACCAGCAGGTCAGCCAGAGGGCCTTGACCCGTTCCGCGCGGTCCTCCGGGCAGCGGTCGAGGGCGCGGCGCAGCCAGTAGCGGCCCTCGGTGAGCAGTCCGGTGCAGTGCCAGTAGCCCCACAGCATGGTCGCCATCCGCAGGCCCGCGGAGGCGTCGTCCGGGTCGGCGACGCAGAACTCCAGCGCGACCCGTACGTCCGCCTGGTCGCGCACCATCTGCCGCAGCAGCACCGCCTGCCGGTCGCCCGTCCACTCGTCGTCGAAGAACCGGGCGCGGCGCAGGAAGTGGTCGCGGTGCCGGCGCCGGGTGCGCTCCGCCTCCGCGCCCGGGCCGAGCTGTTCCAGGCCGAACTCCCGGATGGTGTCGAGCATCCGGTAGCGGGTGCCGTCGTCGGACTCCACCCGCAGCACCACGGACTTTTCCACCAGCCCGATCAGCGCGTCGAGCACCCCCTCGACGGGCAGCGCTCCCTCCGCGCCGACCGCCTCGGCGACGTCCAGGCTGAACTCCCCGGCGCAGACCGCGAGCCGGGACCACAGCAGCCGCTCCGGCTCGGTGGACAGCTCGTAGCTCCAGCCGATGGTGGTACGCAGCGTCTGGTGCCGCGGGACGGCGGTGCGCCGGCCGCCGGTGAGCAGTTGGAAGCGGTGGTCGAGCCGGTTCAGCATCTCCTCGGGGGAGAGCACCCGCAGCCGGCTGACGGCCAGTTCGATGGCGAGCGGGATGCCGTCGAGGCGGCGGCAGAGGGCGAGGACGTCGGCGCGGTTGTCGTCGTCGACGGTGAAGCCGGGCACGGCGGCGGCGGCCCGGTCGGTGAACAACTGCAGCGCGTCGTCCGCCCGTCCGGTGTCCGGGACGGCCAGCGGCGGGATCGGCAGGATGTGCTCGCCCGCCACGTCCAGGGGCTGCCTGCTGGTGGCGACGACGTGCAGCCGCGGCGCGGCGCGCAGCAGTTCCTCGGCGAGCACGGCGCAGGCGTCGACCAGGTGCTCGCAGGTGTCGAGGATGAGCAGCGCCGTCTTGTCCTTCAGGTACGCGGCGAGCGCGTCCTGCGCCGGCAGCGCGGTCTGCTCCGGCAGGTCGAGCGCGGCGGCGACGGTGTTGGGCAGCAGCCTCGGGTCGGCCAGGGCAGACAGCGGGACGAGGGTGACGCCGTCGGGGAAGCGGGAGCGCAGCCGGTGCGCGCCGCGCACGGCGGTGCGGGTCTTGCCGACGCCGCCGGGTCCCGTGAGCGTGACCAGGCGGGCCTGCCGCAGACAGGCGTCGAGCAGCGCGAGCTCCTGCCGGCGGCCGACGAAGCTGGTGGCTTCGGCGGGCAGCTCACCGGCGCTGCGGTTCCTCATCGTGGTCCCCCGGAGGTCGGTGACCGGCTGGCGGTGTACGACCGACGGTCGTACAACCGACGACGGTAAGGGGCGCGGAGCCGGACGTCGGAGCGAGTCCGGTGGATTCAACCGAACGGGGGGCGCGAGTTGGCGCGATGCCCGCCGGTCGGAAGAGGGGCGCGAGCCGTGGCTCGACCGCCCAGCGCAGGGCCCGGCGCACGGGCGGGGTGCACAGCAGCGCCACGCCCGCGGCGGCGGCGAGGGTCACGGCCACGGCCCCGGCGGGTGCCGAGAGCCACGCGGGCTCGTACCAGCCGGCGTAGCGGGCCCCTTGGGTGGCGAAGGCGTGCAGCAGATAGCCGTAGAGCGTGCCGGCGCCCAGCACGGTCCACCACGTCCGGCGCCCGGGCACCCAGGCGAGGAACGCCGCGACCAGCAGCAGCGAGCAGCAGAAGAGCACGGGCGCGGCGAGCAGCCCGGTCGTACCGGAGTGGCCGATCTCCTGGGCGGCGGCGTTGTGGTAGAGCCAGCGCCGGTCGGTGTGCGGGCCGAGGAGGTACGCGGCCACGGGCGCGGCGAGGAGCACCGGCGCGGCCAGGATCCGTGCCTCGCGCCGCCGCAGCAGCCGCAGCCGCTCCGGCGCGCAGGTCAGGCCGAGGACGAAGAACGGCAGGAGCTGGAGGACCCGTTGCAGCTCCAGATCGTCGCCGATGCCGGGTCCCGCGGTGGCGAGCGCGGCCACCGCGAGCGCGACGGGCAGCGGGTGGCGCAGGGCGGTCCACAGCGGTACGGACAGGCGCCAGACGAAGAGCGCGAGCAGGAACCACGTCACGCCCCAGGGGTCGAGCAGGCTGAGGGGGCTTTCGTTGCCGCCGGCGAGGCGGCCGAAGAGGGTGTACGCGGTCTCGAAGACCAGGTACGGCACGACGAGCCCGGTGATCAGCCCGCGCGCGCGGCGGGGCGAGCCGTCCTGGCCGCGGGAGAAGTAGCCGGAGACGAGCACGAACGCCGGCATGTGGAAGGCGTAGACGGTCTCGTACGCGGCGGCGACCGCCCGGCTGCCGTCGACCAGCGGCTCCCAGGCGTGCCCGCACGCGACGAGCACCACCGCCAGGAACTTGGCGTTGTCGAAGTACGGGTCCCGGGGCGTGCCGGGGCCGGCCCTGTCGTTGCCGCTCACCACTCTTCCCTATCATGCCGATAGGAATAATAGGGAAACTCGGGCGGCCGGGTGCCGCGCGCTCGCGGACTCCCGGGCAGCCACCCGCACTTCAGGGCGCGCGGACGATCTCGTACAGTGTCGGCCGACCCTGCCGAGGAGCGCGCATGACGGCCGACGCCCGCCGCACGGACCCCGCCCCCGGCACCACCGCACCCGTGTCCGGCGGCCCGCAGGGCGGCTCGCGGCGGTGGATGTGGCTGGCCGCCTGGCCCGTCGTCGCCGCGCTCGCCCTGTCCAACGAGCCCGCGCCGCTGTACGTGCTGTGGCAGGGCCGGTTCGGCTTCTCCGCCGCCACGATCACGCTGATCTACGCCGCCTACATCGCGGGACTGCTCGTCACCCTGACGTTCGCCGGCACCCTCGCCGACCGGTACGGCCGCAGGCCGGTGCTGCTGCCGGGGCTGGCGCTGTCGCTCACCGCTGCGCTGCTCTTCGCCACCGCGGAGTCGGTCGCCGTGCTGGGCGTGGCGCGGCTGCTCAGCGGGTTCGCGGTGGGTGCCGTCCTGGCGGCGGGGATGGCGGCGGTGGCGGACCTGGCGCCGCCGGGGCAGAAGCAGTTCGGCGGGCTGGTCGCGTCCGCGTCGATGGTCGGCGGGGCGGCGCTGGGGCCGATGCTCGCCGGGGTGCTGTCGGAGACGCTGCCGCACCCCACCCGGCTGGTCTTCGTGGTGCAGACGGGGCTGCTGCTCGTCGCGGTCGCGGTGGTGCTGCGGATGCCGCTGTCACAGCCGGGGGAGCGGCGCGGGGGGCGGCCGGGCGGGGGAGCGGAGGCCGACGCCGGGGCCGGGGGCGCGGCGGATCCGGCGCCCCGGGGTGCACGCCGGATCGTACGCATCCCGTCCGTACCCCGCCCGCACCGCCGCACCCTGCTGCTGAGCCTCGCCGTCCTCGCCCCGGGCATGACCGCCACCGGCTTCGTGCTCTCCCTCGGCCCGGCCCTGCTGGCCGACTTGCTGGACAGCGACAACCGCGCGCTCGCCGGCGGCATGATCTTCCTGCTCTTCGCGGCGGCCACCGGCGTGCAGTTCGCGGTGCGCGCCCTGCGGGTACGCGTCCTCTTCGCCCTCGGCGCCGTCCTGACCACCGCCGGCATGGCGGCGCTGGTGCTCGCGACCGCCGTCACCTCGGTGCCGCTGCTGCTGGCCGCCGCGGTGCTGGCCGGGCTCGGCCAGGGCAGCGCGCAGCTCGGCGGGCTCAGCACGCTCAGCGCCCGGATACCGGCCACCCGGCTGGCCGAGGCCAACGCGGCGCTCACCGGCGGCGGTTACCTGATGGCCGGGGTGCTGCCGGTCGCCGCCGGGTACCTCAGCGACGCGGTGGGGCTGACGGCGGGCACCACGGCGTTCGGCATCGCGGTCGCGGTGCTGGTGACGGCCGGCGCGGTGGCGGCGACCCGGCGCTGAGCCGCCCCCGCCCCCGGTGCGTCACCCCTGCGCGTCACCCCAGCGCGTTGCCCAACGCCGCGTCACCCACAGGCGCGTGCACTCCGCGTCACCACTCCGCGTACGACCCGTCCGGGTGCCGCCACACCGGGTTGTGCCAGCTCTCCGCCGTCCCGTCCGCGGCCCGTACCGCCCGCTCGTCGATCTCCACGCCCAGCCCGGGGCCGGCCGGCCGCAGCAGGTGCCCGTCGTGGAAGCGGAAGACCTCGGGGTCCGCGACGTAGTCGAGCAGTTCCGCGCCGGTGTTGTAGTGGATGCCGATCGACTGCTCCTGGATGAGGAAGTTCGGCGTGCAGAAGGCCAGTTGCAGACTCGCGGCCAGCGCCAGCGGCCCCAGCGGGCAGTGCGGCGCGAGCGCCACGTCGAACGTCTCGGCCAGCGAGGCGATCCGCCGGCACTCCGAGATGCCCCCGGCGTGCGAGAGGTCGGGCTGGAGCACCGCGACGCCCGCCCGCAGCGCCGGCAGCATCTCCGCGCGTGAGAACAGCCGCTCGCCCGTCGCCACCGGCAGCGCCGTGGAGCCGGTCACCCGCTCCAGCAGATGCGTGTGCTCGGGCAGCACCGGCTCCTCCACGAACATCGGCGCGTACGGCTCCAGCACCCCGATCGCCTTGATCGCGCCGGCCGCGGAGAACCGGCCGTGGAAGTCGACGGCGAAGTCCCGCTCCGGGCCGAGCGCGTCGCGCGCCGCCTCCGCGCGGGCGGCGACCCGGCGCAGCTCCGCGACGTTCGGCAGCCGGTCCATCCGCCCGGAGCCGTTCATCTTCACCGCCGTGAAGCCCGCCTCCACCTGCGCGGCGACCTGGTCGTGCACCTCGCCGGGCTCGTCGCCGCCGACCCAGCAGTACGCGCGGGCGCGCTCGCGCACCGGGCCGCCGAGCAACTGGTGCACGGGCGCGCCGAACGCCTTGCCCGCGAGGTCCCACAGCGCCTGGTCGAGACCCGCGACGGCGGAGGAGAGCACCGGGCCGCCGCGGTAGAAGGAGCCCTTGGTCATGAGCTGCCAGTGGTCCTCGATCCGCAGCGGGTCGGCGCCGACGAGGAACTGCCCGGCGAGTTCGTGGACGGCCGTGCGGACGGTCGCCGCCCGGCCCTCCACCACCGGCTCGCCCCAGCCCACGAGGCCGTCGTCGGTCTCGATCCGGCAGAAGAGCCAGCGCGGCGGCACGGCGAAGGTCTCGACCCGGGTGATCTTCAACTGGCTACTCCTTGACGCTGCCCTCGGTCAGCCCGGTCTGCCAGAAGCGCTGGAGGACGAGCATCGCGACGGCCAGGGGGACGACGGAGACGAAGGCTCCGCCGATGGTGTACTGCGTGAGTTCCGGCACCCGGTCCGCGGCCTGCTGCCAGGTGACCAGCCCGAGCGTGATCGGGTACTTCCGGTCGTCGGAGAGCATCACCAACGGCAGGAAGTAGTTGTTCCAGATGTGCACGAACTGGAAGAGGAAGACGGTCACCAGCGCCGGGGTCATGATCCGCAGCACCAGCGAGAAGAAGATCCGCCCCTCGCCCGCGCCGTCCACCCGCGCCGCCTCCAGCAGGGTGTCGGGTACCGCCGCCTCCGCGTAGATGCGGCACAGGTAGACCCCGAACGGGCTGACGACGCTGGGGATCAGGACGCCCCAGTAGGTGTTGGTCAGCTCCAGCTTGCTGAACATCAGGTAGAGCGGCAGCGCCAGTGCCGTCGAGGGCAGCAGCACACCGGCGAGGACGAACCTGAACACCGCCTCCCGGCCCGCGAAGCGGTACTTGGCGAGCGCGAAGCCGGCCGCGGCGGACAGCAGCGTCGCCAGCACCGCGCCGACGCCCGCGTACAGCAGGGAGTTCAGCGTCCAGCGCAGGTAGACATGCCCGTCGTAGCTGAAGACCCGGCTGAGGTTGTCCCACAGCCGCGGGTCGTCGAACCACAGGCCGAACGAGCCGTAGAGGCTGTCGTTCGACTTGGTGGCCGCGACCAGCAGCCAGTAGACCGGCAGCAGGAAGTACAGCGCGGCCGCCGTGAGCACGGCCACCAGGAGGACGCGGCCGGGGCGCGGTGCCCGGCGCGGGCGCGGTGCGGGTGCGGCGGGCGGGGACCCGGCCGCCGCGGTGCCGGTCGTGGTGGTCCGGGTGCCGGTGGCGCTCACCGCTCGCTCCTTTGCTTGCGGGTGACGAGGCTGAGGAATCCGAACGACAGCACCATGGCGACGACGGCGAGGATGACCGACTTGGCCGCCGCCAGATACAGGTTGGCGTTCGCGAAGGCGTCGAAGTACGCGCTGAGGTTGGGGGTGTAGTCGGTGGTGACGGCCGGGGCGACCTTCTTCAGCACCAGCGGTTCCGCGAAGAGCTGCATCGTGCCGATGATGGAGAACACGGTGGTCAGCACGAGGGCCGGCCGCACCAGCGGGATCTTGATGCGCAGCGCCGTCTGCCACGGCCCGGCGCCGTCGATCCTGGCCGCCTCGTACAGCTCCTGCGGCACGGCCTTGAGCTGGGCGATGATGATCAGCATGTTGTAGCCGGCGAACTGCCAGACCACGATGTTGGCGATCGACCACAGCACGTTGTCGTAGCCGAGGAAGTCGGGCTGGAAGCCGAGGTCGCCGAGCACGGAGGTGACCGGGCCGACCCCGGGCACGTACAGGAAGCCCCACAGGATGGTGGCGATCACGCCGGGGATGCCGTAGGGCAGGAAGTACGTGGCCCGCAGCAGTCCCGCCCAGCGGTGGGAGACCTGGTCCAGCAGCAGCGCGAGCACCAGGGCTAGGACCAGCATCACCGGCACCTGCACGATGCCGAAGAGCAGCACCCGGCCGAAGCCCTCGACGAACGTCTCCTGGTGCAGGGCCAGGGAGTAGTTCTCGAAGCCGGCGAAGCCGACGGACGGCTCGCCCAGGCCCATGGGGCCGCTGCGCTCGACCTTCAGCATGCTCTGGTAGACGGCGTAGAGGACCGGCACCACGATCGCGAACAGGTACAGCGCGAGGAACGGGCCGAGGAACGCCCACGCCTTGCGGTCGGGGCGGCCGCGGCGCCGGCTGCGGGCGGCCGTGCCGGACCGCGCCGGGCCCGGTTGCGGGGACGTGCTCATCGCGCGCTCCTCGCCTTGAGCCCCTTGGCCTTCAGGTCGTCCACGAACATGCCCTCGGCGTCTTCGAGGGCGTCCGCGAGCGAGCCCTGGCCGGCCAGGACGCGGCCGAAGGCGTCCTGGACATGCGCGTACGACTGGGTCGTCGTCGGCGCGAAGCGCCAGGAGGTGTCGACGTTGCCGTCGGCGAGCTGGAAGACCTCGTTGTAGCGCTGGCCGCCGAAGAACGGATCGGGCTTGCCGAGCGCGGAGTCCGCCAGCTCGATCTTCGCCGCGGGCCAGCCGTAGCCGGCGGCGATCAGCAGGTCGATGGCCGCCGGGTCGGTGTTGAGCCAGTGCGCGAACTCCAGTGCCTCCACCGGGTGCCGGCTGCCCTGGAGGATCGCGGTGGCCGAGCCGCCCCAGTTGGAGGAGGCGTGGCCGCCGCGCTCCCACTGCGGCAGTTCCGCGACCCGCCACCGGCCCTCGGTGCGCGGCGCGTTGCCGCGGATCAGGGCGTCGTACCACTGCGCGCCCGGCCAGGTCGCGAGTTCTCCCGTCTGCAGTCCCTTGTAGAACGCGGACTGCGCGTCCTGGACGGGCGCGACGAGCCCGTCGGAGAGCATCCCGTCCCAGAAGTCGGCGACCTGGAGCGACTCCGGGCCCGCGAGGTCGACCACCCAGGTGTCGCCTTCGGTGGTCACCCAGTGGGCGCCGCGCTGCCAGGGGAAGGCGGCGAACCACTGGGCGTTGGCGGGCGGGAAGGCGGAGATGAGGGAGCCGCGCTTCTTGATCTTCACCGCGGCGGCCCGGTACTCGTCCCAGGTGGCCGGGACCTCGATGTCCCACTTGTCGAAGAGGTCCCGGCGGTAGAACAGCCCCATCGGTCCCGACGCCTGGGGGATCGCGTAGGTCTTCCCGGCGAACACCCCCTGCTGCCACTGCCAGTCGACGTAGGCGCCCTTCAGCTCGTCGGCGCCGTACTCGCTCAGGTCCGTGAGGCCGTTCACGAGCATGAACTCGGGCAGCGCGTAGTACTCCACCTGCGCCAGGTCGGGCGGGTCGCCCGCGGTGAGGGAGGAGTGCATCTTCTGGTAGCCGCCGGAGGTGTTGGCAGGCACCGTCTGCACGTCGACCCGGACGTCCGGGTGCTGCTCGTTCCACAGCGCCACGGCCTTCTGCAGGGGCACCCAGGTCCAGAAGGTCAGCGTGACCTTCTGCCCCGGCCTGCGCCCGGCCGCCGTGGTCGTACGGGCCGCGCCGACCTGCTCGCCGCAGCCGGCCAGTGCGGGCGCGGCGGCGGCCGCCGCGCCCCACGCCAGGATCTTCCTTCGGGTGGGCATCCGACCTCCTTGTCAGTGCACTCCTCAGGTCTGCAGGACGACGACTCCGCGGGCGGGGAGGTCGACCGAGGCGACCGGGCCCGCCGCGGGGCCGGCGCCGTCGCCTGCGACCACGGGCATGGGCTCGGGCAGGGTGACGGTCGCGGTGCCGGCACCGTGGTTGAGCAGGAAGAGGAAGCGCCCCTCCGCGCCCTCGCGCACGGTGGCCTGGATCCCCGCCGGCAGCCCCGGCAGCACCGGTTCCACCCCCGCCCCGGCGCGTACCCGGTCCACCAGGGTGCGCATCTCCGCCGCCGGCAGCCGGGTGCCCGCGTACCAGGCGGCTCCGTCCCCGTACGCGTGCCTGGTGAGCGCCGGCCGCCCGGCCAGCTCGCCCGCGCCGAACGCCGCGACGGCCTCCGCGCCTTCGAGGTCGATGGCCTCGGACCACAGGTCGCCGGTGCCGGTCAGCGTCCCGGTCAGCGGCAGGTGCTGCCCCTCGGCCAGCGGCCAGAACTCCTCGACGCGCAGCCCCAGCACCTCGCGCAGCGGCGCCGGATAACCGCCGGGGTACACGCGGTCGCAGTCGTCGGAGATGCCGGTGAAGTACGAGACGAGCAGGTGGCCCCCGGCGCGTACGAACTCCGTCAGCCGGGCGCCCGTCTCCGCGCTCATCAGGTACAGGTTGGGCACGACCACGAGCCGGTACGCGGACAGGTCGCGGTCCGGCGGCACGACGTCGCACTCCACGCCCGCGTCGAAGAACGGCCGGTAGTGGCGGCGCAGTGTCTCGGCGTAGTCCAGGTCGGCGGACGGGTGCGAGCCCTGCTCCAGCGCCCACCAACTGTGCCAGTCCGCGAGCAGCGCCACCTCCGGGCACGAGCGCCCGCCCGCGAGCTGCGGGACGGCGGCCAGCTCCCGGCCCAGCGCGCGCACCTCGCGGAAGATCCGGGTGTCGGTGCCGGCGTGCGGCACCATCGCCGAGTGGAACTTCTCGGCGCCGCCGGGGGTCGCCCGCCACTGGAAGTACAGCACCGCGTCCGCGCCCTGCGCGACCGCCTGCCAGCTCCACAGCCGCATCGCGCCGGGGGGCTTGGGGCTGTTGCGCGCCCGCCAGTTGACGGCGCTGGGCGCCTGCTCCATCAGCATCCAGGGGCGCCCGCCGCCCGCCGAGCGGGTCACGTCGAAGGCGAGGGCCGCGCCGAGGTGCGTCTCGGGGTCGTACGGGTCCTGGTAGAAGTCCAGTGCCTGGACGTCCTCGTGCGCCGCCCAGGCGTACGGGTCGACGGGCTTGTGCAGCGGCATGTGGTTGGTGGTGACGGGCACGTCGGGGGTGATCCCGTTCAGCGCCTCCTTCTCGGCGAGGTAGCACTGCAGCAGCGCGTCGTCGCAGAAGCGGGCGTAGTCCAGCACCTGGGCCGGGTTGGGGTGGGTGGGGGTGGTGCGCGGCGGGAACACCTCCTCGAAGGTGCCGTAGCGCTGGGACCAGAAGGTGGTGGCCCAGGCGGTGTTCAGCGCCTCGACGTCGCCGTAGCGCTCGCGCAGCCAGCGGCGGAAGTCGGCGGCGGAGACGTCGCAGTAGCAGCGGGGGTTGGAGCAGCCGTACTCGTTGCCGATGTGCCAGCTCTCCAGGGCGGGGTGGGTGCCGTAGCGGGTCGCCAGCTCGGTGACCAGGCGTACGGCGTGCTCGCGGTAGACCGGGCTGGAGGGGCAGAAGTGCTGACGCGAGCCGGGCCACCTGCGGATGCCGTCGGCGTCCTGCGGCAGCACCTCGGGGTGCCGCTCGGTCAGCCACGGTGGCGGGGAGGCGGTCATCGTCGCCAGGCAGACGCGGATGCCGGCGCCGTGCAGGTCGTCCAGCACCCGGCCGAACCAGTCGAAGTCGTACGCGCCGGGCCGCGGTTCGACCAGCGCCCACGAGAAGATCCCGGCCGTGACCATGGAGACCCCGGCCTCCTCCATCAGCCGGATGTCCTCGGCCCTGACCTCCTCCGGCCAGTGCTCGGGGTTGTAGTCGCCGCCGAAGTGGATGCGCGCCACACTGCCTCCGCCCCTCTTGCTCAATTCTTAAATTACGAATTAACCTTGCGGGCAACGTAGAAGTGCCGCGGCGGATCCGTCAACACCCGGAGCGTGACCTCGTGACAGCAGCCGGAGCCACGCAACTCCCGCACACCGCCCGCTTCGACGGCCGCACCGCCGTCGTCACCGGGGCCGCCGCCGGCATCGGCGCGGCCACCGCCCGCCGGCTCGCCGCCGAGGGCGCCGCCGTCGTCGTCGCCGACATCGACGGCGACCGGGCGGAGGCCACGGCCGCGGAGATCCGCGCCGCTGGCGGCACGTCGGCGGCCGTCGTCGCGGACGTGGCCGGCGAGGACGGCTGGGCCCGGATCGTGGCCGCGGCCGGGGACTTCGGGCCCGTCGGCGTCCTCGTCTCCAACGCCGTCGCCGTCGACGTCGCCCCCGCGCACGAGACGTCGCCCGCCTCCTGGCGGCGCCAGGTCGACGTCGGGCTGACGGCCGCCTTCCTCGGCTTCCGCGCCTGCCTGCCCGGGCTGCGCGCGCAGCAGGGCGCCCCCGGCGCCGCGGTGCTGGTCTCGTCCGTGCACGCCAGGCACGGCATCCCGGGCCACCCCGCCTACGCCGCCGCCAAGGGCGGGCTGCTGTCACTGGCCGGGCAACTGGCCGTCGAGTACGGCCCGTCGGTACGGGTGAACACCGTGCTGCCGGGACCGGTGCTCACCCGGCTCTGGGACCGGGTCCCCGAGGAGGACCGCAGGGCCAGCGCCGCGCAGACCGCCGCGGGGCGGCTGGGCGCGCCGGAGGAGGTGGCCGCCGCCGTCGCCTTCCTCGCCTCGTCCGAGGCGTCCTACGTCACCGGTGCGAGCCTGGTCGTGGACGGCGGCTGGAGCGTCGTAAAGTCGTCGGCCTGAGCGCGGGGGCGCCGCGGGGCGGCGGAGGGCACGGGAGCGGGGACGCGAGGGAGGAGCGAGCGGCCATGGCGGGTTACGCGCGCCGCGGGGTGCACGGGCAGACCGTGGAGACCCTCGCGCACCGGGTGCTCGGCGGTGAGATCGCCGAGGGCGCCACCCTCGACCTCGCCGCCCTCCAGGCCGAGTTGGGCGTCAGCCTCACCGCGCTGCGCGAGTCGCTGAAGGTGCTGGCGGCCAAGGGCATGGTCGACGCCCGGCAGAAGCGCGGCACGTTCGTCCGGCCGCGCGCCGACTGGCACCTCCTCGACGCCGACGTGCTGCGCTGGCGCTTCGAGACCGCGGGCCGGCAGCAGGGCGAGGGCGCCGCCGCGCGGGCCGCCTCCCCGCTGCTGCGCGACCTGGACGAGGTGCGCGGCATCGTCGAGCCCGCGGCGGTCCGGCTGGCCGCGGTGCGGCGCACGGACGCGGACCTGGCGGCGCTGGAGACGGCGCTCACGGCGATGGCCGGGGCGCGGGACGGCGCGGCCGAGGCGGTCGCCGCGGACCTCGCGTTCCACCGCGCCCTGCTGGCCGCCTCGCACAACGAGCTGCTGGAGCGCATGGATCAGGTCCTCGCCAGCGGTCTTGCCGCCCGCGACCGCCTGGTGCACGGCCCGGGACACCACCCGCGGGACCCCGTGCCGGGCCACCGCGCCGTGCTCGCCGCGATCCGGGCGCAGGACCCGGACGCCGCGGAGGCGGCGATGCACCGGCTCCTCGCCCAGGCGGCCCGGGACCTGGCGGAGTTGTCCGCCGGCGGATCCGGCGCCGGGGCCGCCGGCGGGTCCTCGGCCGGGCGGGCTGCCGGGGCGGAACGGGCGGCCGGGGCGTAGCCCGTACGACGAACGCGCCCCGCCGCGCGGACGGATCCGCACGACGGGGCGAAGGAGACTTCCGCGGGCCGGAGCCCCCGGAATCAGTACCAGTTGTTCGCCTGCCAGAAGTCCCAGGCGCCGCACGGGCTGCCGTAGCGGTCGTTCATGTAGTCCAGGCCCCACTTGATCTGCGTGACCGGGTTGGTGCGCCAGTCGGCGCCGGCCGAGGCCATCTTGTCGCCCGGCAGCGCCTGCATCAGGCCGTACGCGCCGGAGCTGGGGTTCGTCGCGGTGTGGTCCCAGCCGCTCTCGCGCTCCACGATGCTGCTGAAGCAGGTGAACTGGTCGGCGGGCACGATCTCCCGGGCCGCCGCCTGGATGCCGGACTCGGTGGTCGGGACGCTCGCCTGCGACGCCTCGGTCGCGCCGCCGGAGCCGCCGGAACTCTTCGACGCCGACGAGCCGTTCGGGTCGATCGACTTGTCGACCTTGCCGCCCTTGGTGTCGACGCGCAGCTCGGTGCCCACCTTCAGCGCGGCCGGGTTGTCGCCGATCGCCTTCTCGTTGTCGACGTACACCCGCTGCCAGCCGCCGGGCACGTCGTACTTCGCGGCTATCTTGGCCAGCGTCTCGCCGGCGCCGACGGTGTGCTCGACGTAACGCTGCTGCTTCTGCTCGGTCTTGGCGGCGGTCTGGTCGGCCTCGGCGGGCTTGCTCTCGGCCTTCTCGTCCCCCAGGTCCAGTTCCTGGCCCGGCAGGATCAGGTGGGGGTTGTCGCCGACGGCTGCCTTGTTGGCCTCGTACAGCCGCTGCCAGTCGGCCCCGAATCCGTTGTCCTCGGCGATCTCCGAGAGGGTGTCGCCCTTCTCGACCGTATAGGCGTGCGCGGCGGTCGCCGCGATGCCGCCGGCGACGGGCAGGGCTATGCCCACCCCCGCGGCAGCGGCGTAGCGGCGGGTGGAGCGCGACTTGGGCGCGCGCCGGGTGCCGGTTCCGGCCATGGTGGCTCGCTCTTTCTCCGACGCCTGCGAGGTGAGCTGTCGGGTTCGGGCTGGAGTTGCCCGGCCGCGTCGTGCTGTGCGGCTTCACCCCGAGTCGGGGAGTGCGGTGCGGTCCTGCCACCGTGCTCCTGCCGACGGAGAAGTGGTTCCCCCGCTCCTGCCCGAACGGCTGTGGGGACGACGGTTCCGGGCTCCGACGGGCAGGACTCGGCGTACCGGAGCTCGGTGCTCGCGTGTGCGAACGACTCGGACACTAGGAGATCGAACGGCAGATCACAAGCGGATCACGAGGATCGGCGCGTAGTCTGACGCTCCGTGGTGACGCGCGCACGCGTGGGGCGGTTGGGGCGCGTGTGACGTTCGGCACTCACGCCGAGGCGCAGCGCCTCCAGCAAACGCTGCCCAGCCGGTACGACGAGACCGTGCACCCCGCGCTCCGCGGCGCCGGCGAGCGCGGTCCGCCAGGCGTCGGGTCCCGCGGGCGCGGCCGCCGGAGTCCAGCGCCCGGCGCCCGGCTCCTCATAGCCCGGGCCCGCGGGCGCGAGCCGGCGGAAGGCGGGCACCGTCGGTGCCACGGCGCCGAGTTCGGCGCACCGCCGGGAGTCGGCGGCGAGCGCGAGCCGGCCGCCGCTGAGCAGCACCACGGTGGCCAGCGCCCGGGCCAGCAGCGCGGCCTGCGGCACGCTGTCGGGCAGCGCGACCACCAGCCTCGCCCGGCCGGTGGCGGCGGCCAGGGCGGCGGCGAGCGCCAGTACGTCGTGGGCCGGGTCGGGACCGCCGTCCAGCCACAGTGCGTCGGCGCCGGCGGAGTCGTACGCCGCGCACTCCGCCAGCCAGTCCGCGGGCTCCTCCGGCAGCCGGGGGAGCAGCACCCCGACACGGACGGCCGGCGGGGCCGCGCCCGCGGACGGGGGTGGAGATGCGCTCATCGCGGGGCCTCCCCGGGGCTGACGACGGCCATCGGGGGCATACCGTACGCCGATACCTCGCGGAAGGCAGCGGTGCGGACACGCGCGGTTCATGATTTCTGGAATTTCATCTGCCGTGCCCCCGGGCGCCGTTGCGCGCCCGTGCTTCGGCAAACGCCGAGGGAGGGGACCCCCCCGGGGTGTCCCCTCCCTCTCTGTGCTCCCGGCCGGTGGCCCACGTCAGTGCGGGTGGGCCACACCCCCGTTCGCCGGGATGGGCTCGCCGTCCGGTCCGGACGGCGAGTGGACCGGGCGGCGCGGCAGCCGGTGCGGAGGCGCCGTGCCTGGCGCGGTCACACCGGGCTCCGTGACAGCAGGAAGTCGGCTTCGCCGGCCTTGGCACCCTCGATGAACGCGTCCATCTCGCCGGGGGTGTAGATGAGGGCGGGACCCTCGGGGTGCGCCGAGTGCCGTACCGCTATCCGGCCGTCCCGCAGCTTCAT
The DNA here is from genome assembly GCF_042874195.1 of Streptomyces sp. NPDC004134. Lineage (NCBI taxonomy): Bacteria > Bacillati > Actinomycetota > Actinomycetes > Kitasatosporales > Streptomycetaceae > Streptomyces > Streptomyces sp. NPDC004134. The sequence goes on along the minus strand of NZ_JBIAMS010000002.1, from coordinate 463,178 downwards.
GGCCTCGACGCAGTTGCCGCCGTTGCCGCCGCTCCACGGCTTGTGCCAGCCCTCGGTGCCGAGGTCCGCCGCCGGCATGCCGTTGTAAATGCGTTCCATTCACAGCTCCTTGCGGAAGTCCCGGAGGATTTCCTTCGTGCGTTTTGCCGTCGCCGCCTGGGCCGCCATGTGGTCCAGGGCGGCGAGGTGTGTGGCCACCTCGTGCCGGCCGTCGAGGTAGACGGCGCCGGTGAGGTACTCGGTGTAGATCATGTCCGGCAGCTCGGGCATGGCGAACCGGAAGAGGACGAAGGGGCTGTACGTGCCCGGATGGTGGCCGGTGCGGAACTCCGCCATCTGGAGCGTGACGTTGGGCAGGGACGCGATGTCGAGGAGCCGGTCGACCTGCGCGCGCATCACCGAGCCGTCGCCCACCGGGCGGCGCAGGACCGTTTCGTCCACGATGGCCCAGAACCGGGGCGCTTCCTCGCGGGTGAGGAGGTCCTGGCGCTCCATGCGGAGCGCGACGTGCCGCTCGATCTCCGCGGGCGCGACCCGGCCGAGGGAGCCGACCTTCAGCACGTGCCGTGCGTAGTCCTCGGTCTGCATCAGACCCGGCACGAAGTGCGGCTCGTACGACCTGATGAGCGACGCGGCGCCCTCCAGGCTCACGTACATGCTGAACCAGTCGGGCAGGATGTCGTGGAAGCGCTGCCACCAGCCGGGCTCGTTGGCCTCCTCGGTCAGCGCGACGAAGGCGTCGATCTCCTCCTGGTCGATGCCGTACGCCTGCAACAGCAGTTGCACGTACGGAACCTTCAGCGCGACCTCGGCGGTCTCCATCCGGCGCACGGTGGCGGGGGCGACGCGCAGGGTCTTCGCAGCTTCCTCACGCTTGAGCCCGGCGCGCTCGCGCAGCTCCTGGAGCCGCTTGCCGAGCACGACCTGCCCCACGGTCGGCGCAGACCGCGGTTCGCTCACGCCATACCTCCCTGTCGGAACTGCCTCAAGCAGTGTGCCACGCCTCGGGCTTGGCGAACACAGTGCAACGGCAACTCTGAAAAATTCACAGTGGGGGTTGCCAAGTGGCCGCGGCGGGGCCATAGTTTGGGATGTGAGCCAGTCCACACAGCCGCATCAGACGGGGGTCGTGACACAGGACCCCGGCTTGCCGGGATTCCGTTCGGGGGTCGATGCGGTGCGGTGCGGTTTCGAGGTGCCAGGTCAGGCGGACGCCGTTACGGTCGCCCGCCGGCTGGCCCGCGAGCAGATGCGCCGCTGGGGGGTGGAGGGCGAGGTGGGCGACAGTGCCACCCTCGTTCTCTCGGAACTGGTGACCAACGCACTGCTGCATACGGGGAGTCGGCGCATAGGGTGCGAACTGCGCTGTAGCGCCGACCGCCTGCGGCTGGCCGTCACCGACCAGGGTGTCGAGCCGGGAAGCCTGCGGGTGCAGCGGTCGTCCGCGGACGAGCAGGGTCGGGGGCTCCTGCTCGTCACCGCGGTCAGTAGTAGCTGGGGGGCATACGACGCGCGGCCCGGCCCGGGTCTGGTGGTCTGGGCGGAGCTGCAGCGCGAGGTGCCGGCGGCCGGGGGGGCCGCCGCGCCGCGCGCTACCGGTACCCGTACCGGGGCCGGCCCGGCGGCCGGCGAGCGGGCGGCCGGATGATGCGCACCGAGCCCGGCGGCCGGCTCCGGCTGGCCGTACCGGGCGCGGGCGCCGCGGCCCTCGGCTGTGACGCCGTGGGCGTACCGCAGCGGATCGGCTATGACGTGATGGCCCGGCTTCCCCGCGTGGGCTGCGTCTTCGCCGACGGCAGCCGGTGGTGGTGGATCGTGCCGGCCGGCTCCGGCGCCGGTCTGCAGTGGCCGCGGAGCGTGCACTACGCCCCGGGCGCCGATATCTCGGGGGCGGCCGCCGGCACCGGCGGGCCGGCGGCCGTACCCCGGCTGGTGCACCGGCCGGCCGACGGGGTTCCGTACACGCCGCCGATCCCGCTCTTCCTGCGGATCTGCCGGCGTACCGGCGTCGAGCCCGCCTGGTCCTGCGATGTCGCCCGGGTCGTCGCGGGCCGCGGCGACGCCGCCTGAGCACCCGCGGCGGACCGGCCGGCGGGCACCTCCTCGATTTCGGTTGCGGGGGAGGAGCCCGCGGCCGGCCCGCCGCGGGAATGACGAACCGCGGGCCGCGCCGCCGGGGGCGGCGGCGCGGGTCCCGCGGATCGCGTCCTTCGTGCGTGCAGTGCCTACCGTGCGGTGCCTACCGCGCGGTGCCGGGCGTCAGCAGTCCCGGCCGCGCAGCGCGACCATCGCGTCGTAGCTGGCCTCGGCCGCCCAGATCGAGCCCTGCGGCTCCTGCGGACCGCGGTCCTGCTCCCAGAAGTACAGCGGCAGCCCCGGCGCCCGCAGCCCGCTGAAGAAGCTGCGGAAGTCCAGCTCGCCCTGGCCGAAGACGACGTCGCGGTACTGGTTCGTCAGCGCCGGGTCCCGCACGCCGTCCTTGACGTGGAAGGCGATGTAGCGCTGCGGGGCGGCGTTGACGTAGTCCAGCGGGTTGAACTCGCCGAGCTGGTCGCGGAACCGGACCGAGGCGCCGAACGCCCAGAGGATGTCCAGCTCCAGGAACACGTACCGCGGGTCGGTGCCGCTCAGGAAGAGGTCGTGGCGCCGCTTGCCCGGCTGGTCGGTGACCGGGCCGAACTCGTTGGTGTGGTTGTGCTGGTAGACCTTGAGCCCGTAGCCGCGGGCCACCTCGCCGGACTCGTTGAAGCGGTCGGCGCCGGCCTGGATCTCCGCCGCCGTGCGGCCGGGGAAGTCGCTGGCGGTGCCGACGTAGTCCATGCCGAGGACGGCCGCGTTCTCGAACTCCCGCTCGCGGGTGCTCGCGTTGAGCAGCGCGTCGAGCCCGAGGTGGGCGCCGCCGGCGCGCAGCCCGTTGTCGTCGAGCAGCTTGCGGAGCTTGGGGACGGTCATGTCCGGCTCGGCCGGCGAGGTGTAGCCGGCGAACTCGATGTGCTTGTAGCCGATCGCGGCCAGCTCGCTCAGCACCGGCGTGAAGCCGCGCTGCTGGATCTGGTCGCGGACGCTGTAGAGCTGCAGGCCGATACGGCCCCGGGGGATCAGGCCGCCGCGGCCGTTGACCTGGGCGGCGGCGGGGGCCGCGAAGGCCCCGGCACCCGCGGCCACGGCGGCGGTGCCGGCGGCGGCCCTGAGGAATCCACGGCGGTGCAGGCTGGGCTTGCTCATGTCGGATCTCTCCTGCGGAGTTCGGGTGTGGACGGGGTGGGAACCGCGGGGTGGCGTACGCGCGCACGCCACCCCGCGCCGTACCGGAAGGTCAGCCGACGATCTTCATGACCGCCCGATCGCTGCCGGTGAGGCCGCCCGGGTCGGTGTACTCGGCGACGAACACGCCGGTGACGTTGCCCTCGGACGGGTCGTGGCCCGCCACGGGCTCGGTCTGGATCGTGCCGCTGCAGCCCGCGGTGGTGCTCTGCGGGTGGCCGTGCGCGTCATGGCCCACGATGTAGTGCACGTTGACCTTGCTGCAGTCGACCTCGACCTCGTCGGAGACCGTGACCTCGAACTGCACCGCGTCGCCGAAGTGGAACTCCTGCTGGTCGGCGGGCTTGACGAGGGTCACGACCGGCGCCTGGTTGCCCACGGTGATGTCGACGTCCTTGTACGCGGCCCGGCCCTTGCTGTCGGTGACCTGGAGGGCCGCCTTGTACGTGCCGTCCTCGGCGTACGTGTGCGAGGGGCTGACGTCGGTGGAGTCGGTCCTGCCGTCACCGTCGAAGTCCCAGGCGTAGCGCACCCGGTCGCCGTCCGGGTCGGTGGTGCCTTCCGCGGAGAACCCGACGGTCAGCGGCGCGAGGCCCTTGACCGGCGAGGCGGTCAGCGCGGGCTTCGGCGCGTGGTTGCCGGTGCGGCCGATGTAGTCGATGCGGGAGAGCTGGGCGTCCGGGTTCTCGGAGAAGTAGCCGTCGCCGTACTCCAGCACGTAGAGGGCGCCGTCCGGGCCGAACTCCATGTCCATGGGGTTGTCGACGGGCGGCTTGCCGACGCCCTGGGCGACCGGGTTGATCGCTTCCACGGCGCCGGAGCGGTCGAGCCTGAACTCCTTGATGTAGTCGCGGGACCACTCGGCGAACAGCGGCGTCCCGTCGTAGTACCGCGGCCATGCCACGCCGGCGTTGAGGACCTCGGTCCACCGGTTGTACTCGTACGCCGGGCCGGCCATCGGAGAGATGCCGCCGGTTCCCAGGCCCGGGAACTCGGGCGACACGCCGTACGAGTACCAGACCTCCGGCTGCTCCACCGGGGGCAGTTCGGTCCGGCCCGTGTTGTGCGGCGAGGTGTTCACCGGCGCGGCGCAGTCGAAGGGCGCGCCGGTGGCACCGGTGGCGAAGTCGTACTCGTTGTACGGCAGCTTCGCGGTGGCGCAGTACGGCCAGCCGTAGTTGGCGGGCTCGTCGAGCACCAGCCACTTGCCCTGCCCGGCGGGCCCGCGGGTGGAGCTGTTCTCGCGGGCGTCGGGGGAGTAGTCGGCCACGTAGACGTCGTCGGTCTGCGGGTCGATCTCCATCCGGTACGGGTTGCGCAGGCCCATGGCGTAGATCTCGGGCCGGGTCTTGTCGGTGCCCGGCTTGAAGAGGTTCCCCTTGGGTATCGCATACGAGCCGTTGCCGCGGACCTTGATGCGCAGCACCTTGCCGCGCAGGTCGTTGGTGTTCCCGGAGGTCCGCTGGGCGTCGAACGCCGGGTTGCGGTTGCCCCGTTCGTCGATCGGCGTGAAGCCGTCGGACTGGAACGGGTTGGTGTCGTCACCGGTCGTCAGATACAGGTTGTTCTCGGAGTCGAAGGCGATGTCGCCGCCGACGTGACAGCAGATGCCGCGGTCCACCGGGACCTGGAGGATCTTCTGCTCGGTGGCGAGGTCGAGGGTGTCGCCCTTGAGCTTGTACCGGGACAACTGCAGGTAGCCCTTGTAGCGGTCCCAGTCCTCCTGGGTGCCCTCGAACGGCGCGTCGCCCTCGTTGGCCGGGGTCACCGGGTCGTCGACCGGGGTGTCCAGCGGCGGCGAGTAGTAGAGGTAGACCCACTTGTTGTGACGGAAGTCGGGGTCGATGGCGACGTTCTGCAGCCCCTCCTCGTCGTGCTGGTACACGTCCAGCTCGGCGGCGAGCTTGTTCGTGCCGCCGTCCGGGTCGTTGATCCAGACCTTGCCGGCGCGGGTGACGTGCAGGACCCGCTTGTCCGGCAGGACGGCGAGGTCGAGCGGCTCCCCGGGACGGTCGTTGAGGGTGATCTTCTCGAAGGCGGTATCCGGTGGCGGCTGCTCGGCGGCTTGCGGCGCCACGGCGGTCGCGCCGGGCGCGACCAGTAGCGCGGCACTGACCGCGCCGGCGGCCAAAAGGGCCAGTCTGCGTAGCATTTCCCCTCCCAGGGGCTGGACGACAAGGCGGCTGGACACGCTCCTGGGTGGTCGGCCCGTTCGCGCCGTCCTTGATCGGCCCGCGCGCTGCGGCTCGTGCGCGGCTTTACGTCCCCCCGCCGTCCACGTCCCGACATGTGACGGCGGCCGGTTGGAGATTAGACCTCTTCCGTCGCAACGCCAATGCCTACGACCAGAATAGGCACGACTTTGTCTTTGGAAAGAGCAAACTAGGGTGTGATCAAGGACGGTTCGGCCCCGCCGGGCGGGGCTGGATCGCCTGGCGGGGCCGTACGGGAGTCAGGTGGGCGGGCGCCGCGGGTTCAGCCCGCGGAGGGGCCGGCGGCGGGCACGTCGGACGCCTCGCGCTGGCGCGGCAGCAGCACCGGGGCGTCCTTCTGGTGCAGGACGACGTTGCGCACGGGGTGGGCGATCTCGATGCCCTCTTCCCGGTAGCGCAGTTGCAGCCGCTTGATGAACTCGTGCTTGATCCGGAACTGGTCGCTGAACTCGACGGCGCGCAGCACCACGGAGAAGCCCGCGCGCGAGTCGCCGAAGGTGTGGAAGCGGACCACCGGGTCGTAGTCCGGCACGCCGCCCTCGACCGCCGCCATGACCTCGTGCGCCACCTCCACCGTCACCCGCTCGACCAGGTCGAGGTCACTGGAGAGCGCCACGCCCGCCTGTACGACGATGGACAACTCCTGCTCGGGGCGGTGGTAGTTGGTCATGATGGTGCTGGCGAGCTGGTCGTTGGGGATGACGACGAGGTTGTCCGACTGGGTGCGGATCACCGTGTTGCGCCAGTTGATGTCGGTGACGTAGCCCTCCTCGCCGCTGCTGAGCCGGATGTAGTCGCCGACCTGCACGGTCTTGGAGGCCAGGATGTGCACCCCGGCGAAGAGGTTGGCGAGCGTGTCCTGCAGCGCCAGCGCCACCGCGAGGCCGCCGACGCCGAGGGCGGTGAGCAGCGGGGCGATCGAGATGCCCAGGGTCTCCAGCAGGATCAGCAGCCCGATGGCCAGCACCGCGATGCGGGTGATGTTGACCAGGATGGTGGCCGAGCCCACCCCCTGCGAGCGGACCCCCATGAGCTGCGCGACCACCCGGGCCGCGGCGACGGTGACCGTCAGGATGAGCACGGCGACGACGATCTGCTCCACCGTGTGCTCGACCGGGCGCTTCAGCGGCAGCGCGGCGGCGGCGATCGAGACGCCGCCGGCCAGCGCGCCCCAGGGGGCCATCGTGCGCAGCGCGCCGACGAGGATGTCGTCGCCGGCCCAGCTCGTCCGGGTCGCGCCCTTGCCCAGCCAGCCCAGCAGCACGCGCAGGAGCAGGCCGGCGCCGATGCCGCCGAGTATCGCGGAGCCGGCGACGACCAGATCGTGCAGAGTGAGGGCTCGGTTCACCTTGATACCTGTCTTCGTTCGGGAACGGGGTACGCCCGGACGCCTGTGCGATCCGGCGCGCTCGCCATCCTGCCGTATCCGGCGGGGCAGTTGGCCCCGCGACCGTAGGAACCGGACGGTCCGCTCCCGTTTGCATTCGTGTGGGCCGCGCCGTTGCGGAGGCGGAAGTTCAGGGTCAGCCCTGAGGTGTGGTGCGCACCGCGCGGCTACGGTGGTCTGCACCGGCTCCGCTCCGCGGCGGGCACGCGGGGATGCGCGGGGGACAACGGGGGCGCGCGTGGGGGATCGCCGCGGAGCGGCGGCCGGCACCGCGGTCCCGGCGCGGCGCGCCCACGCGCGCCCGGCCGGCCGCGTGCGCCGCCGGTCCGGGGCTGCCGCCGCGGGGGTGCGGCCTGCCCCGGCGGGGGCGTTCAGCCGCGCAGATACCTGAGGACGGCCAGCACCCGCCGGTGGCCCGAGTCGTCCGACTCCAGGCCGAGCTTGGCGAAGATGTTCCGGACATGCGTCTCGACGGTCTTGCCGCCGATCACCAGCTCCCGGGCGATGGCCTCGTTGGAGCGCCCCTGGGCCATCAGCCCCAGTACGTCCCGCTCCCGCGCCGTCAGCCCGGCCAGCGGCTCCGCCGCGCGAGCGGAGCGCATCAGGTGCGTGACCACCCGCGGGTCCACGACGCTCTGCCCCGCCGCCACCCGGCGCAGCGCGCCGGCCAGCTCGTCCGCGTCGGCGACCCGCTCCTTCAGCAGGTAGCCGAAGCCGCGCGGGTCCTCGGTGAGCGCCCGCACGACCGTGCCGGTCTCGACGTACTGCGACAGCAGCAGCACGCCCGTGCCCGGGTGCCGGGCGCGGATCGCGGCCGCGGCCCGCAGCCCCTCGTCGGTGTGCGTCGGCGGCATCCGGATGTCGAGCAGCACCGCGTCCGGGCGGTGCCGCCCGACCAGGGCGAGCAGCGGGTCCGCGTCGCCGCACTGCGCGGGGACCGCGACGCCCGCGTCGCCCAGCAGCCGGACGATGCCCTCGCGCAGGATCGCGGAGTCCTCGGCGACGATCACTCGCACGGCAGCTCCGCGACCACCCGCGTGCCGCCGCCGGGCGGGCTGTGCACGGTGAGCACGCCGCCCACCGCCGAGACCCGGTCGGCCAGCCCGCGCAGCCCGCCGCCGAGGTGGTCGTGCCGGGCGCCGCCGACGCCGTCGTCCACCGCCTCGACGACCAGCCGGCCGTCGCGGTGGCGCGCGCTGACGCTGACCGCCCGGGCGCGGGCGTGCTTGGCGGAGTTCGCCAGCGCCTCGCTGACGGTGAAGTACGCCGTGGCCTCCACGTGCGGCGCGAAGCGCCGGTCCTCCGCGGCGACCACCACCGGCAGCTCCGCCCGCCCGGCCAGCTCCCGCAGCGCGGACGCCAGCCCGTCGCGGGTCAGCACCGCCGGGTGGATGCCGTGCGCGAGGCCGCGCAGCTCCTCGACGGCCAGCCGCAGGCTCCGCTCCACGTCGCCGACCGAGCGGCGCAGCTCCTCGTCGGGGTGGTCGGCCAGGCCCTTCTCCACCCTGCGCAGCGTCATCAGCGCGAAGACCAGCCGGGCCTGCGCCCCGTCGTGCAGGTCCCGCTCCAGCCGCCGGCGCTCGCTGTCCGCGGCCTCGACGACGCGGGCGCCGGCCGCCCGCGCCTCGGCCTGCAGCCAGACGTTCTCCAGCGCGAGCCGCAGCGCGGCGACCGCCGAGCGCAGCAGCTCCTCGTCCTCCGCGACCGCCGGATCGTGGCGCAGCAGCGCCAGCGGGGCGCCCCCGGCCGCGTCGATCCGGGTGCTGCCCGCCGCGGCCTCCTCGACCGGCTCACCGGCGGCGTCCACGTACGCGCGGGCCTCCGGCCGCCACACGCCCAGCCGCAGCCCCGGGTCGCCGAGGACCGGCACCAGCGCCTCGCGCAGCCGCCCCGGGTCCGGGTCGCCGCCGACCTCCATCACCAGGCCGCCGACCTCCGCGCGCTGCAAGCGCATGCGCAGCAGCCCGACGAGGAAGGCGAGCGGCACGGCGGTCTGCGCCACGTCCGAGAACACGCCCACGGCGCCCTCGACCGGCTCGCCCGCGGGCACGAGCACCACGAGCACGTCCCACAGCAGGAAGGACGTGGCGACCAGCACGGCCAGCCAGGCCGGCAGCAGCGCGCGGCGGCGGGCGACGGAGGCGCGCCGCCAGCGCCGTACGACCGCGACCACCACGGCGATCGAGACGGCCCAGCCGATGGCGCGGAAGCCGGCGTCGAACGTGGGGAAGAGGTCGCTGAGCCCGGGGGTGAAGAGCGGGTTGGGGCCGCAGTCGCGGCAGGCCAGGTACGAGCCGCCGGGGTGGGCCGCCGGGTCGAAGGCCAGGGTGCGCAACAGGCCGCCGGTGGCCACCAGGCCGTAGCCGAGGAGCACTATCCGGCGGGTGGCGGGTGAGTCGGTGCGGCCGTCGGGGTAGGCGAGGACGAGGTGGGCGAGGACGGCCACGTTCAGGCCCTCCCACCAGGCGCCGACGGCGAAGAGCGCCGGGATCGTCGTGCCCTGGAGGTTGCCGAGGAACCAGGTGACGCCCACCGCGGTCATCAGCGGCCCGGTGGCGTTGGCCGGGCGCCGCCACCAGGCGGCGAGGCCGGCGCCCGCGTAGGCCCAGCCGACGGCGAGGTCGCGCAGGAGGTCGGCGGTGGAGGCGCCGGTACCGGCGTACGCCCAGGCGCCGACACCGCCGGAGACGACGGCGGCCAGCGCGGCCGCCACCGTCCAGCAGCGCATGACCTGCGTCGGTTCCCGGGAGTGCACGGGCCAACGCTAAGCCATCCGGAGGGGTGGATGTCGCCGCGAGCGGGCCGGGCGCCGGCCCTGGCGGGTCGTCTGACCTGGGGCGGGACCCCGGAGAAAGCAGTACCGGCTACCGGAAGGGTGAATTCCGGTAGCCGGTGTGACGGGCGTACGGGAAGCCGGGACCCCGTCGACCGGCGGGGGGAGAGAGAGTGCCGGACGGCGGGGTCCCGGGGATCACGTACGCGCGGGGCGGGCCGCTGGGGGGACGGTGCGCGGCGGGCTCAGTAGGCGCCCCAGACGTTGTCGATCGAGCCGTAGCGGTCGGCGGCGTAGTTGCACGCGGCGACGATGTTGGCGACCGGGTCGACGATGCTCTTGGTAGTGCCGGTCACGTGGTAGGCGTCGAAGGTGGGCGGGATCACCTGCAGCAGGCCCTGCGAGGGGACGCCGTTGATGGCGTTGATGTCCCAGTTGTTGATCGCGCGGGGGTCGCCGCTGGACTCGCGGATGATGTTGCGGTGGATCCCGTCGTACGAGCCGGGTATGCCGTGGCGGTCCATGACGTCCATCGCCTGCTTGATCCACTCGTCCAGGGTGTCGCCGGTCGTCGCGTGGGTGGCGGCCGACGAGGACGACGAGGACGGTGCGGAGGGCTTGGACGGGGCGGCGGGGGCCTTGGAGGGCGCGGGGGCCTTGGACGGCGCCTGGGCCTTGGAGGGCGCCGAGGGCTTGGCGGGTGCGGAGGCGTGGGCGGAGGCGGGGGCGGCGCTCTGCGGCGCGGCGGCGACGGCCTGCGGCGCGACCACGCCGGTGAGGGCGACGGCCGCGGCGGCCCAGCCGCCTGCGGCCAGCAGTCGTCGGCGGGCGGCGGCGGGTCGCAGAAGGGTGGGAGCAGACATGTGAGCGGGTCTCTTTCCGTGTGCCTACGTGGGGGGACAGCCGCCCGGAGTCGACGAAAACGGGCGACTCGGGAAGTTTTAACGGACACAAACCGGGAATGTCACGCACCCCTGTTACTACCGCTCATAGTGCGACAAGCCGGAAAGGATGCCCCCTCGCTGGGGCGCCGCGCGCCCCCGTGCCGGGAGGCGGAGTACGACCGCGCTTCGTATGTGACGCAGCCCATGTGGGCGAGGTCACAAATGAAAGCGGGCGCTACTCGCCAAAACCGGCATCTCTATCTCTTTGCCTACAAACCACCGGACCCGCGGATACCGGGAGCGGGGCGTCAGCCGGTCAGCTCCTTGGTCATCGGCGCCGGGAAGCTGACCACGAGCCCCTGCTCCGCGAGCCAGCCCTCCAGCCGCTCCGCCTCCGCGGCCACGGCCCGGCGGGCCTCGGCGCCGCGGTCGGCGAGCAGCCGGTGCACGACGGCGCCGTCCCGGCGCTGCGCCCAGGCGCCGACGATCTCACCCCGCCACCAGACCGTGGGCCCGGCGTTCCCCGCGCTGTCGAAGAGCCTCGTGCGGTGGGCCGGGTCCGTGTACCAGTCGCGGTCGCGCCAGCCCATCGTGGCCGGGTCGAGGCCGGGCAGCAGCGCCGCCCACGGGCCGGGGTCCGGATCCTCGCCGAGATCGCCCGGCAGCACGTACCCCACGCCCTCGTCGAGCGCCGCCTCCTCCGCCCCCAGCTCCGCCAGCGCGGCCCTGACCTGGCCCAGCGGCAGCCCGGTCCACCACTTGACGTCCGCGAGCGTCCCCGGCCCGAACGCCGCCAGCCAGCGCCGCACCAGCTCGGCCCGCGCCCGCGCCGGATCCATCGGCGCCACCGGCGGTGCCACGGCGAAGCGGAACTGCCCCGACGTCCAGCCGCCCAGCGGCCGGGTGCGCCGGATCCGGCCCTCCATGCCCAGCACCCGCATGACCCCGCTGCCGGCCCGCGGGTGCGACTCGTACGGCTTCCCCGGGTAGAGGGTGTACGTCAGGGCCAGCTCCGGCACCGCCGCCGTGACCTCGGCGGCGCTCGCCTCGCCCAGCTCCGCCAGCGCGGCCAGCGCCCGCTCCTGCGCGGCGGTCAGCCACGCCTCGCCGTACTGCGGCCCGGCGGTGCCGAGCTGCTTCACCAGCAGCGCGCGCTCGCGCGCGGCGACGGTCTCGCCGACGGCGAAGCGGAACACGGGCACCAGCTCCGTGGGCACCACCCACAGCGTGCGCCGCATGGCGTGCATGCGCTGCAGCGACCCCTCCTCGTACAGCGCGCGGTCCAGCGCGGCCAGCGACGGCTCGCGCAGCCGGGCGCGGGCGGACAGCGCGACGGTCGGCGAGTCGGTCGCGTGCAGCCCCCCGAGCGCCGCCGCCACCTCCTCGGGCGACGCGGCGCGGGCCGGGCCGGCGAGCAACTGGCGGTGCGCGAGGCGGGCGCGGCGCTGCGCGGTGGTGATCACCATGCCGCCACCCTACGGAGCGGGTCTGACACCGGCCCGTACGCGACGGCGGGTGCGGCCCGGCGCGGGTACGCCGGCCGCCCTCGCCGGTGCCCGGACGGCCCGGCGGCGCCGGACGCCCCGCCGGGCCGTCACCCCTCCTGTCCCCTCTCCTGTCCCCCCTCCTGTCCCCCCTCCTGTCCCCTCTCCTGTCCCCCCTTGTCCCCCTCTTCTTGTCTTCTTGTCTCTCCGGTCTTCTCTTCCCGCTGCTTCTCCTAGTCCTCCCGGACCACCGCCACCGGGCACGGGGCCAGGTGCAGCACCCCGTGGCTGACCGGGCCCAGTTGTATGCCCGTCGCCCCCGCGCCCGCCGTCGCGTCCGCGAGCGGGGTGCGGCGGGCGCCGAGGACCACCAGGTCCGCCTCGGCCGCCGCCGTCAGCAGCGTGTCCCGCGCCAGGCCCTCCGGCGACTGCCGCTCCAGCGGTACGTCCGGATGGCGCTCCACCGCCGCGCGCACCGCGCGGCCCAGCGCCCACTCCGCCTCCCGCATCCGCGGGTCGGGCGCCCCGCCCAGGGTGTGCGCGTGCGTCGCCACGCCCCGCTCCGGCGAGCGCCACGAGTGCACCGCCGTCACCCTGCAGCCGCGCGCCTGCGCCGCCCGGAACGCGAAGTCCACCGCCGCCGGCTCCGCCCCGTCGTTGCCGGTGCCGAGCACGACCCGGCCGAACTCGCCGCGCCGCGCCGCCCCTTCACCCCGTACCACCACCACGGGACAGGCCGCCCGTGCCGCCACCGTCAGCGCCACCGAGCCCAGCGGCAGCGCGTCGTGCCCGCCGCGGCCGCGGTCGCCGACGACCAGCACCGTGCCCTTCTCGGCCTCGCGCAGCAGCGCCGGCACCGGGTCGCCGGAGAGCAGCTCCGCCTCCACCTCGATGCCCCGCCCCTGTTCGCGGGCGCGGTCGGCCGCGGTCACGAGGACGTGCTCCGCCACGCTCCGGCCGCGCGGCCGGGTGGCGGTGAACTCCGGCCACGTGCGCTCGTACGGCTCCCACAGCGGCGCGTACACGATCCGCAGCTCCGCCCCGCGCCGGACCGACTCGGCCACCGCCCAGTCGAGCGCCGCGAGGCTCGCGTCCGAGCCGTCCACCCCTGCCACCAGCTTTCTCATGACCACGAGGCTTGCACACCGCGCCCGGCGCGGGCGAGGGGGCGCACTTCCCCTTGACGGCTGGGGCGCGCCCCGCGGGCGCCCTCTCCCGCCGTCGCCGCCGGTGCTCGGGGTACCTCGGGGGAGCACGGCGCGCGCCGCGCGCCCCGTGTGCGCCGGGCAACACCGCCCGCGCCCGGGCCCGTACGGGCGCGCAGCCGGACGCGTTCCGTTGCCCCGGCCTCAAGTGATCGGGCGCACAAGGAGAGTGGCCTTGTGTGCTACTCACGAGTTAGTCATACTCGGCGAGTTGTCTGGCAGTGATAAATCTGTTCGCTGCTTGGCATGCGCATGTCCAACTAAATCCTCCAGAGTCCGCCCGTCGCCGGGCGGATCCAACCCCCCATAGGAGGCAGCACGTTGAGGTATCGAGCCATATCCAAGAGCCGGTACGCCATCGCAGGCGTCGGCGCCGCCGCGCTGATCGCCGGCAGTCTGACGCTCGCCACCGCCAACGCCAGCCCGAGTGAGCCCGTCGCCGACACGCTGTCGTCGGCAGCCGCGGGCGAACTCGCCGGCACCCTCGTCCAGGACCTCAAGGGCGGGGCCGCCGGGGCGTACTACGACGCCCAGGCGAAGGAACTCGTCGTCAACGTCGTGACCGACGAGGCAGCCGAGCAGGCCGAGGCGGCAGGCGCCCGTGCGCGTACGGTCGACCACACCACGAAGGAGCTCAAGTCCGCGAAGGCGGACCTCACGCAGGGCGCCACCGCCGGCACGTCGCGCGCGCTCGACCCGGTCACCAACCAGGTCGTCGTCACCGCCGACAGCACGGTCGAGGGCGCGGAACTGGCCCAGTTGAAGAGGGAGGTCGCGGCGCAGGACGGCAAGGCCGTGCTCAAGCGCACCGCGGGCACGTTCAAGCCGTACATCTCCGGTGGCGACGCCATCTACACCGGCGGCTCCCGCTGCTCGCTCGGGTTCAACGTGACCAAGGACGGGGAGCCCTACTTCCTGACCGCCGGTCACTGCGTCGAACTCGGCGGCAGCTCGTGGTCCGAGTCCTCGGGCGGGCCCGTCATCGGCGAGGCCGAGGGCGCGACCTTCCCGGGCAACGACCGGGCGCTCGTCAAGTACACGGCGGACGTCGAGCACCCCAGCGAGGTCGACACCTACGACGGCAGCGCCCAGGAGATCACCGGCGCGCGTGAGGCCACGGTCGGCGAGACCGTGCAGCGCAGCGGCAGCACCACGCAGCTCCACGACGGCAGCGTCGTGGCGCTCGACGTGTCGGTGACCTACCCGGAGGGCACGGTCGACGGTCTGATCCAGACCGACGTCTGCGCCGAGCCCGGCGACAGCGGCGGCTCGCTCTTCGCGGGCAGCGACGCGATCGGCCTGACCTCGGGCGGCAGCGGCGACTGCACCAACGGCGGCGAGACGTTCTTCGAGCCGGTGGTCGCGGCCCTCGACGAGTACGGGGCCACCATCCCGTAACCGGAGCGCTTCGCGCACCGGCGCAGCACGTACGACCCGGGCCCCCGGCACCGCACGGTGCCGGGGGCCCGGCCGTCAGCGCAGCACCCGCAGCGCCCCCGGCAGGACCCGCGCGGTCAGCGGCAGTCCGGGCGCGGGGAGGCCGTCGGCGGCGTACGGCATCGGCCGGTCCGCCTCGACGCGCACGCTCCGCCCGCGCAGCATGTCCCCGCGCGCCCGCGTCGGCCGCCCGGGGCCGCCGCCGAGGACGGCGACGGCCAGCGCGCCGTCGTCGAGCCGGACACCGGGGCCGGAGTCGGGGGCCTCCGGGGCGCCGGGGCAGGGGGCGTTGGCGAGGACGGCGGTGTGGCCGCGCATCTCGTACGGCGTGCCGTCCACCGTGACCTGGAAGAGCGCCGACCGCCGCGACGCCAGCGCCCGGCCCGGTGCCGTACGGGCCGCGCCCGCGCCGATCCACACCGCGCCGAGCGCGAAGGACGGGGCCTCGCCTTCGACCCGCAGCACGTCCACCGGCCGCGGCTCGCCGTGCAGCAGCAGCTCCGCCAGTTCCTCCGACGCCCGCGGCAGCCCCAGCGCCCGCGCGACCGCGTTGCGCCCCACCGCCCCGGGCACCAGCCCGCACACCGCGTCGCTCTCCGCGAGCGCCCCGGCCACGGTCCCGGCCATGCCGTCGCCGCCGACCGCGAGCACCGTACGTCCCGCCCCCGCGGCGCGTTCCGCCAGCTCGGCGGCGTGCCCGAACCCCCGGCTGTACTCCGCCTCGACCTGCGCCCCCGCCCCTCGCAGCGCCCGGGCCAGCGGAATGAGCGCGGCCGCCCCGGCGGCCCGGCCGGCGGCGGGATTGACGATGGCGGTGAAGCGGCGCATGGCGGGCTCCGGTTCGATGGTGCGTACGGCGGTCAGGAGGTCACCTGCGCGTCGGGGGAGGGCGGCCCGCGCACCGGCCGGTCGGCCGTCCCGTACCGAACGGGGCCCGCGGGCGCCGCCGCCCGCTCACTCGTCCGCCCTCGGCAGCAGCACCCCCGGGTTGAGGATGCCCGCCGGATCCAGCGTCGACTTGACCGCACGGAGCGCCGCCACGGCCAGCGGGCCGATCTCCCGGGCGTACCACGGACGGTGGTCCGTGCCCACGCCGTGGTGGTGGCTGATCGTGCCGCCGCACTCCAGGATCGCGTCGCTCGCCGCGCCCTTGGCGCGCTCCCACGCACCCAGCGGGTCGCCGCCGCGGGCGCCGACCACCGTGAAGTACAGCGACGCGCCCGTCTCGTACACGTGCGAGATGTGGCACATCACCAGCGGCGGCGTCCCCGCCGCCGTCAGCGTCTCGGTGAGCGCCCCGCGCACCGCCTCGTACAGCCGGGGCAGCGCCGGCCAGAAGGCCGCCGTCTCCAGCGTCTCCGCGAACGCCCCGGCGTCCAGCAGCGCGTCGCGCAGGTACGGGGCCCGGTAGCGGCCCGCGGCCCAGGACTCACCCGGCTCCGCGCCCAGCAACTCCCCGCCCGCCGCCCGCAGCACGACCCGCGCCGCCGCGCGGCGGTCCGCCGCCTCGCCCGCCGCGCCCTCGTACCCGGTCACGACCAGGCAGCCGCCCGGCGCGGAACCGTCCGGCGCGCCGAGGTCCTCCGGGCGCGCCAGGCCCACCATGGTCTCGGTCTCGTCGGACAGCCGCAGCACCGTCGGCAGCGGCCCGTCCTGCGCCAGCGCGCGCAGCGCCGCCGCGCCCGCGTCGAAGGAGCCGAACCGCCAGCCCTCGTACGCCCGTACCTGCGGCAGCGGCCGCACCCGTACGGTCACCGAGGTGATCACCCCGAACGCACCCTCGGAACCCAGCACCAACTGCCGCAGATCCGGCCCCGCCGCGGAGCGCGGCGCGCGGCCGAGCCGCAGCGTGCCCTCCGGCGTCGCCACCGTCAGGCCCACCACCATCTCGTCGAACCGCCCGTAGCCCGCGGACGCCTGGCCGCTGCCGCGGGTCGCGGCGAAGCCGCCGACGGTCGCCCACTCGAAGGACTGCGGGAAGTGCCCGAGGGTGAACCCCCGCTCGCCGAGGAGCCGTTCGGCCTCCGGCGCGCGCAGGCCCGCGTCGAGCTCCGCGGTGCGCGCGACCTCGTCGAGCGCCGCCAGCCGGTCCAGCCGGCGCAGGTCGAGGGCGACCACGCCGGAGAAGCCGCTCCCGTTCGCGTACGGCGCGAGCCCGCCGGTCACCGACGTGCCGCCGCCGAACGGCACCACCGCCACCCGCCGCGCCGCGCAGGCGCGCAGCACCGCCAGCACCTCGTCGTGGCCGCCGGGCAGCACCACCGCGTCCGGCGCGTCCGCGACCTCCCCCGCGCGGATGCGCAGCAGGTCGGGCGTGGACTTGCCGCGGGTGTGCCGCACCCGGCTCGCCGCGTCGGTGCGTACGTGCGCCGCGCCGCCGGCCGCGTGCGCGAGTGCGTCGAGGACGTCCGCGCCGAGCCGCGGCGGCGGCACCGCGAGGTCGTCGAGGGCCACCGGCGGGGTGTCCGCGGGCCGCACCCCCAGCAGGTCGCGCAGCAGGTCGCGGACGCCGTCGGGGAGCGGCGCCGCCTGCCCGGGGTCGCCCCACCCGTTCCACCGCATGTCCACCGCGAACCTCCCGTACGGGTGCACCACCCCGGCCGGAGGGGTTTCCTCCGCCGCCATCCTCGTTACACTGTGACAGGTGAAGTCGAAACGTCACAAGCCCTCGCTGGACGACCTCGCGCTCGACGCGCTGCGGGACTGCGTCCTGGCCGTGGGCGTGCGCCGCACCACGCTGACGGACGTGGCCCGCCGCGCGGGCGTGTCGCGGATGACGCTGTACCGGCGCTGGCCCGACGTGCAGTCCCTCGTGGGCGATCTCATGACGCGCGAGTGGATCGACGTCGCGCGCGGGGCGCTGCCCGCCGCGGGCGGCGCGGCGAACGCGCGCGAGACGCTCGTCGCAGGGCTCACGGAGGGCTCGCGCGCGCTGCGCGCGCACCCGTTGTTCCGGAAAATCCTCGACGTCGACCCCGAACTGCTGCTGCCGTACATGCTCGACCGCCGCGGCGCCAGCCAGGACGTCCTGCTCGACCTGATCGCCGACGACGTCCGCAAGGGCCACGCCGACGGCTCCGTACGCGAGGGGCACGCGGTGCGGCAGGCCAGGGCCGCGCTGCTCGTCGTGCAGTCCTTCACCTTCTCCATGCGCACCATGACCGAGGAGGACGACCCCGACCTCGGCACCGCCGCGTTCGAGCACGAGCTGCGCGGGGTGCTGGAGAGGATGCTCTCGCCATGACCGTGCGGCCCGCCGGGCAGCCCACCGACCCGAGCGCCGCCGCGAGCGCGGCCGGCGCCCCCCGGGACTTCTCCCTCAACGCCGGCCGCCGCGCCCGCGAGCTGGCCGGACTTGCGGCGGGCAAGCGCGTCGACCTGCTGGTCGTCGGGCTCGGCGCCACCGGCGCCGGCGTCGCCCTGGACGCCGCCGCGCGCGGTCTCTCCGTCGCCGCGATCGACGCGCACGACCTCGCGTTCGGCACGTCGCGCTGGAGCAGCAAGCTCATCCACGGCGGGCTGCGCTACCTCGCCTCCGGCCAGGTCGGCATCGCCCGCGAGTGCGCGGTGGAGCGCGGCGCGCTGCTGGAGCACATCGCGCCCCACCTCGTGCACGCCCAGCCGTTCGTCATCCCGCTCACCCCGCTCACCACCCGCGCGCAGGCAGCCGTCGCCTGGGCCGGGCTGCGCTCGGGCGACCTGCTGCGCGCCGCGGCGCGCACCTCCCGCGCGGCGCTGCCCCCGCCCCGCCGGCTCTCCGCGGTGGAGACCGGGCAGCTCGTGCCCGGGCTGCGGCGGTACGGGCTGCGCGGCGGGCTGCTGTCCTGGGACGGGCAACTGACCGACGACGCCCGGCTGGTGACGGCCGTCGCGCGGACCGCCGCGGGATACGGGGCCCGGGTGCTGACCCGGGTCCGGGCGGTGGAGCTGACCGGCTCCGGCGCGGTGGTCCGCGACGAGACGACGGGGGAGCGGCTGCGTATCCGCGCCCGCGCGGTCGTCAACGCGGCCGGGGTGTGGGCCGGTTCGCTGGTGCCTGGGGTGCGGCTGCGCCCCTCGCGCGGCACGCATCTGGTGCTGCGCGCCGAGGCGCTGGGGATGGGGCGCCAGCCCGGCGGTGCCGGGGTGCACATCCCCATCCCGGGGGCGACCGGACGGTTCGCGCTGGTGCTGCCGCAGGACGACGGCCGGGTGTACGTGGGGCTGACCGACGAGCCGGTCGACGGCGAGGTGCCGGACGTGCCGGCGGCACCGGAGACCGACGTCGGCTTCCTGCTGGACGTCCTGGACTCCGCGCTGGACGTGCCGGTGCGCCGGTCCGACGTCGTCGGCGCGTTCGCCGGGCTGCGCCCGCTGCTGGAGAGCGACGGCAGCACCGCCGACCTCTCCCGCCGGCACGCGATCCTCACCTCCCCGGACGGCGTGGTCACCGTCGTCGGCGGCAAGCTGACGACGTACCGGCGGATGGCGGAGGACGCGGTGGACACGGCGGTGTCCTGCGCGGGACTGACCGCGGGCGCCTGCCGCACCGCCCGGCTGCCGCTCGTCGGCGCCGCGCCCGCGGCGGAGCTGGCCGGGCTCGACGCGCCGCGCCGGCTGGTGCAGCGCTACGGGACGGAGGCACCCGCGGTGCAGGCGCTGGCCGCCGCCGCGCCGGCGCTCGCCGCGCCGGTCGTCCCCGGGTATCCGGTCACCGGCGCCGAGCTGGTGTGGGCCGTACGCCACGAAGGCGCGCTCGACGAGGCCGACCTGCTGGACCGGCGCACCCGGCTGGGGCTGGTCGCGGCGGAGCGGGCGGCCGCGGTGGCGGCCGCCCGCGAGGTGCTGTCCGCGGTGCCCGTGGCGGTCAGGCCAGGGCGTTGAACACGGGGTAGTAGCCGCCGGACTGCCCGGCCGCCGTGGGGTGGTACGAGTCACCGATGGGGAAGGTGACGCTGTGCAGCCATTCGCTGTTCGAGCAGATCTCGTGCCCGGAGAACGCCGGCCGGACGTCGCCGTAGGCGAAGCCGTGGTCGGCCGCGCGCTTGGCGGTGACGTCGCTCAGCGCGTCCGCGGCGCCGTTGATGGCCGCCCTGGAGCGCTCGCTGATGCCGAAGAAGCAGCCGCCGCTCAGCTTGTACATCCGCGGGTAGCCGAGGACGACGACCTGCGCGTTGGGGGCGCGGGCGGTGATCGCGTTGTAAGCCGCGTCCAGCCGCCCGGGAAGAGTGCCTTCGATATAGGTGCGCGCCTGGTTGATGCGGTTGATACAGGCCGACTCGCCCTGGAGCACACAGGTGGTCATGGCGTCGGCGAAGCCCGCGTCGTTGCCGCCGATGCTGATGGAGACGAGGGAGGTGCCGGAGTTGAGGGGACCGAGCTGGTTGTTGATGACATCGCCCGTGCGGGCGCCGGAACAGGCGGTGAAGGAGAAGGACGCCGGGGCGTGCGCGTTCTTCCACAGCACCGGGTAGGCGTTGTTGCTGCGTTTGCAGTCGCCGCTCGCCGAGTCGTACGAACCGGCGCCCACGCCGGAGGCGTAGGAGTCGCCGAGCGCCACGTAGTTCTCGGCGTAGGCGCTCGAGCCGGCCGCGCTCTCGGCGGCCTGCGCGGGCACGCTGCCGAGCAGCGCCACTGTGGTGGCGACGAGGAAGCCCAGCAGCAGCCGCAAGGGCCGGGTAGTTCTCATGGAACCCCCTGGGGGTGAGGTTGTACCGAGTGGTAACCACACCCTGCCCCCTGAAACCCATGTCCATGCCAAGTCGCAACTGTGCGCCCGTGATGCGCCGTTCAATCCCTGTTACAGGAGTTCATCAGGGCATGAGCTGATAATCGGGGAAGTTGCCCGGCGGGCGTTCGCCCGCCGGGCCCTCGGTGAAGGCGTGCACCAGCAGGTGCCCGCCGACGAACGCGCCGCGCCACGAGGCGCCGGAGCCGCCGAAGAGCTCGGCCCGGTCCCCGCGCGAACGCGGCGCGTTGCGGCCCGTCTTGAACGCCCGTATCTGCGGCGACACCCGGTCGTAGAACTCCCGGTCGTCACAGGAGACGGTGGCGACCAGGGCGCCGTTGGAGGCGTTCATCGCCGCCAGCAGCTCCGCCTCGGTGTCGACCAGCACGATCGAGTCGACCGGGCCGAACGGCTCCGCGTGGTGCAGCGGCGAGGCCGGCGGCGGGTCCAGCAACGTCACCGGCGCGGCGTACGCGGAGGTGTCCTGGCCCGGCAGCAGATGCGCGTCCGCGAGCCGCCCCCGGTACAGCGGCACCGCGCCCCGGTCCACCGCGTGCGCCACCAGGTCCGCCAGCTCCTTGGCCTTGGCCGCGCTGATCAGCGGCCCGAAGTCCAGGTCGGGCAGCGGGTCGCCGGGCCGCGCCACCGCCAGCGGATGCCCGACGCGTACGGAGCCGACCGCCGGCAGGTACGCCGCCAGGAAGTCGGCGAAGGCGGCGCGCTGGACGACGAACCGGGGATAGGCGGTGCAGCGCTGCTTGGCGTAGTCGAAGGTGGCGCGCACCTGCGGGGTGAGCGTGGCCCAGCCCGAGTAGTTCCACACCCCCCAGCAGTTCAGCCCCTCCTGCTCCAGCACGTGCGGCTTGTCCAGGTCGGCCAGCGCGGCGGCCACCCGCCCGCCGGTGTCGCGCCCGCCGACGAAGGACACGCAGCCCAGCTCCGGCGCCCGTACCAGCGCCTCGGACAGCTCGCTGCCGCTGCCGGAGACCAGCGTCAGCGGCACGCCCGCGCGCACGGCCAGCGCGCAGGCCAGGGTCAGGCACGCCAGGCCGCCGTCGGTCGGGGTCTTGGCGATGGCCGCGTTGCCGGCCAGGGCGCAGACGAGCATGGCGTGCACGAGTACGCTCATCGGGTAGTTCCAGCTCGCGATGTTGCTGACGGGGCCCGGCAGCGGGGTCCGGCCCGCGAGCATGCCGTCGATCTCCTCGACGTACCAGCGCACGCCGTCCACGGCGCGGTCCACGTCGGCCGTGGCCTGCCGCCAGGGCTTGCCGATCTCCCAGACGAGGAGCAGCGCGAGCAGGTCGCGGTGCTCCTCGATGGCGTCCAGGGCCGTCGAGACCCGCGCCTTGCGCTCCGCGAGCCGCAGGTGCCGCCAGCTCCTGTGGGCGTCGAGAGCGGTGCGTACCGCGGCGTGCGCGGTGTCCGCGTCCAGCCGGGGCGGCCCCGCGATCGGCGTGCCGTCCACCGGCGAAGTGGCGGGAAGCGGGCGGCCGTCGGCCCGCCAGACGCCGTTCCAGTGGTTCAGCACCCGCTCGTCGCGGAACGCCTCGGGCGCCGCCGCGAGGCAGCGTGCCCAGACGTCGGGCCACGCCGTGCCGGGCTTGAGGATGAGGGTCACGAGGGTGTCTCCGCTCGTCCGGGGCGGATCTCGCGCAGCTCGCCGCCGCGCGTGTAGAGGAAGCCGCGCACCACGTCCCTGTGGGGCAGCCGGGGACTCGCCGCGAGCAGGCCGAGGCAGCGCACGAGGTCGGCCGCCGGTTCGTCGAGGGCCGCGCAGTCCTCGTGGTGGACGAGCACGATCTCACGCGTGCCGCCGCGCAGTTGGCTGAGCCGCAGCGAGTCGAGCGCGTCGGGGGT
The DNA here is from genome assembly GCF_042874195.1 of Streptomyces sp. NPDC004134. NCBI lineage: Bacteria > Bacillati > Actinomycetota > Actinomycetes > Kitasatosporales > Streptomycetaceae > Streptomyces > Streptomyces sp. NPDC004134. The sequence goes on along the minus strand of NZ_JBIAMS010000002.1, from coordinate 440,964 downwards.
GACGCACCCGCCCGCGTTGCGGATGACGTGGGCGTCGCCCGGCCGCAGCGCGAACATGGCCTCCACGCCCAGCCGGGCGTCCATGCAGGCCAGCACGGCGACCTTGCTGGCCGGTGCCCGGGCGGCCGGATCGAGCGGGGCGAGGGCCGCGCCGCCCCGGCGCCGGGCGAGCAGGTCCTCGGTGCCGCTCATCCCAGCGCCTCGCGGGCCAGCCGCGCCGTCTCCGACGGGGTGGTGCCGACCCGTACGCCGGCGGCCTCCAGCGCTTCCTTCTTCGCCTGGGCCGTGCCCGAGGAGCCGGAGACGATGGCGCCGGCGTGGCCCATGGTCTTGCCCTCGGGGGCGGTGAAGCCGGCGACGTAGCCGACGACGGGCTTGGTCACGTCGGCCTTGATGTAGTCCGCGGCCCGCTCCTCGGCGTCGCCGCCGATCTCGCCGATCATCACGACGAGTTCGGTGTCCGGGTCGGCCTCGAAGGCGCGCAGGCAGTCGATGTGGGTGGTGCCGACGACCGGGTCGCCGCCGATGCCGACGCAGGTGGAGAAGCCGAGATCGCGCAGCTCGTACATCAACTGGTACGTGAGCGTGCCGGACTTCGACACCAGGCCGATCCGGCCGGGGCCGGTGATGTCCGCGGGGATGATGCCCGCGTTGGACAGGCCGGGGGAGATCAGCCCGGGGCAGTTGGGGCCGACGAGCCGTACGCCGGCGGCCTCGGCGCGGGCCCGGAAGGCGACGGTGTCGTGGACGGGGACGCCCTCGGTGATGACGACGACGAGCCCGAGTCCGGCGTCGACCGCCTCGTCGACGGCGTCCTTGACGTACGGCGGCGGCACGAAGACCACGGACACGTCCGCGCCGGTGGCGGCGACGGCCTCCTTGACGGTGCCGTGGACCGGGACCTCCCGGTCGTCGAACGCCACGCTCGTGCCCGCCTTGCGGGGGTTGACCCCGCCGACGACGGCGGTGCCGGACGCCAGCATCCGCCGGGTGTGCCTGCGGCCCTCGGCGCCGGTCATGCCCTGGACGACGACCTTGCTCGCCGCGGTGAGGAAGACTGCCATGCGGATCAGCTCCTTGCCGGTACGGCGGCCGCCCGCGCGGCGGCGCCGTCCATCGTGTCCAGTTGGGTGACCTGGGGGTGCCGGGCGGCGGCGAGGATCTGCCGGCCGCGCTCGGCGCTGTTGCCGTCGAGGCGGACCACCAGCGGGCGGGTCAGCTCGATCCGCTCCAGCGCGCGCACGATGCCGTCGGCGACCGCGTCGCAGGCGGTGATGCCGCCGAAGACGTTGACGAAGACGGACTCCACGTCGGGGTCGGCGAGGATCACGCTGAGGCCGTCGGCCATGACGTCCGCGGAGGCGCCGCCGCCGATGTCGAGGAAGTTGGCGGGCGCGGCGCCGTTCCTGGCGACCACGTCGAGGGTCGACATGACGAGCCCTGCCCCGTTGCCGACGATGCCGACCCGGCCGTCGAGCTTCACGTAGTTGAGCCCCTTGGCACGCGCCGTCGCCTCCAGCGAGCCGGCCTCGTCCGGCACGTCGTACGCCGCGTGCTCCGGGTGCCGGAAGCCGGCGCTGTCGTCCAGGGTCACCTTGCCGTCCAGCGCCAGGACGGCGCCGTCGGCGGTGGTGACCAGCGGGTTGACCTCGACCAGCAGCGCGTCCTCCGCCGTGCACACCTCCCAGAGCGCCACCAGTACGGGCACCGCCGCCGCGGGCAGCCCGCCGGCGGTGGCGATCCGCCGCGCGACCGCCTCGGTGACGCCCTCCGCCGGGTCCACCGGGATCCGCGCCAGCGCCTCGGGACGGGCCGCCGCGACCTCCTCGACGTCCATGCCGCCCTCCGCCGAGGCCATCGCCAGGAACGTGCCCGCGGCGCGGTCCAGCAGGAACGCGACGTAGAACTCGGCGGTGACGTCCGCGGTCCTCGCGACCATCACCCTGTCCACCCGGTGGCCCTTGATGTCCATGCCGAGGATGTCCCGCGCCGCGGCCTCGGCCGCCGCCGCGTCCGGGGCGAGCCGCACGCCGCCCGCCTTGCCCCTGCCGCCCGTCTTCACCTGGGCCTTGACCACCGTCCCGCCCCCCAGCACCCGGGCCGCCGCCCGGACCCCCGCCGGGTCCGATGCCACCGCCGCGTCGGGCACGGGAACGCCGTGCCTGCGGAACAACTCCCGCGCCTGGTACTCGAACAGATCCATCTCAAGGGCACCTTCCGTTGGTCGCATCCGACTTGGAGATTTCCGGTGCACGCCCCCTGGACATCGACTCACCGATGCGGGATAACCGTCTGCATACAGTATTCGTGTCCTGTATGCAATGTACAGAGTGACAGCGAACGCACCGGTGAAGGGACTGAACTCCCCATGTCCGACGGCACATCCGGCACCCCCGGCACCCCCGGAGACCCCGGCCACATCTCCGGCGGCCACCTCGTCGCCAAGGCGCTCAAGTCAGAAGGCGTCGAGGTCATCTACACGCTCTGCGGCGGCCACATCATCGACATCTACGACGGCTGCGTCGACGAGGGCATCGAGGTCGTCGACGTACGGCACGAACAGGTGGCCGCGCACGCCGCCGACGGATACGCCCGGCTGACCGGCAAGCCCGGCTGCGCGGTCGTCACCGCGGGCCCCGGCACCACCGACGCGGTCACCGGCGTGGCCAACGCCCTGCGCGCCGAGAGCCCCATGGTGCTCATCGGCGGCCAAGGGGCCCTGACCCAGCACAAGATGGGCTCGCTCCAGGACCTGCCGCACGTCGACATGATGGCGCCGATCACCAAGTTCGCCGCCACCGTGCCGCACACCGCGCGGGTCGCGGACATGGTCTCCATGGCCTTCCGGGAGTGCTACCACGGCGCCCCCGGACCGTCCTTCCTGGAGATCCCGCGCGACGTCCTCGACGCCAAGGTCCCGGTGGACCAGGCGCGCATACCCCGGGCCGGCCACTACCGCGCCTCCACCCGCAGCGCCGGCGACCCCGAGGCCATCGAGAAGCTCGCCGACCTCCTCGTGCACGCGGAGAAGCCGGCCGTGCTGCTCGGCAGCCAGGTCTGGACGACCCGCGGCACCGCCGCCGCCATCGACTTCGTACGCGCCCTGAACGTGCCCGCGTACATGAACGGCGCGGGACGCGGCACCCTGCCGCCCGGCGACCCGCACCACTACCAGCTCTCCCGCAGGTACGCCTTCACCGAGGCCGACCTCATCGTCATCGTCGGCACGCCCTTCGACTTCCGGATGGGCTACGGCAGGCGGCTCTCGCCGACCGCGACCGTCGTGCAGATCGACCTCGACTACCGCACCGTCGGCAAGAACCGCGACATCGACCTCGGCATCGTCGGCGACGCCGGACTCGTCCTCGCCGCCGCCGCGCAGGCCGCGTCGGGACGCCTCAACGGCGGCGCCGCCAAGCGCAAGGAGTGGCTGGAGGAGCTGCGCGCGGTGGAGGAGAAGGCGCGCGCCAAACGGCTGCCGCAGCTCACCTCCGACGCCTCGCCCATCCACCCGTACCGGCTGGTCAGCGAGATCAACGACTTCCTGACGGAGGACTCCATCTACATCGGCGACGGCGGCGACATCGTCACCTTCTCCGGCCAGGTGGTCCAGCCCCGCAGCCCCGGCCACTGGATGGACCCCGGGCCGCTCGGCACCCTCGGCGTCGGCGTGCCGTTCGTGCTCGCCGCCAAGCAGGCCAGGCCGGACAAGGAGGTCGTCACCCTCTTCGGCGACGGCGCCTTCTCGCTCACCGGCTGGGACTTCGAGACCCTCGTCCGCTACGACCTGCCGTTCGTCGGCATCGTCGGCAACAACTCCTCGATGAACCAGATCCGCTACGGCCAGGCCGCCAAGTACGGCGTCGAGCGCGAGCGCGTCGGCAACACCCTGGGCGACGTCCCGTACGACGAGTTCGCCCGCATGCTCGGCGGCCACGGCGAAGAGGTCCGCGACCCCGCCGAGATCGGCCCCGCGCTGCGCCGCGCCCGCGAGTCCGGCAAGCCGTCGCTCGTCAACGTCTGGGTCGACCCGGACGCGTACGCCCCCGGAACCATGAACCAGACCATGTACAAGTGAGGTGACCCCATGACGAAGGCCCTTGAGGGCGTTCGCGTCCTCGATATGACCCACGTCCAGTCCGGGCCCTCCGCCACGCAGTTGCTCGCCTGGCTCGGCGCCGACGTGATCAAGCTGGAGGCGCCCGCAGGAGACATCACCCGCAAGCAACTGCGCGACCTCCCGGACGTCGACAGCCTCTACTTCACGATGCTCAACGGCAACAAGCGCAGCATCACCCTCAACACCAAGACCCCGCGCGGCAAGGAACTGCTCACCGAGCTGGTGCGCCGCAGCGACGTGCTGGTGGAGAACTTCGGCCCCGGCGCCGTCGACCGCATGGGCTTCACCTGGGAGCGGATCCAGGAGATCAACCCGCGCATCGTCTACGCCTCGATCAAGGGCTTCGGCGAGGGCCCGTACACCGACTTCAAGGCGTACGAGGTCGTCGCCCAGGCCATGGGCGGCTCCATGGCCACCACCGGCTTCGAGGAGGGCCCGCCGCTGGCCACCGGCGCGCAGATCGGCGACTCCGGCACCGGCGTGCACACCGTCGCCGGCATCCTCGCCGCGCTCTACCAGCGCACCCGCACCGGCCGCGGCCAGCGCGTCAACGTCGCCATGCAGCACGCCGTGCTCAACCTCTGCCGGGTCAAGCTCCGCGACCAGCAGCGGCTGGCGCACGGCCCGCTCGCCGAGTACCCCAACGAGGACTTCGGCGACGAGGTGCCGCGCTCCGGCAACGCCTCCGGCGGCGGCCAGCCCGGCTGGGCGGTCCGCTGCGCGCCCGGCGGTCCCAACGACTACGTGTACGTCATCGTCCAGCCCGTCGGCTGGCAGCCGCTCACCGAGCTGATCGGCCGCCCCGAGCTGGCCGAGGACCCCGAGTGGGCCACCCCGGAGGCGCGGCTGCCGAAGCTAGGCAAGATGTTCCAGCTCATCGAGGAGTGGTCGAGCACCCTGCCCAAGTGGGAGGTGCTGGAGAAGCTCAACGCGCACAACATCCCGTGCGGCCCGATCCTCTCCACCAAGGAGATCATCGAGGACGCCAGCCTGCGGGACAACGGGATCGTCGTCGAGGTCGAGCACCCCGAGCGCGGCACGTACGTCACCGTCGGCAGCCCGCTGCGGCTCTCCGACTCGCCCGCGGCCATCCGCCGCTCCCCGCTCCTCGGTGAGCACAACCACGACATCTACGGCAGCGAACTGGGCCTGACCGCCGAGGACATGGCCGGCCTCAAGACGGACGGAGTGATCTGAGAAATGGACGGCGCCAAGGACACCGCGGCGGTCCGCGACGTGCTCGCGGAGGTACGCGCCCAGGGCCGCACCGCGCTCACCGCCCCCGAGGCGAAGCGGATCGCGGACGCGTACGGCATCGCCGTGCCCGGCGAGGGACTCGCCGGGGACGTGGAGGAGGCGGTGGCGCTGGCCGACGGCTTCGACGGGCCGGTCGTGCTGAAGATCGTCTCGCCGGACATCGTGCACAAGACCGACGCCGGGGGAGTGGAGGTCGGCCTCGCCGACGCCGCCGCCGTACGCGCGGCGTTCACGCGGATCGTCGCCAACGCCCGCGCGTACGACCCGGCCGCCCGGATCGACGGCGTGCAGGTCCAGCAGCAACTGCCGGCGGGCCGGGAGGTCATCGTCGGGGCCGTCACCGACCCCACCTTCGGCAAGGTGGTCGCGTTCGGCCTCGGCGGGGTGCTGGTCGAGGTGCTGAAGGACGTCACCTTCCGGCTCGCGCCGGTGACCGGGGACGAGGCCGCCGGCATGCTCGACTCCATCCGCGCCGCCGAGGTGCTGCGCGGCGTGCGCGGCGAGCAGGCCGTCGACCGGCGGGCGCTTGCCGACCAGATCCGCCGGGTCTCGGAGCTCGCCGCGGACTTCCCCGAGATCGCAGAGGTCGACCTCAACCCCGTGATCGCCACCCCCGACGGCGCGCTCGCCGCCGACGTGCGGATCCTGCTCGGCGAGGGGGAGCCCGAGGCACGCCGCCGGTTCAGCCGCGAGGAGATCCTGACGGCGATGAACCGGCTGATGAAGCCGCGCTCGGTGGCCGTCATCGGCGCCTCCAACGAGACCGGCAAGATCGGCAACTCGGTGATGCGCAACCTCGTCGACGGCGGTTTCCCCGGCGACATCCACCCCGTCAACCCCAAGGCCGACGACATCCTGGGGCGCAAGGCGTACAAGAGCATCGCCGACGTGCCGGGCGAGGTCGACGTCGCCGTCTTCGCCATCCCCGCGGCGTACGTCCCGGCCGCCCTGGAGGAGGTGGGCCGCAAGGGCGTCCCCAACGCCGTGCTCATCCCGTCGGGCTTCGCCGAGACCGGCGAGCACGAACTCCAGCGCCGGATCGTGGACATCGCCGCCGAGCACGGCGTCCGCGTCCTGGGCCCCAACATCTACGGCTACTACTCCACCTGGCAGGACCTCTGCGCCACCTTCTGCACGCCGTACGACGTGAAGGGCGGCGTGGCGCTGACCTCCCAGTCCGGCGGCATCGGCATGGCCATCCTCGGCTTCGCCAGGACCACGAAGACCGGCGTCTCCGCGATCGTCGGCCTCGGCAACAAGTCCGACGTGGACGAGGACGACCTCCTCACCTACTTCGGCGAGGACGAGAACACCACCTGCATCGCGATGCACCTGGAGGACCTGAAGGACGGCCGCGCCTTCGTCGACGCCGCCCGCGCCACCGTGCGGAAGAAGCCCGTGGTCGTCCTCAAGGCCGGCCGCACATCCGCCGGCGCGAAGGCCGCGGGCTCCCACACCGGGGCACTGGCCGGCGACGACGCGGTCTACGACGACGTGCTGCGCCAGGCCGGCGTGATCCGCGCGCCGGGCCTGAACGACATGCTGGAGTACGCCCGCGCGCTGCCCGTGCTGCCCACGCCGCAGGGCGACGACATCGTCGTCATCACCGGCGCCGGCGGCTCCGGGGTGCTGCTCTCCGACGCCGTGGTCGACAACGGGCTGCGGCTGATGGAGATCCCGGCCGACCTGGACGAGGCGTTCATGCGGTTCATCCCGCCGTTCGGGGCGGCGGGCAACCCGATCGACATCACCGGCGGCGAGCCGCCGGCCACGTACGAGGCGACGATCCGGCTGGGCCTGACCGACCCGCGCATCCACGCGCTGGTCCTCGGCTACTGGCACACGATCGTCACCCCGCCCATGGTCTTCGCCGAACTCGCCGCCCGCGTGGTGGCGGAGGAGCGGGCCAAGGGCAACGTCAAGCCTGTCGTGGCGTCCCTCGCGGGCGACACGGAGGTCGAGGAGGCGAGCGCGTACCTCTTCGAGCGCGGTGTCGTCGCGTACCCGTACACGACCGAGAAGCCGGTCGCGGTACTGGGCGCGAAGTACCGCTGGGCGAGAGCGGCGGGGCTGCTCGCCTGAACCACCCGCACCACCGCAGAGATCAGGACAGGGGGCGCTGACCGGATTCTCGATACAAGGGGTGCAACCCATGACGACAACCGAAGACCGGTCGGTCCTCCCCTACCGGGAGGTGACCGACAGAAACGGCAGGACCTATCGGATAGGCGAGTCCGACGTCGACATCATGGGCCGCAAGCGGAAGTGGATGGTCATCCTTCCGTGGGTGGGCATGATGGGCATCAGCTCGGCGGAGTACGCGTTCGCCTCCGCCGAGGACACGCTCCACACCGCGCACCACTGGGCCAGCGGGCACATCTTCTGGATGATGACCGTGTGGGTGTTCTTCCAGGCCGCGGTCGCCTTCCCGGCCGGGAAGCTGCGCGAGACCGGGAAGCTGCCGGCCCGCTTCGCGATGATGCTGGGCGCCACCGGCACCCTGCTCGGCTATCTGTCCCTGGCGTACGCGCCGCACGTCGTGGTCGCGTACATCGGCTTCAGCATGTTCAGCGGCATGGGCGCCGGCATGGTCTACGCGACCTGCGTCAACATGGTCGGCAAGTGGTACCCGGAGCGCAAGGGCGGCAAGACCGGCTTCGTCAACGGCGGTTTCGCCTACGGCTCGGTGCCCTTCGTGTTCCTCTTCACCGGCTACATGGACCTGACCAACTTCCGCTGGGTGCTGGTCTCGGTCGGGCTCTTCCTCGCGCTGATGGTGGGCACGGCCGGGTTCTTCTTCAAGGACCCGCCGAAGAACTGGTGGCCCGCAGAGATCGACCCGCTCAACCCGCCGAAGGACCCGCGGGCGGCCCGCTCGCTGAAGATGAACCCGCCCGCGGTCAAGCAGTACACCCCCAAGGAGGCGTGGGCGACGGGCCGGGTGACGCTGATGTGGTTCTGCCTGGCGTGTACGTCGGGCGTGAACATCTTCGGCATCGCCTTCCAGGTGGACATCGGCGACGAGGCCGGCTTCGCCGGCGGGGTCGTGGCCACGGCCATGTCGCTCAAGGCCGTCGTCAACGGCACCGGCCGCGGCGTCATCGGCTGGTTGTCCGACCTCTACGGCCGCAAGCGCTGCCTGATCGTGGTGTGCATCGTGCTGGGCCTGTCCCAGTACGGCATCCTGTGGTCGGCCGACATGAAGAACCTGCCGCTGTTCCTGGTGTTCTCCTCGATCTCCGGCTTCGGCGGCGGCGCGATCTTCCCCATGTTCGCGGCGCTGACGGCGGACTACTTCGGCGAGAACAACAACGCCTCGAACTACGGCATGGTCTACAGCGCCAAGCTCGTCTCCGGTCTGGGCGCGGGCATGGGCTCCGTGGTCGTCGGCGCCTGGGGGCACTCCGGCGCCTTCACGCTGGCGGGCTCCATCTCGCTCTTCGCCGGCTTCATGGCGCTGTTCCTGACCCCACCGGGACGGCCGCGGCTGAAGGACATCGAGCCCAACCCGCGGCCGATCAGCAGAGAGACGGACTAGCCCCGGGTCCCGGTCCCCGACCCGGCGGCTCCGCCGCCCGGGTTCCGCTCCGGCGGGAGCGGAACCCGCGAGGAGCGGAACCCGCATGACGAGGCCCCGGCCGACCGCTACCCGGCCGGGGCCCAGGACCTGTCGTCAATCTCCCGTCTGCGGCTCCGGGCGAACGACGGGAGATCGACGACAGGCCCTAGCGCGGGTGGTCGTCGTGCTGGCGCTGGTGGTACGAGCGGCGGGTGTGCTCGGTGTGCGCGCGCATGACCTCCTGGGCGCGGGCCTCGTCGCGGTCGTGCACGGCGGCGATCAGCTCGCGGTGCTCGATCCACGACTGGGCGCCGCGCTGCCGGGCCACCGGCGTGTAGTACCAGCGGACGCGGCGCTCGACCTGGGCGGCGAGCTCGGCCAGCACGGCGTTCCCGGCCAGCTCCATGACGTACGCGTGGAAGGCGAGGTTCGCGGCGACGACGGCCTCCAGGTCGTCGGCCGCCACGGCCCGTTCGCCCGTCGCGCACAGCTCCTCCAGCCGGGCGATGCCCTGGCCGGAGGCGTTGGCGGCGGCGAGCCTGGCGGCCTCGGTCTCCAGCAGCGCGCGGACGACCAGGAGCTGGTCGGCCTCGGCGTCGGTCGGTTCGTGCACGTACGCGCCCTGGGCGGGGCGCAGATCGACCCAGCCCTCGGTGTTGAGCCGCTGCAGCGCCTCGCGCACGGGCTGGCGGGAGACGCCGAGGTGGCCGGCCAACTCGGTCTCGACCAAGTGCTGTCCCGGCGGGAGGGTGCGCGTGATGATCAGCTCGAGCAGGGCCTCGTACACCCGCTCGCGCAGGGGGCCCGGCCGCTCGAGCCGCGGCATCGCCCCCTGGGGCAGTCCCTGGGACAGCATCGATCTCCCCACCCTCTGTCGCCCCGTCCGGAACCCATCGGAAAGGCGAATTGGCTTTTGTCTACAGTCTACCGAGAGCGTGGATGAACGATGAGTGCCCCCCGTGGTGAGGAAGTTCACACCATTTGTGGTGCGGTGTCAGCGGGGCAGCCGCAGCAACTCCACCTCGTCCGCGCCGCCCGGCGGCAGCACCGCCACCGCGTCCGCCGCCGCCGCGCCCCAGAGCAGCCCGGGGCGGTCGTGGCCGACCGGGACGGCGCGGGTGCCGTCGAGCGTCACCGGGACGAGCCGGGTGTCGCGCGGGTGCGGGGCGGGCGCGCGGGAGCCCGCGGCGGGGGCCGGGGCGAGCCGGGTGCGCCAGGGCGGCGGGGGAGTGCGGCCCGCCAGCCGCTCCAGGAGCGGTACGAGCAGCGTCAGGCAGGCGGCGAAGGCCGCGTACGGGTTCCCCGGCAGGCCGACGACCGGCGGCCCGCCGCCGGGCAGCCGGGCCAGCAGTTGCGGATGCCCGGGCCGGCAGGCCACCCCGTCGACGAGCAGGTCCGCCCCCAAGTCGGCCAGCGCCGGGCGCAGATGGTCGGCGGGGCCGCGGGACGAGGCGCCGCACACCGCGACGGCGTCGGCCCCGGCCGCCGCCCGGGTCAGCGCGGCGGTCAGCGGCGGGCGGCCGTCCGGCAGATACGTCACGGGCTGCGGCGCGCCGCCCGCCCAGGCCACGACGCCGGGCAGCAGCGGCCCCACCGCGTCGCGGACCCGGCCGGCCGGCGGGGTGCCGCGGCGCACCAGCTCGTCGCCGGTGACGAGGAGCGCGACCCGGGGGCGCCGGTGCACGGCGACCCGGTCGTACCCGAGGCTCGCGGCGAGCCCCAGCGCCGCCGGGGTCAGCACGGCGCCGGGCGGCAGCACCTCGACTCCGGCCGGGCACTCCTCGCCGCGCCGCCGCACGTGCCGTCCCGGCGCCACGGCGCCGGCCACCGACGCACCGGTGCGCAGGGCGTCCTCGTACGGCAGCACCGCCTCGGCGCCCTCGGGCACCCGGGCGCCGGTGGCGACCTCCAGCGCCCGCCCGGCCGCCAGCCGCGCCACCGGCGGCTCCTGCCCCGCCAGCACCCGCCCGGCGACGGTCCACGGCCCGGGGCCGGCCACGGCGTAGCCGTCCATCGCGGCGGTGTCGAACGCCGGCAGCGGCGCGCGGGCAGTCAACGGCTCGGCGAGCGCCCGCCCGTGGGCCCGGCGCAGCGGGGTGTCGCGGACGTCGAGCGGGCCGCCCGCGGCCAGCGCCGCGGCGCGCGCCTCCGGCCAGCCCCGCGCGGCGGCGTGCGCGGTGCGGGGCGGGGGAGTGGTTCCGAGCGTCGTCATGAGCGGCCTCCCGCGGTTTGCGGCGCGGCCCAACGGGCCGCCGTAGAAGGGGTGTCACGACCCTTGACCCCCGTGAAAGGCATACTGTAGACAATATTCTGTCGACTAGGAAAGAGCCCCCGCGATCGCATCGCACGCAAGGGAGCCCGCCAGTGAAAGTCGCAGTTGTCGGTGCCGGCGCGATCGGTGCCTACGTCGGAGCAGCGCTCCACCGCGCCGGTGCCGACGTCCATCTCATCGCCCGCGGACCGCACCTGGCCGCCCTGCGCCGCGCAGGCGTCAGCGTGCTCAGCCCGCGAGGCGACTTCACCGCCCGCCCCGAGGCGACGGACGACCCGGCGGCCGTAGGCCCCGTCGACTACGTCTTCCTCGGGCTGAAGGCGAACTCGTACGCCACCAGCGGTCCGCTCGTCCACCCGCTGCTGCACGACAAGACGGCGGTCATCGCCGCCCAGAACGGCATCCCGTGGTGGTACTTCCACGGGCTGCCGGGCCCGTACACCGGACAGCGCATCGAGAGCGTCGACCCCGGCGGCGCCGTCACCAGGACCCTGCCGCCCGAGCGCGCCATCGGCTGCGTCGTCTACGCCGCCACCGAACTGGCCGCGCCCGGCGTCGTACGCCACCTGGAGGGCACCCGCTTCTCCATCGGCGAACCGGACGGCGCCGTCAGCCCGCGCTGCCTCGACTTCAGCGCCGCCATGGTGGCCGGCGGGCTCAAGTGCCCGGTCGAGCCCGACCTGCGCAACGACATCTGGATCAAGCTGCTCGGCAATATCTCGTTCAACCCGATCAGCGCGCTCACCCGCGCCACCATGGGCGAGATCGCCGGGCACGACGGCACCCGCGAGCTGGTCACCGCCATGATGCGGGAGACCCTGGAGGTCGCCGCGCGGCTCGGCAGCCGGCCCGGGATCTCCATCGAACGGCGGCTGGACGGCGCCGCGCGCGTCGGCGACCACAAGACCTCCACCCTCCAGGACCTGGAGCGGGGCAAGCCGCTCGAACTCGACGTGCTGCTCGCGGCCGTGGTCGAGCTGGCCGGCCTGACCGGCGTCCCCGTGCCGACCGTGCGCGCCATCGCCGCGGTCGCGGGACTGCTCGCCGAGACGACGGCCCGTACCCCCGCCGCGGCAGACCGGAGCAACCCGAGCGACCCGAGTAACCCCAGCGACCCGAGCAGCGTCAGCAACCCCAGCAACCCCAGCGACCCCAGCAGCCAGGACACCGCCAGGAGCGCCTCATGAAGGACCGCAACAGGACCCCGAAGCAGTACCCGCGGCTCACCCACCCGCTCGTCCGCGGCGCGGACGGCGAGCTGCACCGGGCGACCTGGGAGGAGGCGCTGGACGCCGCCGCGCGCGGCTTCGCCGCGACCACGGACGCGCACGGCCCCGACGCGTTCGGCATGTTCTCCTGCGCCCGCTCCACGAACGAGATGAACTACGTCGCGCAGAAGTTCACCCGCGTCGTCATCGGCACCAACAACGTCGACTCCTGCAACCGCACCTGCCACGCCCCCAGCGTCGCGGGCCTGTCGGCCGTCTTCGGCTCCGGCGGCGGCACCTCCTCGTACGCGGAGGTCGAGGAGACCGACCTGATCGTGATGTGGGGGTCCAACGCCCGCTTCGCGCACCCGATCTTCTTCCAGCACGTGCTGAAGGGCATCCGCAACGGCGCCCGGATGTTCGCCGTCGACCCCCGCCGTACGGGGACCGCCGAGTGGGCCGACCGCTGGCTCGGCCTCGACGTGGGCACCGACATCCCGCTCGCCCACGCCGTCGGCCGCGAGATCATCCACGCCGGGCTCGCCAACACCGCGTTCATCGAACGCGCCACCAGCGGCTACGAGGAGTACGCCGCCGCCGTCGAGCCCTGGACCCTGGCCGCCGCCGAGCAGGTCACCGGCGTCCCGGCCGCGGCGATCCGCGAGCTGGCGCACGCGTACGCCACGGCGGAGCGCGCCCAGATGTGCTGGACCCTCGGCATCACCGAGCACCACAACGCCACCGACAACGTCCGCGCCCTGATCAACCTCGCCCTCCTCACCGGCCACGTCGGCCGCCACGGCAGCGGGCTCCAGCCCCTGCGCGGCCAGAACAACGTCCAGGGCGGCGGCGACATGGGCGCCATCCCCAACCGGCTCCCCGGCTTCCAGGACATCCTGGAGCCGGCGGTGCGGGAGCGCTTCGAGACCGCCTGGGACGCCGTCATCCAGCCCCGCTACGGCCTCAACCTCACCGAGATGCTCGACGGCATCGAACGGGGCACGCTGAAGGCCGTCTACTGCATCGGCGAGAACCCCGCGCAGTCCGAGGCCGACAACGAGCACACCGTGCAGCGGCTGCGCGCCCTCGACCACCTCGTCGTCCAGGACATCTTCCTGACGAAGACCGCGCTGCTCGCCGACGTCGTGCTGCCCGCCTCCGCCGCCTGGTGCGAGACCGAGGGCACCACGACCAACAGCGAACGGCGCGTCCAGCGCGTCCGCAAGGCCGTCCGCCCGCCCGGCGAGGCGCGCGACGACATCGACATCCTCTGCGAGCTGGCCCGCCGGCTGGGCCACGACTGGAAGTACGGCGAGGCGCAGGAGGTCTGGGACGAACTGCGCGCGGTCTCGCCCGACCACCGCGGGATGACGTACGCGCGGCTGGAGGAGCACCAGGGCATCCAGTGGCCCTGCCCCAGCGAGGACCGGCTGGAGCCGACGTACCTGCACGGCCGCCTCTGGGAGGCCGACCCCGAACGCCGCGGTATGCGGGCGGCCTTCGGCCCGGTGCTGCACTCCCCGCCGGTGGACCTCCTGGACCACGACTACCCGCTGCGGCTGACGACCGGCCGGCGGCTCGACTCGTACAACACGGGCGTGCAGTCCAGCGGCTTCGCATCGCCGCTGCGCCGCGGCGAGAACATCGAGCTGTCCCCGGAGGACGCGGCGGCCTACGGCGTCGCCCACGGCGAGGAGGTCCGCATCACCTCGCGCCGCGGCTCGGTCGTCGCCCCGGTGTGGATCGACGAAGGGCTGCGGCCCGGGCTGGCGTTCATGACGCTGCACTTCCCGGACGAGGTGGATACCAACCAGTTGACGATCGAGGCCACGTGCCCGATCGCGGGCACGGCGGAGTACAAGGCCGCGGCCGTACGCATCGACAAGCTCGCCGACCGGCAGGCGGTGCCGTCGTGGACCTGAAGTACACCGACGCCAAGCCCTCCGACGCCGAACGCGCCGCCGTCGACGAGCTGCTGGGCCCGGCCCCGACGGGCTGGGAGGGCGGCGAGCGCGACGCGGCGGACCTGCGCTGGGCGAAGGGCGGCCACGAGGCCCGCGACCGCCGCGACCTCCTGCTCCCGGCGCTGCACGCGGTCAACGACCGGGTGGGCTGGATCAGCGAGGGCGCGCTTGACTACATCTGCCGCCGCCTGACGGTCCCGCCGGCGGAGGCGTACGGGGTCGCCACCTTCTACGCGATGTTCTCCCTGCGCCCGCGCCCGGCGACGGTGCTCCACGTCTGCACGGACATCGCGTGCGCGGCGAGCGGATCCAAACGCGTGACGGAGTCCCTGACGTCTCGCCTGGGCCCGCCGGGCACTCCCGCGGGCGGCGCGACATGGCAGGAGAGCCCGTGCCTGGGCCTGTGCGAACGGGCCCCGGCGGCGCTGGTGATACGGGCGGGGGAGGCGCCGGAGGGAGAGGCACCGGAGGGGGATGTACCGGAGGGGGAGGCGGCGGGGGGCGGGGGCGCGGCTCCCGGGTTCGGGAAGGGGCGGGACCGGGGCACACCCACCACCGCCGTCGTCGCCCCCGCCACCCCCGACGCCCTCGTCCTCGCCGCCCGGGATCCCGCCCGGGCCGACCGCGAACCCCCGCCCGCCGCCGCCGTTCCCCAGACCGGCGACCCCGGCCTCGTCCTCCTCCGCCGCGTCGGCACCACCGACCCGGCCGACCTCGACGACTACCGCGCCCACGGCGGCTACACCGCCCTGCGCAACGCCTTCGCCCTCGGTCCCGCCGGCGTCATCCGCGAGGTCACCGACGCCGGTCTCCTCGGCCGCGGCGGCGCCGCCTTCCCCACCGGGCGCAAGTGGCAGGGCACCGCCTCCCAGCCCGTCCGCACCCGCTACCTCGTCTGCAACGCCGACGAGTCCGAGCCCGGCACCTTCAAGGACCGCGTGCTTATGGAAGGCGACCCCTACGCCATCATCGAGGCCATGACCATCGCCGGCTACGCCGTCGGCGCCCACCGCGGCTACCTCTACCTCCGCGGCGAGTACCCCCGCGCCCTCGACCGCCTCACCCACGCCGCGGACCGCGCCCGCGCCCGCGGCCTCCTCGGCGACGACGTCCTCGGCCAGGGCTACGCCTTCGACATCGAGATCCGCCGCGGCGCCGGCGCGTACATCTGCGGCGAGGAGACCGCGATCTTCAACTCCATCGAGGGCCACCGCGGCGAGCCGCGCAGCAAGCCCCCGTTCCCCACCGAGCGGGGCCTCTTCGGCAAGCCCACCGCCGTCAACAACGTCGAGACCCTGGTCAACGTCCTGCCGATCCTCACCCACGGCGCCGCCGCCTTCGCCGCGACCGGCACCGAGTCCTCCACGGGCACCAAGCTCTTCTGCATCGCCGGCACCGTCGACCGCCCCGGCGTCTTCGAGGTCCCCTTCGGCGCCACCCTCCGCGACCTCCTCGACCTCGCCGGCGGCCCCCCGCCCGGCCTGCGCGCCGTGCTGCTCGGCGGTGCCGCCGGCGGCTTCGTCCGGCCCGACGAACTGGACGTGCCGCTGACCTTCGAGGGGGCCCGCGCCGCGGGCGCCACCCTCGGCTCCGGCGTCGTCCTCGTCCTGGACGACACCGTCGACCTGCCCCGCATCCTCATCCGCGTCGCGGAGTTCTTCCGCGACGAGTCATGCGGCCAGTGCGTACCGTGCCGCGTCGGCACCGTGCGGCAGGAGGAGGCCCTGCACCGCATCGCGGACCTGCGCGGCGCGGCGGCCGCGGCCGACGTCGCGCTGCTGCGCGAGGTGGGCCAGGTCATGCGCGACGCCTCCATCTGCGGTCTCGGCCAGACCGCGTGGAACGCCGTGGAGTCCGCCATCGACCGCCTGGGAGCCTACGAATGAGCAGCGTCCCGCTCGGCCTGCCGCGCCGCCGCGTCGAGTTCGAACTCGACGGCGAGACCGTCCACGCCCTGGAGGGCGACACGATCCTCGACGCCTGCACCGCCGCCGGCAAGGACATCCCGACCCTCTGCTACGGCGACACGCTCACGCCCAAGAACGCCTGCCGGGTCTGCGTCGTGGAGGTGGAGGGCGCCCGGGCGCTCGCGCCCGCGTGCTCCCGCCGCGCGGAGCCGGGCATGAAGGTCCGTACGGGCAGCGAGCGGGCCCGGCACAGCCGCAAGCTGGTCCTCGAACTCCTCGCCTCCTCCACCGACTTGTCGACGACGCCGCATGTCGCCGGCTGGATCGAGGAGTACGGCGCGGAGCCCGGCCGGTTCGGCCCGGACGCGGCGACGGTGGGGGACCGCGGCGCGAAGGTCGACAACGACCTCTATGTGCGCGAGTACGGCAAGTGCATCATGTGCTACAAGTGCGTCGACGCCTGCGGCGACCAGTGGCAGAACACCTTCGCCATCGCGGTTGCCGGCCGGGGGTTCGACACGACGATCGCCGTGGAGCACGACGGGCCGCTGCCCGATTCGGCCTGCGTCTACTGCGGCAACTGCATCGAGGTCTGTCCCACCGGGGCGCTGAGCTTCAGGACCGAGTACGAGATGCGCGCGGCCGGCACGTGGGACGAGGACGCGCAGACGGAGACGACGACGGTGTGCGCGTACTGCGGGGTGGGCTGCAACCTCACGCTGCACGTGCAGGACAACCGGATCGTCAAGGTCGGCTCGCCGCACGACAACCCCATCACGCGGGGCAACCTGTGCATCAAGGGCCGGTTCGGCTACCAGCACGTCCAGAACGTCCAGGGTACGGAGTGATCGGCGATGGGTCGGGTGACGGTGCGGCGTCCGGTGGTGCGGGTGCGCGGGGGGCGGGTGGACCGGCGGGCGGACACGCTGGTGGCGGAGGAGCCGCTGGAGATCCGGCTGGCGGGCCGGGCGCTGGCGATCACGATGCGGACGCCGGGTGACGACTTCGCACTGGCGGCGGGGTTCCTGGTCAGCGAGGGGGTGGTGGCCGAGGGCGGTGAGCTGGCGGGCATCACGTACTGCGCGGGGGCGGTGGACGGTACGGAGGGCGGGAACACGTACAACATCGTGGACGTGCGGCTGGCCGCGGGAGTGCCGGTCCCGGACGTCTCGCTGGAGCGGAACGTCTATACGACGTCGTCGTGCGGCCTGTGCGGGAAGGCGAGCCTGGACGCGGTCCGTACGACGACGCGCTGGCCCCTGGCCGACGGCGGTATGCGGCTGACGCCGGAGACCCTGGCCGTGCTGCCCGACCGGCTGCGGGCCGGGCAGCGGGTCTTCGACCGCACCGGGGGGCTGCACGCCGCCGCGCTGTTCACCCCGGACGGGGAACTGATCGACCTGCGCGAGGACGTGGGCCGCCACAACGCCGTCGACAAGCTGATCGGCCGCGCCCTGCAACAGGACCGCCTCCCGCTCGCCGGCACCGTGCTGATGGTCTCGGGCCGCGCCTCCTTCGAGCTGGCCCAGAAGGCCGCGATGGCCGGCATCCCCGTCCTGGCCGCCGTCTCCGCTCCCTCCTCCCTCGCCGTCGACCTCGCCGCCGAGACCGGCATGACCCTCGTCGGGTTCCTCCGCGGCGACACCATGAACGTGTACGCAGGCGAACACCGCATCGCCCCGCACCGTACGGTCGCGGGCGTCTGATCGGCCCCGTCGCGTGCGCGGGCGCGGGGCCGGCCGGCGGGGTGCGCCCCCTGCGCCGGCCGGCCCCCGACGCCCGCGCGGCCCGCTCACGGGCCGCCCCGCCGACGTGCCCTCTTGACCGGAGCTTTGGCCCGCCCCTCTTGTCCCGGCCGCGCGTTCACCGAAGACTTGACGCAATGAGCAAAATGCACACCTGCGTTGGAGCGTGAGCGACCACCGTGACCGGGAAGAGAACGCTGGGCCCTCGGGTGCGGCCGCTCGGGCCCCGCCCCGGCCGTCCCGACACCAGGGCGGACATCATCCGGGCCGCCAAGCGCATGTTCGCCCGCGGCTACGGCGCCTGCAGCCTGCGCGCCGTCGCGCGCGAGGCGGGCGTCGACCCGTCCCTCCTCGTCCAGTTCTTCGGCAGCAAGGAAGGGCTGTACCTGGCCGCCATCGCCGACGTGATGCGCCCCGACGACGTGCTCGGGCGGATCATCGGCGACGCCTCCGACGGGCTTGGCGGGCGGCTCGCCGCGTATTACTTCGATCTGTGGGACGACGCCGAGACCAGGTGGCCCTTTCAGGCGATCCTGCTCTCCGCCGCCTCGTACCAGCCGGCCGCCGCCATCCTGCGCGACTTCATCACCCGCGAACTGGTCGCCCGCATCGCCTCCCGCGCCGTCAAGGACCGCGCGGAGCTGCGCGCAGGACTCGCGGGGTCCCACCTCGTGGGCACCGCCCTGGTGCGCTACGTGGTGCGCTTCGGCCCGCTCGCCGAGTTGCCGCGGCCGGAGTTGGCCGAGATCGTGGGCCGTACCATCGACGGCTATCTCTTCGGCCCGCTTCCCGCCGCGCCGAGTTAGCGCGCCGAGTCAACCTCAGGAGTGTCTGCTGCGTCACGGGTGGGGGCAGTGGCGTGCGGGTCCGGCCGCGATCTAGAATCGCGAGCTAACTCAACAGATGTTGATAAAGGGCTTCGTGCCGTGATGGACTCGGCTCAATCGGCGCATCTGCCGGAGGGAGAGCAATGGCCTTCGACATACCGGGCTACATCAACACGGCCGGACGCGTCCAGGTCGACGATCTGGATCTCGACGCGTTCGCCGAGCGCCCGCTGTCCGCGGAGGCGCTGCGCTGTCTGCGGTACATGTCGGACGTGGAGAGCCACACGGTCTGCTACCTGCGGGACGTGCTGGTCACCCCCTCGCACCGGGACCCGGACGTCACGGCGTTCATGTCGATGTGGGCCTTCGAGGAGTTCTGGCACGGCGAGGCGATCGACTCGGTGCTGCGCGCCCACGGGCAGAAGGCCGACTACGACCACATCCGCGAGGTGCGCGAGGCGCAGGGGCTCAAGGACCGGCTGGCGCCGATCTACCAGTCCATCGCGGCCAACGCCATCGGCGACGACTTCGTGGCCGTGCACATGACGTGGGGTGCCATAAACGAGTGGTCCGCGCACGCCGCGTACGGCAGCCTCATCGAGAAGGAGCAGCACCCCGAGCTGACCAAGCTGCTCGGCCGCATACAGCGTCAGGAGTCCCGTCATCTCGCGTTCTACGCCAGCCAGGCCAAGGAGCGCCTGGAGCGCTCCCAGCGCGCCCGTTCAGTGGCCCGCTGGGTGACCGAGCGCTTCTGGCAGCCCGTCGGCTCCACCATCCAGCCCGTGGAGGAGACCCGGTTCGTGCTGCGGCACCTGCTTGGTGACGACGCGGGCGCCGCCGCCGTGCGCAAGATCGACGAGAAGGTGCACAAGCTTCCCGGCATGGCCGGGCTCAACCTGGTCCAGCGCGGCGTCGCGGGCTTCGGCGCCGGCGTGCCCGTCGACGACCTGGGCAGCGCCAAACGCAGCTCCCGCAAGCGGCTGGTCGCCGGCGCCGCGGTGGTCGCGGGCGCGGCCGGGATCGCCGCCGTACGACGTCGATCGGCGGGCTCGCACGCATGACGGACGCCGGCCCCGCCGCGCACCAAGGCCCCGCCGCCGACCGGCGCGGGCCCACCGCAACCGCCGCCGGTGACCCCGCGGCCGCCCCCGCCCCGGGGCCGGCCGCCGCGGAGTCCGGCGAGCCGGACGCGGGCGCGGCCGCCACCGCGCTGCTGGCGGAAGTCGGACGACTCGGCAGCGTCGCGGTGGCATACTCCGGTGGCGTGGATTCCACGGTCGTCCTCGCCGCGGCCGTACGCGCCCTCGGCCCCGGCCGGACCGTCGCCGTCATCGCCGACTCGCCCGCCCTGGCCCGCGGCGAGCTGGCCCTCGCCCGCGATACGGCGGCGGACCTCGGCGCCGAACTCGTCGTGCTGGACAGCGACGAGCTGTCCGTCGCGGGCTATCGCGCCAACGCCGGCGACCGCTGCTACTTCTGCAAGCAGACCGTCCTCGGCCGGGTTTCCGGCTACGCCGCGGAGCACGGCTTCGCGCACGTCGCCACCGGCACCCACCTCGACGACCGCCGCGCCGCCCACCGCCCCGGGCTGCGCGCCGCCAAGGAACTCGCCGCCGCCGAGCCGCTGGCCGCCGCCGGGCTCGGCAAGGCCGCGGTGCGCGCGCTCGCCCGGGCGTGGGGGCTGCCGGTCGCGGAGAAGCCGGGCATGCCGTGCCTGGCGTCGCGGATCGCCGTGGGCGTCACGGTCTCCAAGGACCGGCTGCACCTGGTCGAACGGGCCGAGGAGCGGGTCCGCGAGACGCTGGACGAGCACCGGGTGGGCGCCCGCGACGTCCGCGTACGGCTGCTGAAGCAAGGATTCCGGATCGAGCTGGACGCGCCCGCGCACCGCGAGGTCGCCGCCGCCCACGGCCTCGGCGACACGCTGCTGCGCGAGGTCGCCGCCGTCGGCCCGCTCGGCGAGGGCAGCCTCGCCCCGTACCGTACGGGCGCGGTGAGCACCGCCGCCCGCGCCGCCTCGCGCACCGTCTCTTCCGACGGAGCGCCGACGCGATGAGCGAGCCGCGCGGCAGCGCCCTCGACGCCACCGGCACCCCGTGGGCAGAGGCGGGGCTGCTCGCCGGCGAGATCGCGGAGGTCGGCGACTTCGCCCGCCTCGACGTGGACCGGCGGCGCCGCACCGGCGTGCCCGAGGTCGTCTACGCGGACGGCAAGACCCCGCAGCAGACCCTCCAGCTCCTCGCCGAACTGCGCCGCCGCGCACCGGACTCCCCGGCGCTGGCCACCCGCTGCCCCGAGGAGGTGCTGCGGGACGCGCCCGACACCTTCGCCGACGAGCCGGTACGGGTCGACACCCGCGCCCGCACCGTCACCGTGGGCCCGCTGCCGGCCCCGCGCGGCACCGTCGCCGTGCTCACCGCGGGCACCAGCGACCTGCCCGTCGCCCGCGAGGCCGTCGCCACCCTCGACGCGCTCGGCACCGGCTCCCGGCTCTACGCCGACGTCGGCGTGGCCGGTCTTTCCCGGCTGCTCTCGGTGCTCGGCGACGTGCGCGCCGCGGACTGCGCGATCGTCGTCGCGGGCATGGACGGCGCCCTCCCGAGCGTCGTCACCGGACTGCTCAGCGCCCCCGTCGTCGGCGTCCCCACCAGCGTCGGCTACGGCTTCGCCGACGGCGGCCGCGCCGCCGCGGGCGCGATGCTCGCCACGTGCGCCCCCGGGCTCACCGTCGTCAACATCGACAACGGCTTCGGCGCCGCGGTGCACGCCGCCAAGATCGTGGGGGTACGCGCCGGTGACTGAACAGCGCAGCGCCCGCCCCGCCTTCGCGTACGGCGTCGCTCACACGGGGGAGGCCGCCCCGCGCGCCGGTGTGGCGGCGGAGACGTACGGGAAGGGCTCTCCCACCGATCATGAACGGGACTCGCCGGGGGTGACACACGGTGGCTGAGGGGACGGCCGCGGCCCATCTCGACTGCACCGCCGGGGTGGCCGGCGACATGCTGCTCGGCGCGCTGCTCGACGCCGGCGCGCGCCTCGCCGCCGTGCAGGAGGCGGTCGCCGCGCTCAAGATCGACGGGCTCGGCGTGTCGGTGGCGCGCGACCGCCGCGGCGGCTTCGGGTGCAACCGCGTCACCGTCCACCGCCCCGCCGTGCCCGACCACCACCGCCACCTCGCGGACGTCCTCGCCGACCTCGACCGCGCCACCGGGGCCGGACTCGCCGCGCCCGCCGCGGACTTCGCCGCCCGCGTCTTCCGGCTGCTCGCCGAGGCCGAGGGCAAGGCGCACGGGACCACCGCCGAGGAAGTCCACTTCCACGAGGTCGGCGCCTTCGACGCGCTCGCCGACGTGGTCGGCTGCGCCGCCGCCCTCGCCGACCTCGGCCTGCTCGACCCCGGCGCCGCCGTCACCACCTCCCCGCTCGCCGCCGGCAGCGGGGAAGTCGACTGCGCGCACGGCCGGATGCCCGTCCCCGTACCCGCGGTGCTGCACCTGGCCGCCGCCGGCGGCCTCGCGCTGACCGGCGGCGGGCTCGCCGGCGAGCGCACCACCCCCACCGGGGCGGCGCTCGTCGCCGCACTTGCCGCGCCAGGACCGCTGCCGGACATGGCGGTACGGGCCGTGGGCACCGGCGGCGGCCGCCGCGACACCCCCGACCGCCCCAACATCACCCGCGTCGTCGTCGGCACCCGCACCGCCAACGCGGCCGGCGGGCCCGCCGAGGGCGAGGTCACGGTCGTGGAGAGCACCGTCGACGACCTCGACCCGCGGCTGTGGCCGTCGGTCCTCGCCGCCCTGCGCGCCGCCGGCGCGTGGGACTGCTGGACCACCGAGACCGTCGGCAGGCACGGCCGCCCCGGCCGCGTCGTCACCGCGCTGTGCGCGGCGGACGTGCGGCCCGCCGTGGCCGACGCGCTGTTCCGGCACACCACCACGCTCGGCGTCCGCTGGTCCGCCCACCGGCGCCTGATGCTGCCCCGGCAGAGCGCCGTGGTCGCCGTGGGGCCGCCCGGCGCCGAGCAGCAGGTCACCGTCAAGGTCGCGGAAGCACCCGGCGGCGCGCTCACCGTGCAGCCGGAGCTGGCCGAAGCGGAGGCCGCCGCGGCCGCGCTGGGCTGGCCCGTACGCGCGGTGTGCGAAGCTGCCGCAGTCCGCTACCGGGGCGACCTGGCGGTGCCGCGGCCCGCCACCGGTTGACGCCGGTCCGCAACAGAAACAGAGACCGGCATATGCAAGACCAGATCAGGGGAGGGCACGAGTGACGGGGACTTACCGCATCGGGCGACTCGACGACGCGCACGTCCTGCTGACTGGGGCCACCGGCTTCATCGGGCAGGCGCTGCTGGAGCGGCTGCTGTCCGGCCATCCCGGCACCCGCGTCTCGATCGTCGTCCGCCCGCGGGGCAACGGCGGCGCCGCCGACCGCTTCCGCCGCCTGCTGCGCAAGGACGTCTTCCGCACCTGGCGCGAACAGGTCGGCGACGAGGCCGCCTTCGCCGAGGCGGAGCGGCGCGTCACCGTCATCGAGGGCGCGCTCGACAAGCTGGAGGACGTCGAGTTCCCCGCTGACATCGACGTCGCCATCCACTGCGCCTCGTCCGTCTCCTTCGACCCGCCCATCGACGAGGCGTTCAGCAGCAACGTCTCCGGCGCCGTCGCGCTGTACGAGAAGCTGGGCCGGCAGGAGCGCCCGCCGCACATCGTGCACATCTCCACCGCGTACGTCTCCAGCGGCGGCCAGGGCCTCGTCCGGGAGGGCCGGCTCACCCACGACGTCGACTGGCGCGGCGAGCTGGCCCAGGGCCTGGCCGCGCGCGACGACGTCGAACGCGCCTCCCGCCGCCCCGAGGTGCTGCGCAAGGCGCTGGAGAAGGCCGGCCGCGACCACGGCAAGGCGGGCCCGCAGATCGCCGCCAAGGACGCCGAGGACGCCCGCCGCGCGTGGGTCGAGGAGCGGCTCGTCGAACACGGCGCCATCCGCGCCGAGATCCTCGGCTTCTCCGACGTCTACACCTTCACCAAGGCGATGTCCGAGCGCGCCGTCGAGGAGCTGTGGGCGGACCGGCCGCTGTCGATCGTGCGGCCCGCGATCGTGGAGAGCGCACTGCGGCACCCGTACCCCGGCTGGATCGACGGCTTCAAGATGGCCGACCCGCTGATCATCGCGTACGGCAGCGGGCTGCTGCGCGACATGCCGGGGCAGCCGGACACCGTGATGGACGTCGTCCCCGTCGACCTCGTCGTCAACGCCACCCTCGCCGCCGCGGCGGCGCCGCCCGAGGAGGGCGCGGGGCCGCACTACTTCCACGTCGGCTCCGGCGCCACCAACCCCCTCACGCTGCGCGACCTGTACAAGCACGTGCACTCCTACTTCCGCCGCGACCCGCTGCCGGAGAGCAGCGGCCGCGGCCACGTCCGGCCGCCGTCGTGGACCTTCCCGGGCGCCGCCCGGGTGGAGTTCGCGCTCGGCGCCGGGGAGCGCGCCGCGAACCTCGCCGACAAGCTCCTCGGCCAACTGCCCGGCACCGAGCGCACCCAGGAGTGGGCGAGCAGGCTGCACAAGGAGAAGCGCTCGCTGGAGACCCTGCGCCGCTACTCCGACCTGTACGGTGTCTACACCCGTACCGCCGTCGTCTACGACGACCGCGAGCTGCGCGCGCTGAACGCCGCGCTGCCCGCCGACCGCGCCGCGGAGCACGGCTTCGACCCCGCCGGGATCGACTGGTACACGTACCTCGAAGAGATCCACTGCCCCAAGGTCACCGCGCCGCTGCGGGCCAGGACCGGCGGCGGCCGCAGGACCCGCAAGCCCAACCCCGCCGCGCTCCCGCCCGGCGGCGACGTCGCCGCCGGCAGCACGGCCGCCGTCTTCGACCTGGACGGCACGATCATCGCCTCCGACATCGTCGAGTCCTACGTCTGGACCCGGCTGGCGTCGCTGCCCCGCGGGCGCTGGGCCCC
Source organism: Streptomyces sp. NPDC004134 (assembly GCF_042874195.1). Lineage (NCBI taxonomy): Bacteria > Bacillati > Actinomycetota > Actinomycetes > Kitasatosporales > Streptomycetaceae > Streptomyces > Streptomyces sp. NPDC004134. The sequence continues at coordinate 416,142 of NZ_JBIAMS010000002.1, read as the reverse complement.
CGAGCTGTTCGACCTCGCCCGCAACGCGCCGCGCTACCTGCTCGCGGAGCGGCGCGACCGCGGCGACGTGATGCGCACCTTCTTCCGCCGCTACGAGGGCGCACGCGCCGAGGAACTGCGCGCCCTGGTCGAGGAGCAGGTCGGCGACGCGCTGCTGCACCGCGTGATGCCCGAGGCCGTACGCCGCATCCGCGCCCACCGCGCCGCCGGCCACCGCACCGTGCTCATCACCGGCAGCCTCGACCTGCTCGTGGAGCCGCTGCGGCCGCTCTTCGACGACATCGAGGCGACCCACCTCGCCGAGCACGACGGCGTCCTGACCGGCTTCCTGCGCACCCCGCCGATCGTCGGCGAGGGCCGCGCGGCCTGGCTGCAGAGCCACGCCCGCGAGCGGGAGATCCACCTCGGCGCCAGCTTCGGCTACGCCGACAGCTACTCGGACCGGCCGCTGCTGGAGGTCGTGGGCAAGCCGCACGCGGTCAACCCCGACACCCGGCTGTTCCGGCACGCCAAGCGCCACCGCTGGGAGATCGCCCGCTGGGGGACGCACACCGCGAGCCGCTGGGACGCGCTCGCGGGCACCGTGATCAGCCACACCCGGCCGCGTCCCGTACGGGCCCTGCCCGCGGCCGGCCGCACCGCATCCGACGGAGAGGCCCGATGAGCCTGGCGCTTCAGTACCACCGTTCGCCCGCGCGCTTCCTGGCCGCCCGCGGGCTCAGCCGCACCCGCAGCCGCGCCGCCGGCTCGCTGGCCGGCTCGCTCGCGCCGCTGCGGCTCGCGCGCGACCGGCGCGAACTGCCCAAGGGCGACGGCTGGACCCGGCTGGCGCCCAGCCTGTCCGGCATCTGCGGCTCGGACCTCGGGATGCTCAACGGCACCGTGTCGCCGTATCTGGCGGCGCTGACGTCCACGCCGTTCGTACCCGGACACGAGGTCGTCGGCACCACCGTCGACGACCTGCCGACCATCCCGCGCGGCACCCGCGTCGTGCTCGACCCGGTGCTCTCCTGCGCGGTACGCGGCCTGCCCGAGTGCGACGCCTGCCGGGCCGGGCACACCAACCGCTGCGACCACATCACCTCCGGGCACCTGTCGCCCGGCATGCAGACCGGCTACTGCGCCGACACCGGCGGCGGCTGGGCCCAGCGCATGGTCGCCCACGAGCACCAGCTCCGCCCGGTGCCCGACGACCTGCCGGACGAGCGCGCGGTGCTCGTCGAGCCGCTGGCGTGCGCGATCCACTCGGTCCGCCGGGTGCCGATCGAGCCGGGCGCCTCGGTGCTGGTCATCGGGGCCGGCACGGTGGGCCTTTTCACCGTGCTCGCGCTGCGGCAGCTCACCGAGGCAGGCACCATCCACGTCGTCGCCAAGCACGGCCACCAGCGCGAACGGGCGCTGGCGCTGGGCGCGGACGAGGCTGTCGAGCCGGACCGCGCGCTGCGCGCCGTCCGCCGGATGACCTCGGCGCTCGCCCAGCGACCGGAAATGGGCTCGGAGTTCCTGCTCGGCGGGGCGGACATCGCGTTCGAGTGCACCGGCGGCGGCGCCGGCCTCGACACCGCGCTGCGTACCGTACGGGCCGGGGGGACGGTCGTCGTGTCCGGCATCCCGGGGGGTGCCGACCTGACCCCGCTCTGGTACCGGGAGCTGAGCCTCGTCGGTGCGTACACGACCAGACGCCGCGAGGACGTCACCCCCGACGACCCCGACGCGGGCCCCGACGGCCGCGCCGGCACCGACTTCGACAAGGCGGTGCAGCTCGCCGCCACCGCGCCCCTCGACGGCTACGTCGAACGCTATGCGCTCCAGCAGTGGCGCCCTGCGCTGGAGCACGCGTTCGCGGCCGGCTCGGCGGGCTCCGTCAAGATCGCCTTCGACCCGACCCTGGACGGCTGACCGGGGAAGAATGGCAGGCTGGGGGCCGGTACCGTAGTCGGCCGCCCCCCACCGCCGTACGCAGCCGCCGGGCACCCGACGCCCGCACCGCCGCCCGCTGCAGGCGCCGGCGACCACACTGAGGAGAGAGCGTGAGCAGACCAGGCTTCGTGCTGGAAGTCGACGAACGAACCCCGCCCCTGCTGGTGCACGAGGGCGAGAATTTCCGGCTGGAGCGGCTGCCCCACGGCACCCGGGTGATCTACCCGCCCGACTCGCTGCCCGGCATCCGCGACGTCGACGGGGTCATCCGCCGCGCGCTGCTCGAACCGCACGGCAGCGAGCCCCTGCCGGAGCTGCTGTTCGCCGGCATGCGGCTGACGATCGTCTTCGACGACCTGTCGCTCCCGCTGCCGCCGATGCGCCGGCCCGACGTACGCCAGCGGATCATCGAGCAGGTGCTGGAGATGGCGGCGGCGAAGGGCGTCGACGACGTCGAGCTGATCGCCGCCAACGCCCTGCACCGGCGCATGACCCCGGCGGAGCTGCAGCACGTCGTGGGCGACCGGGTGTTCCGGTCGTTCTTCCCGCAGCACCTCACCAACCACGACGCCGAGGACCGCGACAACCTCGTGCACCTCGGCGACACCGCGGAGGGTGAGGAGGTCGAGATCAACCGGCGGGCGGCCGAGAGCGACCTCGTCGTCTACGTCAACATCACCTCGACGGCGATGAGCGGCGGCCCCAAGTCGGTGTCGGTGGGCCTGGCCAGCTACCGCAGCATCCGCCACCACCACAACGTGCACACGCTGCGGCACTCCCGGTCGTTCAACGACCCGCCGAAGTCGGCCATGCACCACTCGTACAACCGCATGCACGACCTGATCGGCGGCCAGGTCAAGGTGTTCACCGTCGAGACGACGCTGAACAACGACACCTTCCCGTCCGCCACCCGCTTCCTCAACAAGCGCGAGTGGGAGTGGAACTACGGCGACCAGGCCGCCTACCTCGCCTCCCGGCGCGGCAACTCGCTGATGACGCCGTCGATGCGGCGCCGGCTGTGGCACAAGACGGAGGCGCCGTACGGGGTCACGGGCGTGAACGCGGGCGCGCCGAGCGAGGTGCACCCGATCACCCTGCGCAACGTCCACCGCCAGCAGCTCACCGAGGTGCAGGGGCAGGCGGACGTCGCGGTGTACGGGCTGCCGTACATCTGCCCGTACAACGTCAACTCGGTGATGAACCCGATCCTGACGATGTGCCTGGGCCTCGGCTACTTCTTCAACCTGTATCTGAACAAGCCGATCGTGCGCGAGGGCGGCGTCGGGATCTTCTACCACCCGATGCCGAACGAGTTCCACCCCGTGCACCACCCCAGCTACATCGACTTCTACGAAGAGGTGCTGGCCGAGACCACCGACCCGGCGGTCATCGAGGCCAAGTTCGAGAAGCAGTTCGCCACCGACCCGTGGTACACGCACCTCTACCGCAAGAGCTACGCCTACCACGGCGTGCACCCCTTCTACATGTGGTACTGGGGCGCGCACGCGATGCAGCACCTTGGCCAGGTCATCTTCGTCGGCGCGGACCGCGGCGCGGCGTCCCGGCTCGGCGTGCAGTCGGCGTCGACGCTGAACGACGCGCTGCAACTGGCCTCGCAGACGGTGGGCACCAGCCCCTCGATCACGTACCAGCACATGCCGCCGCTGACCCTGGCGTCCGTCCGATGAGCGGCGCGAAGGGCCCGCGCAAGGGCGGCAAACCGGGCCGGGGGAGCCTGCGCGGCGACCTGGCGATGGTGCGTTCCGGCCGCGACTGGCGCGGCCGGGCCCTGGCCCCCCGCGGCTACCGCACCCCGGGCGGCGGCGCGGCGGGCTTCGGGGCGGGGAAGGTGGAGCAGAAGACGTTCCCCACCGCGTGGGCGCGGACACCCGCGGCCCGGGCGGTGCGCAACGTCCTCCAGCGCGGGGTGCTCAAGCAGTACGCGTGGGCCAAGACCCGGCCGCAGATCGAGGGCCTGGACCTGCTGGAGTCGCTGCGCGGCCCGGCGATCTTCGTCGCCAACCACTCCAGCCACCTCGACACCCCGCTGATCCTCGGGTCCCTGCCCCGCCGCATCGCCGACCGCACGGCGGTCGGCGCGGCGGCGGACTACTTCTTCACCTCCACGGCGGTCAGCATCACCACCGCCCTGATGTTCAACGCCTTCCCGGTGGACCGCCACGGCTCGCGCCGCGGCGGGGTGTCGCTGCCGGCGGAGCTGATCGACGACGGCTGGAGCCTGCTGCTGTACCCGGAGGGCACGCGGTCGCACGACGGCTGGATGAGCTCGTTCAAGATGGGCGCGTCGCGCCTGTGCGTGAACATGGGCATCCCGGTCGTCCCGGTGGCGGTCCGCGGCACGTTCGCCGCTATGCCCCGCGGCAAGGCGCTCCCCACCCGCACGGGCACCCGCCTGGTGGTCCGCTTCGGCCGCCCCCTGCCGCCGCAGACGGGCGAGTCCGTCACGGACTTCCGCGCCCGCATGCTGCGCCACATCGCCGCTCTGTGGGCGGAGGAGGACCTGGGCTGGTACCAGTCGCTCCGCGCGGCGGAAGAGGGCCGCCTGACCCTCCCGGAGGGCCGCACGACGGCGCTCCCGCTGACGGCGACGCCGGTGGAACAGGGCAAGCCGGTGGCGGAGTGGCGGCGCGTCTGGGAGGCGACGAGACCCTCGCTGGGGGACGGCCGCCGGAAGGTGTGGCGGGACGACTGATCCGCCCACCCCCGAATCCCACCCGCGCCGAAGGCGCGGGTCATGGGGCCAGGGCGCAGCCCCGCGGGGGTACGGGGGCGGAGCCCCCGACTGGGCCGCGCGGCAGGCGCGGTAGGGGGTCCGGGGCGCAGCCCCGGTTTCGGGAAGGGGCGGGTCGGGGAACGCCCTCCGGCTTGCCCGCACCGCCCGCGCGGGCAGTCGGGTCCTGCCCGGTGCCGGAGGCATCGGAGCGGGGTTCGGGGCGCGGCCCCGGGGCGCAGGGGCGGAGCCCCTGGATGCCGCTTGCCGTGCGGCGGGCGCGGTCGCGGGGTTCGGGGCGGCAGCCCCGGGTTCGGGGCGGGGCGGGGTGGGGGAACACCCCCCGGCACCGGGCCCCGTGTCAGTGGGCGGTGGCAGACTCGGGCGTATGCGCTGGGCCATGGCCGACGGACCCCGCGGCGGGGTCGTCGTCTGCCCCGTCGACGCCTCCGGCAACCCCCAAGGCCCCGAGCACACCTACCCCCACGCCGCCCACGCCCTCCGCCGTCACCCCACCGCCGACCGCTGGATCTGGTCCTCCACCGCCGCGTTCTACCCCCGCCTCCTCGACGCCGGCGAAACCGTCGCCCGCTGTCACGACGTCGAAGCCGCCGAAGCCGTCCTCCTCGGCCACGAGGGGATGTGGGGCCTGCCCCGCTCCCTCGCCGCCGCCTGGGCACGACTCCGCGGACTGCCCGTGCCGAAGGACCCACCGCCCCGCTCGTTCGCCGGCGAGCCGGAGCCCACCCTCTTCGACACCGCCCCCGCCCGCCCCCACGGCACCGACGACCTGCCCGCCCTCCTCGCCGTCCACGCCGCGCAGCAGGACCGGATCGCCGCCTCCGCCCACCCGCACCGCCTGCGCCTCCTCCTCGCCGCCGAGTCCGCCGGGATGCTCGTCGCCGCCGAGATGCACCACGCCGGCCTGCCCTGGCGCGCCGACGTGCACGACGCCCTGCTCACCGAGCTGCTCGGCGGCCGCTACCCCGGCGGCCTGGAGCCGCCCCGCCTCGCCGCGCTCGCGGACGACGTGTCCCGTGCGTTCGGCGAGCGGGTCCGCCCCGACCTGCCCGCGGAGGTCGTCCGCGCGTTCCGCAAGGCGGGCGTCAGGATCACCTCCACCCGCAAGTGGGAGCTGCAGGACATCGACCACCCCGCCGTGGCACCGCTGCTGGAGTACAAGAAGCTCTACCGGCTGCACACCGCCCACGGCTGGTCCTGGCTGCAGACCTGGGTGCACGACGGCCGGTTCCGCCCCGAGTACCTGCCGGGCGGCGCCATGTCGGGGCGCTGGACCACGCACGGCGGCGGCGCGCTGCAGATTCCGCGGGTGGTGCGCCGCGCGGTGGTCGCGGACGAGGGCTGGCGGCTGGTGGTGGCCGACGCCGACCAGATGGAGCCGCGGGTGCTGGCGGCCGTCTCCGGCGACCAGGGGCTGATGGCGGCGGCGGACGGCACGCGGGATCTGTACGAGGCGCTGGCGGCCCGCGCGTTCGCGGGCGGGCGCGCGGAGGCGAAGCTCGCGCTGCTGGGCGCGATCTACGGCCAGACCTCAGGCGACGCGCTGAAGTACCTGGCGGATCTGCGCCGCCGCTTCCCCGCCGCGGTGGCGTACGTGGACGAGGCCGCCCGCGCCGGCGAGGAGGGCCGGCTCGTCCGCAGCCATCTGGGCCGCACGTGCGCGCCGTCGGACGCGGCGGACGACGGCGAGGCGGGGCTGCCGCAGGAGGACGACGGGGAGGGGGCGACGGCGCGCGGGGGCGCCGCGGCGCGGGCGCGGGGCCGGTTCACGCGCAACTTCGTGGTGCAGGCGAGCGCGGCGGAGTGGGCGCTGTGCCTGCTGGCGGCGCTCCGCCAGGAGCTGGCGGGGATGCGGGCGGAGCTGGTGTTCTTCCAGCACGACGAGGTGATCGTGCACTGCCCCGAGGCGGAGGCTCCGGCGGTGGAGAAGGCGCTGACGGCGGCGTCGGCGCGGGCGGGGGAGGTGATGTTCGGGGAGACGCCGGTGGTGTTCTCGTTCACGACGGCGGTGGTGGAGTGTTACGCGGACGCGAAATAAGGAGGGGCGGAGCGTACGGACCACACGGTAGAACGGGTACGTGCCCAAGACCCCGCCGCAGAACGCCCCGCACCGAGAAGCCACACGGCACGAACGGCCACCGCAGGACCCCGAACCGCAAGACCCCGCACGACAGGACCCCGCACCGCCCCCACCGACCCGACCCGACCCCCCGGCCCCCCTCGTAGCCCGCCTCCGCGCCGCCGGCTGCGTCTTCGCCGAGGACGAGGCCCGCCTCCTGACGGCCGCCGCCCCCACCCCCGCCGAGCTGGACGCCCTCGTCGCCCGCCGCGTCGCCGGGTGGCCGCTGGAACAGGTCCTGGGCCGGGCCGAGTTCTGCGGGCTGGACATCGCCGTCGAGCCCGGCGTGTTCGTACCCCGCAGGCGCAGCGAGTTCCTGGTCCGGCACGCCGCGGCAGCGGCGGCGACCGCCCCCCGCCCCGTCGTGCTCGACCTGTGCTGCGGCTCCGGCGCCATCGGTGCCGCCGTCGCCGCCGCCGTGCCCGGCGCCGAACTGCACGCCGCCGACGTCGACCCCGCCGCAGTCCGCTGCGCCCGGCGCAACGTCGGGCCGGCCGGCACCGTCTACGAGGGCGACCTCTACGCGCCGCTGCCCGCACGCCTCCGCGGCCGCGTCGACGTGCTCGTCGTCAACGCCCCGTACGTGCCCACCGACGAGGTCCCGTTCCTGCCGCCCGAGGCCCGCGACCACGAACCGCTGACCGCGCTCGACGGCGGCGCCGACGGGCTGGACGTGCAGCGCCGCGTGATCGCCGCGGCCCCAAAGTGGCTGGCGCCCGGCGGGCTGCTGCTCGTGGAGACGAGCGAGCGGCAGGAGCCCCGTACCCGCGCGGCCGTCGTCGCCGCCGGACTGACGGCGCACACGGCGGCGTGCGCGGACCTGGCGGCGACGGTCGTCACCGGCCGCGCGCCGCGGGCGGGCGGCGCGCGGCCCGGCGCGGGCCCGCCTACACGAACCCCCGCACCCGGTGCTGCATGACCCGGTACGGCCAGCCCGCGGAGGTGTTCCACTGGCTCACCGCCAGATGCAGGTTGTCCGGCGTCGACCCGGGGATCACGTAGCCGCCGTACAACTGCGCCACGTGTGAGTCGTCCTCGTTGCCCCACTGCCCGCCCCACACCAGCGTCCGCCGGTGCGCCTCGTACAGGTTGGACGTGGGGGTGTCCATGAGGATGCCGTCGATGCGGTAGTCGGCCTCGTTGAACCACGTGAGGATCCACTTGCCCGCCATCGGCCGCAGGCACATCTCGCCGAAGCGCCCCTCCAGCACCGGCGTCGGCGGATTGCCCCACGCCCAGGCGCCGTTGCGGTAGCCCCACGGCTCGTACGCGCCGGGGTCGGCGATCCGGGCCGACGGCACCCGCTGGAGGATCATCGGCTTGCTGCGGGTGAACTCCGTGGAGAACACGTACACGAAGCCGTCGTTGCCCTCTCCCCAGGTCAGCAACTGGAAGAGGCCGCCGTGCAGGTCGGGGGCGAACTTCGCGCCGGTGTGCACCCAGGTGGCGCCGTTGTCGTCGGAGCGCCAGATCTCCGTCCAGACGACGTTGCCGAGGCCCTTGTTGACCATGGCGTGCAGATACATCGTCGAGCCGATGGTGATGACGTCGGACGGCAGGACGGTGGAGAAGACGGGGTTGTCGTGCTCGTACGCCCAGAGTTGCTGCGCCGCCGCCCCGCCCACCGCGCCGGACCAGGTGACGCCGGCGTCGAGGTTCGCCGTCCGGGAGTACAGGGCGACGGGCGAGCGCCACCAGCCGCCGCCGACGCGCGCCTCCTCGAAGGTGTCGCCGAAGACGAAGAGCATCCGGCCGTCCGGCGTACGCACGGGGATGCCCAGGTCGGTGGCCTCCATCCGGTACGCGGTGGTGATCCCGGGCCCGGTGAGGTCCCGGATCTTGGTCACCTCCAGGGCCGCGGCTCCGCGCCCGGCCCCGGGGGCGGCCCCGCCCTCCGCGCCCGCCGGCTCCGCCGCCGCCTTCCCGGTCCCCAGCAGCACCCCGCCGCCGACGGCGGCACCGGCCGCCGTTCTCAGGAACCGCGCCCTGCTCATGGGCGCGCCGCGGCCCGCTCCGACTTCGCGATGACTGCCCATGGGCCCTCCCGAAGGTCCCGAGAAATCGATTTCACGAACTCGGCAACAGAGCCTTCCATCGCGTTCCCGCACCGTCAACAACGCCGACACGCCCCCGCGCAGCCGCGCGCGATGAGTTCCGGCCGCCAGGCTGGTCGACACCTCCGAGGAAACGCGGCACACGAAGGACCGCGGAAGAACGCGCACCACGAGGAGTCCGCATGACCGAAAAGACATCCCGCGAGCCCGAGCCGGCGCTCCACCCCGGCTTCAGCGACGCCGAGGCCACCGCCACCCCCTGGCCGGACGCCCGCCGCCAACTGGAGACCGCCGGGGTCTTCTGGCTGACGTCCGTGCGCCCCGAGGGCCGCCCCCACGTCACCCCGCTGATCGGCGTCTGGCTGGACGGCGCCGTCTACTTCTGCACCGGCGCCGAGGAGCGCAAGGCCCGCAACCTCGCCGCCAACCCGCACTGCACCGTCGTCACCGGCGCCAACGCCCTGGACGAAGGGCTCGACGTAGTCGTCGAGGGCGACGCCGCACAGGTCCGCGACCCCGGTCTGCTCGGCCGGGTCGCGGACGCGTACATCGGCAAGTACGGCCGTACCGTCACCTCGCCCGAGGGCACCTTCCACGGCCTGCCCGAGGCCGTACGCAACGGCGAGGGCCCGCTGGTCTTCGAGGTGGTCCCGAGGGTCGCCTTCGCCTTCGCCAAGGGCAAGCCGTTCGGCCAGACCCGCTACCGCTTCGCCGCCGGCGGGCCCGGCGGAGCCTGAGCCGCGGGGGCCCGGGTGGCGCGGCGGCGGGCCCGCCGCGTCACGGCTTGCGGCCGACGCCTCCGGCCATCAGGCGCTCGTAGAGCTTCAGATCCATGCGGACCGGCCTGTCGGGACGCCAGTGCGGCAGCGAGACCACGCCCGGTTCCAGCAGTTCGAGACCGGTGAAGTAGCTCTCGATCTCGGCGGCGGTGCGGAAGCGGCCGGTGCCGAGGAAGGACAGGAAGGTGTCCTGCAGTGCCCGGGCCTCCTCGCCGACGTCGCAGAACGCGGTGATCACCAGGTGGCTGCCCGAGGGGACCGCGTCCATGTACGCGTCCACGATGCCCTGCGGGTCCTCGTCGTCGTGGAGGTGGTGGAGGATGCCGACGAGCAGGATCGCCACCGGACGGGAGAAGTCGATCAGCCGGCGCACGTCGGGGTGCTCCAGGATCTCCCGGGGGCGCCGCAGGTCGGCGGTGATGACGAACGTGTCGTCGTTCTCCTGCAGCAGGGCGCGGCCGTGGGCGAGCACGATGGGGTCGTTGTCGACGTAGACCACGCGGGCGCCCGGCAGGTGGCGCTGGGCGACCTGGTGGGTGTTCTCCATGGTCGGCAGCCCGGCGCCGAGGTCGATGAGCTGGTCGATGCCCGCCTCCGCGGTCAGGTAGCGCACCGTGCGGCCCAGCGCCTCGCGGTTGAGCCACGCCAGGTCGTCGATGTGCGGCATGGTCTGCCGCAACTGGTCGGCGACGGCGCGGTCGACCTTGTAGTTGTCCTTGCCACCGAGCACCACGTCGTAGGCCCGGGCGATGCTGGGCTTGGTGGTGTCGATGTCGCCGGGTCCCGGTTTGGCCGCCCGCCCGTTGCCCTCGTCCTGCACAACAGTCCCTTTCTGCCCGCCTGGTGACGTGGGGGGCGAGCCTAGCCGCTGCCACCCGGCGCCGCATCATGGGTCAACGACCTTGAGCCATGGGGCGATTGGTGATGGCGAGAAGTACGGGTTCGCCTTGACGGGCGGCAAGGGCGCTCAATAGCGTCCCGGGCATGCCAGCGCCGAACGAACCCGCCACCGAAGAAGAAGCCCTCGTCGTGCAGTTCTTCGCCGACATGGGCAGCACCTACGCCGAGATGGTGCCCGCCTTCCGCCGCCATCTGGCCGACGACTGCGTCTGGGACAACCAGGGGCTGCCGGAGGTCCGCGGCACGGAGCAGATCCTGGGCTTCCTCCAGCAGCTCGTCGACCAGACCGGACTGGAGAGCGTCGGGGGAGAGGTGCTGCGGATCGCCAGCCGGGGCGGCACCGTGCTCACCCAGCGCCACGAGCACTGGACCGGCAAGGACGGCGCCGTCCTGGTCGAGTCGCTGCCCGTGATGGGCACCTTCGAGGTCGTCGACGGGAAGATCACGTCCTGGCGCGACTACTACGACTCCGCGCTCCTGGCCCACCTGATGGCGGGCGACGCGTGACCGCGCAGACCGGGGAGGACCCCGGGGGGCGGTTCGCGGGCAGGACCGCGGTCGTCGCCGGCGCCAGCGAGGGCATCGGCTTGGCGGTCGCCGCCGGGCTCGTGGCCGGCGGCGCCAACGTCGTCCTGGTCGCCAGGCGCGAGGACGTGCTCGCCGAGGCCACCGCCAAGCTCGGCCCGGCCGCCTCCGGCATCGCCGGCGACGTCGCCGACGAGAAGACCGCCGCCCGCGCGGTCGCCCACGCCGTCGACACCCACGGCGGCCTGGACCTGCTGCACTTCAACGCCGGCACGCTGCTGCCCGGCGACATCGCCGGGCAGCCGCTGGACCACGTGGACCGCATGCTCGCGGTCAACCTGCGCGGCCCGATCACCTTCGTCCGGGCGGCGGCGCCGGAGCTGGCCAAGCGGCCGGGCGCGGCGGTGACCCTCACGTCGTCGGCCACCGGCCGGCTGCCCGTCCCCGGCCTCGGCGTGTACGGCGCCACCAAGGCGGCGCTGCACTACCTGGTGTCCACCTGGGCCATCGAGCTGGCGCCCAGCGGCATCCGCGTCAACGCCCTCTGCCCCGGCGGCACGTACACGCCGTCGATGTACGAGGCGGCGAAGGCGATTCCGGGGCTGGAGGAGGCCACGATCGCCACCAACCTCGTCAAGCGGATGGCCACCCCGGAGGAGATCGCCCGGCCGGCGCTGACCCTGCTCGACAGCGCGGAGAGCGGGTACGTCACCGGCGCCGTCTGGGACATCGACGGCGGCTACCAGCGCGACCGTTCGGCCGGCTGAGCCCTCCCGGCGGTACGCACGCGACCGTCCCGGACCGCCCGGCGGACCGGGACGGCCGGGCCCGCTCCCGGCGGCCGCATACGGCCGTCCCGCGGCCGCGCGTAAGCCGCACAGCGCACCCATACGCCTCCGGAGCCGCGCCGCCCGTACGCCGCGGCCTCAGTCGTCCCGCTGCGCCGCGACCAGCACCTCGCCGGCCGCCGTGCGGTAGTACAGCACCGACCGCCCCGCGCGCCGCCGCCCCACGAGACGGGCGTCGCGCAGCACCCGCAGATGCCGCCCCACCGAGCCGAGGCCCTGCCCGGTGAGCGCGACCAACTGCGTGGTGCTCTTCGGGGTGTCCAGCAGCGCCAGCACCGTCGCCCGCCCCGGGCCGAGGAGCCGGCCCAGCGACTCCGCCGGCGCGGCGGCACCCGTGTCGGCCAGGGCGCCGGCGCAGGGGTAGACGAGGGCGTAGCGGTGCGGCGCGTCCCAGCAGACCCAGCCGGTGCGCGGCACGACGGGCACGAACAGCAGTTGCGCGCCGGAGACGTCCCGCGGCGGGTAGTCGCGCACGTTTATCTGCAGCCGGCTCGCCCCCAGCCACCGCGTCCCCGGCCGCAGCGCGTCCAGCGCCGCCGCCCAGCCGCCGTGCCCCACCTGCGCGGTGCGCGCGACGATGTCCGCCTCGATGATCCGCCGGCGCCGCGGCCAGTCCGGCAGCACCGTCTCCCGCCACACCCACTCCATGACGTCCGCCGCCCGCCGCGGCAGGTCGTCGCGGCGCAGCCGCTCCGGCAGCCGGCCGTCGAGGGAGACGGCGACGTCGGCGCGGGCGGCGTCCGGGGGCGTGGCCCGTACCGCCGCGAGCTCCTCCTCGAAGGACACCCCGACCGCGCCCGTGGGTGTCGGGGTGAGGAAGTCCGCGTTCCACGGCCGCAGCAGGCCCGCCCGGACCAGCTCGTCCGCCACCGGGTCCGCGGCCTGCCGCGCGCGGTACGCGGGCAGGTGGGCGTCGAGCCAGGTGCGCTCCCCGGGGTGCGAGGGCGTGCCGCGGGCGAGCATCTTCAGAGACGCGAGGGTCTCGGCGAGCGGCGAGACCACGAACCGGCTGCCCGCCAGCGTGTCCGCGTCGACCTGCCACCACCCCATTGCTTTCGCCTCCCGGCGAAACTCTAACCCCACGGCCTCGATCTCCCCGAGGCTGCCCGGCATGCGCACCTATCGCGAGCTGTTCAGGACCCCGGAGTTCACGCCCCTCTTCGCCTCCTCCTCCCTCCAGGTCGCCGGGCTGACGATCAGCGGCCTGGCGCTCGGCACGCACATCTACGAGCAGACCGGCTCCCCGCTGCTGTCGGCCCTCGCGATGTTCGGCCCCTCGCTCGCCCAGGTGCTCGGCGCGACCCTGCTGCTGTCCGCCGCGGACCGGGTGCCGCCGCGCGGCGCCATGACCGCGCTCGCCCTCGTCTACGCCGCCGCCACCACCGCGCAGGCCGCGCCCGGGCTGCCGGTGTGGGGCGCGTTCGCGATCCTGGTCTGCCTGGGGCTGCTCGCCTCGGTGGGCGGCGGGGTCCGCTACGGGCTGCTCAACGAGATCCTGCCGCGCGACGGCTACCTGCTCGGCAGGTCGGTGGTCAACATGTCCGCCGGCGCCATGCAGATCACCGGCTTCGCGGTCGGCGGCGTGCTCGTGACCGCGCTGTCCCCGCGCGGCACGCTCCTCGTCGCCGCCGCGGCGTTCCTCACCGGCGCCGCCGTCGCCCGCGCCGGGCTCGGCCGCCGGGCGCCGCGCGCGGCGGGGCGGCCCTCGGTCGCGGAGACCTGGCGGGTCAACGCGCTGCTCTGGTCCTCGCGGCACCGCCGCACCCTGTATCTCGCGCTGTGGCTGCCCAACGGCCTCGTCGTCGGCGCCGAGTCGCAGTTCGTGCCGTACGAACCGGACCGCGCCGGCGTCCTGCTGGCCCTCACCGCGCTGGGCATGCTCACCGGCGACGTGCTCGCGGGCCGGGTGCTGCCGGCCCGGTGGCGGCCCCGGCTCGGGGTGCCGCTGCTGTTGCTGCTGGCGGTCCCGTACCTGGTCTTCGCGCTGCGTCCGCCGCTGGCGGTGGCGGCGGTGGCGGTCACCCTGGCCTCGGCCGGGTTCGCCGCGAGCCTCGTCCAGCAGGAGCGGCTGATGGCGCTCACGCCGGACGAACTCAGCGGCCAGGCACTCGGGTTGCACACCTCCGGGATGCTCACCATGCAGGGCGTGGCCGCCGCCCTCGCCGGCGGCGTCGCGGAGCTGACCTCGCCGGCGACGGCGATGGCCGCGATGGCGGCGCTGTCGATCGCCGTCACGCTGGCCCTGACCCCGGGCCTGCGCGCGGCGGGCGCGGCGAGCACCGCGGGTACGGCGAGCAACGCGAGCGCGGCGAGCAACGAGAGCGCGGCGGGTCCGGCGGGTCCGGCGGGTCCGGCGGGTGCCGAGGTCACCGCACCGGCCGGGGACCCGGCCCCGCATCCGCCCGGTGGCGGGGGCGGGACGCGGGACCGGGAGTCCGGTGCCGGGCAGCGCGCGCCGCGCGCCTGACCGCCCGGGCCGCCGTCGCGGTGGGGGGACGCCGTGCGGGGCACGCGGCGGCGGACCCGGGCGGAGCGTGTGCCGTACGCGCTACGCCGCGCGCCGCGCCGCCGCGCGGTGGCCGCGGATCAGCTCGGCGTAGCGCCGGCCGCTGCCCTTCACGGTGCGCCGCTGGGTGGCGTAGTCGACGTGGACGAGGCCGAAGCGCTTGTCGTAGCCGTACGCCCACTCGAAGTTGTCCAGCAGCGACCAGGCGAAGTACCCGGCCAGCGGCACGCCCCTGCGCACCGCCTCCGCGCAGGCGGCGAGGTGCTCCTCCAGATAGCGGGTGCGCTCCGGGTCGTCGATCTGGCCGTCGGGGCCGACCGCGTCCGGGTAGGCGGCGCCGTTCTCGGTGACGTACAGGCAGCGGGCGCGGTAGTCGTCGGCCATCCGCTCCAGCGTCTTCGTCAGCCCCTCGGCGTGCACCTCCCAGCCCATCGCGGTGCGCCGCACGCCCGGCAGGTCGACCTGGCGCGCGTACGGCAGCGGCCCGTCCGGGTCGTCGGCGACGACCTGGCGGAAGTAGTAGTTCAGGCCCAGCCAGTCCAGCGGCGCGGCGATGGTCTCCAGGTCCCCGGGGCGCTCGGGCAGGTCCACGCCGTAGAGCCGGCGCATGTCCTCCGGGTAGCCGCGGCCGTGGACCGGGTCCATCCACCAGCGGTTGGTGTGCCCGTCGGCGCGGGCGGCCGCGGCGATGTCCTCGTCCCGGTCGGAGGCCGGCTCGCAGTGCGTGAGGTTGTTGACCAGCCCGATCCGGGCCCCGGGCACGGCGGCGCGCAGCGCCTGGGCCGCCAGGCCGTGGCCGAGGTGCAGGTGGTACGAGGCCCGTACCGCCGCCGTGAGGTCGGTGAGCCCCGGGGCCATCCGGCCCTCCAGATGCCCGATCCAGGCCGAGCAGAGCGGCTCGTTGAGCGTGGCCCAGTCGGTGATCCGGTCGCCGAGCCGGCGGGCCACCGCGTCCGCGTACGCCGCGAACGCCTCGGCGGTGGCGCGCTCCGCCCAGCCGCCGCGGTCCTGCAGCGCCTGCGGCAGGTCCCAGTGGTAGAGCGTGGGGAAGGGCGTGATGCCGGCTTCGAGGAGCGCGTCGGTGAGCCGGTCGTAGAAGGCGAGCCCCGGCTCGTTGACGGGCCCGTCGCCGCCCGGGACGACGCGCGGCCAGGCGATCGAGAAGCGGTACGCCCCGGCGCCCAGCCGGCGCATCAGCGCGATGTCCTCGGGCCAGCGGTGGTAGTGGTCGCAGGCGGTGTCGCCGGTGTCGCCGCCGTCGACCATGCCGGGTGTGTGCGAGAAGGTGTCCCAGATCGACGGGGAGCGCCCGTCCTCGCGTACGGCGCCCTCGATCTGGTACGCGGCGGTGGCCGTGCCCCACACGAAGTCGGACGGGAGGCGGTCGAGGTGCAGGTCGGTCACGGAGTTCCTTTCGGACGTGGTCACTTGACGGCTCCTGCGGTCAGCCCGGCGACGAGATAGCGCTGGAGCAGCAGGAAGCCGGCGACGACGGGGAGGCTGACGACGAGGGAGGCGGCCATGACCTGGTTCCAGTACACCTCGGTCTGGGTCGCGTACCCCTGCAGCCCGACGGAGAGCGTCCGGGTGACGTCGTTGGTCATGACCGAGGCGAAGAGCACCTCGCCCCAGGCGGTCATGAACGAGTAGATGGCGACGGCGACGATCCCGGGGACCGCCGCCGGCACCACGACCCGGAACAGCGCCTTCAGCGGCCCGCAGCCGTCGACGAGCGCCGCCTCGTCCAGGTCGCGGGGGATGGAGTCGAGATAGCCGACCAGCATCCAGATCGAGAAGGGCAGGGTGAAGGTCATGTACGTGAGGATCAGGCCGCCGCGGGAGCCGTAGAGGGCGATCCCGGTGGTGTTCCCGATGTTGACGAAGATCAGGAAGAGCGGCAGCAGGAAGAGGATGCCGGGGAACATCTGGGTGGACAGCACCGTGACCGTGAAGATCCGCTTGCCGCGGAAGCGGTAGCGGCTGACCGCGTACGCGGCGAAGACCGCGATGACCACCGAGCAGCCGGTCGCGGCGCCCGCCACGATCAGCGAGTTCAGGAAGTAGCGGGCCAGCGGCACCGTGTCCCAGATGTCGAGGTACGGCCGGATGGTCAGCCCGCTGGGGATCCAGCGGAACGCCCCGGTGACGTCTTCCAGCGGCTTCAGCGAGCTGCTGAGCATCACGTACACGGGCGTGACCGCGAAGACCGTCAGCAGCGTGAGCACGATCCGCCGGGTCCAGACGAACGACCGCGGCGGCGCGGTGGGGGAGCTATGCACGGGCCGCCTTCCTTCCCCGGGAGGTGAGCAGCAGATAGCCGGCGGTGACGACCAGCAGGAAGAGCAGCAGCAGCACGGACATGGCCGAGCCGGCGCCGAAGTTCCAGGTCACGAAGGACGACTGGTAGATGTGGATGGAGATGATGTCCGCGGACTCCGGCGCCGACTTGCCGAAGAGGATGTACGGCACGTTGAAGTCGTTGAAGGTCCACAGGAACAGCACCAGGACCAGCACCTGGTTGACCGGCCGCAGCGACGGCAGCGTGATCCGGCGGATCTGCTGCCAGATCCCGGCGCCGTCGATCGCGGACGCCTCGTACACTTCGCGCGGGATGTTCTGCAGCGCGGCGGTGAGCACCAGGAAGGCGAACGGCCAGGTGCGCCAGACCGAGACGACGACCAGCGAGACGAACGCGTTGTCGCCGATCAGCCAGAACGCCGGCTGGTCGGTCAGCCCCAACTGGTCGTGGAGCACGTGGTTCACCAGGCCGTTGTCGCGCTGGAGCATGAACGACCAGGTGATGACGGCGGTGTAGACGGGCAGCGCGTACGGGGTGAGGAAGAGCGCGCGCAGCAGCCCGCGGCCGCGGAAGGCGTCCTGCATCAGGATCGCCGCGGTCACGCCGAGCAGCCACGAGAACCCGACCGCGAGCACCGTGAACGCGCACGTGATGAAGAACGAGCGCAGCAGCGCCTCGCCCACGGGGGCGTCGAAGTCGACCGCGACGCGGAAGTTGTCCAGGCCCGACCAGGGCGCGGCGCCCCAGTCGCGGATGTAGTGCTGGGTCAGCTCCTTGAAGCTCATCACCACGCCGACGGCCATCGGCACCAGGTGGATCAGCAGCTCCAGCAGCAGCGCGGGCAGCAGCAGGAGGTACGGCAGGGCGCCGCGGCGCACGCGGCCGCGGCCGGTGCGGCGGCGCTTGCGGGCGGCGCCCCGGCCGGCGGGCGGCTTGTCGCCGGGGCCGGCCGGGGGCGTGTCGAGGGCGGTCGCGGTCATCCGGCGCCGCTCACTTCTGCATCTGCTGCTGGGCCTCGGTCAGCCGCTTCTGGACCGACTCCGTGGTCACCTCGTCGCCGGCGGCGGCGTCCGCGAACAGCTCCTTCATCGCGTCGCCGACGAGGGTCTCGAACTGCGCCTCGTCCGGCACCTGCGGCAGCGGCGCGGAGCTGGTGGACAGCACCTCGCGCAGCACGGTCAGGTCGGTGGTGCTGAACGCCTCGTGCTCCTGCGCCTCCGCGACCGGCGGGATCGAGCCGTAGGTCTCGTTGAGGATCTGCTGCTCCTCGGTGGAGGTCATGAACTTCACGAAGTCCAGGGCACCGTCGAGGTTGTCGGTGTTCTTGAAGACGGCGATGTTGATGCCGGCGACCATGGAGTTGACGTTCCGGCCCTCGGGCGGGTTCTCGCTCTGCATCGGTACGGGCGCGACGCCGTACTCCTCGGGCTTCATGCCGTGCGCCTTGAGCGAGCTGCCGGCGGCCTGCCACAGGAGCATGCCTGCCTTGCCGGTGGCGAGGTCCTTGATCGACTGGTTCTGCGCATATTCGGCGTTGCCGACGGCGGCGATCTTGTCGTTGGCAAGGAAGTCGACGTACTGCTTGACGGCCGCGACCGCCTCGGGGGTGTCGAACGTCGGGTTGCCCTCGGCGTCGAAGAAGTCGGCGCCGTGCTGCTTGCCGAAGACGAAGGCGTGGTGCGAGTTCTCCACCGGGTTGCCGCCCTCGACGGCGACGCCGTACTTGCCGTCCTTCGTCAGCCTCTTGCCGACGGCGACGAAGTCCTCCCAGGTGGCCGGGGGTTCCTCGATGCCGGCGTCGGCGAACATCTGCTTGTTGTAGTAGAGCGCGTACGAGAGGGAGTACAGCGGCACCGCCGCCGGGTCCCGGCCCTCGGCACCCGCGGCGGCCAGCGCCGAGGGGACGAACCGGTCCTTGCCGCCGATCCGGTCCAAAGTCTTGTCGTCCCACGCCAGCAGCCCGTCGCTCGCCTGCAGCGAGGCGGACCAGGTGTTGCCTATGTTGAGCACGTCGGGGCCCTGCCCGGAGGAGGTGGCCGCGAGGATCCGGTCCAGCAGGCTGTCCCAGGGGATGACTTCGAGCTTGACGTCGATGCCCGTCTTCTTCTCGAACTTCTCGATCTCCGGGGTCAGCACCTCCTTGTCGTGCTCCAGGCTGGTGCCCTGGTTGCTCGCCCAGTACGTCAGCTCGTCGGGCTTGTCGTTGCTGCCCTCCGAACCCGTCGAGCTGCCGCCGCCGCAGGCGGCGGCGGTCACGCTGAGGGCGGTGGCGAGTGCGGCGGTCGCCGCCAGGCGGATTCTGCGCATGGGTGGGGCCCCTCTCCGGGCACATGACTTAAGGCTGTGAACGCGGCCCGCGCTTAATTCAGGGCGTGAGTTAAGTAGTGAAAGAAGTCCTCGTCAACCCTTCTCACACGCGTTTCCCGGCACGTATCTTTCCTCCGGGAAGGAGCCACATGGCGAGAAACAACGGCCGTACCGTGCGCGACCTGCGCCGTAGCAACCGCTCCGCGGTACTGCGCCACCTGTACTTCGAAGGGCCGCTGAGCCGCCAGGAGTTGGGCCCGGTCACCGGGCTCAGCTCCGGGTCGATCAGCAACGTCGCCGCGGAGCTGATCGCGGAGGGGGTGCTGGAGGAGGCGGGCGCGGTCGACTCCGACGGCGGCCGGCCCCGCACCCTGCTGCGGGTGGCGCCGCGCTGCGGGCACATCGCCGGCGTCGATGTCGGCGAGACCCGGGTGCGGGTGGAGCTGTTCGACCTCGCCCGTACCGAACTGGCCCGCGCCGAGCGCCCGCTGGCCGACGGCGGCCGGGACGCCGGGCGGGTCGTCGCGCACATCGCCGGGGGACTGGCCGCCGTGCTCGCCGACGCGGGCGTCGCCGCCGGGGACCTGCTCGGCGTCGGTCTCGGCGTCCCCGGCATCGTCGACCGCGAACCGGCCCGCGGCGGTGCGGTGGTGTACGCGCAGACCATCGGCTGGGACGCCGTACCCCTGGAGGCGATGCTGCGCACCGCCGCGACCGGCGCGCCCGGCCTGGCGGACGTGCCGTACACCGTGGCCAACGGTGCCAAGACGCTGGGCCAGGCCGAGATGTGGTTCGGCGCGGGCCGCGGCGCACGCAACGCCGTCATCGCGCTCATCGGCTCCGGCGTCGGCGCTTGCGTCGTCACCGACGGCACCGCCTACGGCGGCTCGTCCAGCGGCGCGGGGGAGTGGGGGCACACCACCATGCGGATACGCGGACGGCGCTGCCGGTGCGGCGCCCGCGGCTGCCTGGAGGCGTACGTCGGCGCGGAGGGGATGCTGCGGCGCTGGCGGGAGGCGGGCGGCGAACCCGTCGCCACGGACGAGGAGTCGGCGCTCGCGGAGCTGATCGCCGCGGACGACCCGGCGGCCCGCGCGGTCCTCGACGAGACCGCCGAGTACCTCGGCGCGGGCATCGCGGACCTCGTCAACCTCTTCAACCCGGAGCGCATCGTGCTGTCCGGCTGGGCCGGGCTGCTCGCGGGCCCCCGGCTGCTGCCGGCCGTACGCGGGGCCACGGCCATGTACGCGCTCCGCTACCCGGCGGCGCGCGCGGCGATCGAGATGGGCGAACTCGGCACCGACGCCGTCACCGTGGGCGCCGCGACGCTCCCGCTGAGTCACTTCCTGGACGCGGGCGGCACGCGCGAGCGCGATCCCGCGCGCACTCCGGCAAGCTGACCCGCCGGAGGCGGGGCGGACTCCGCCGGCGGGACCGACGCCCCGCGGGTCGGGGGACCGGGTGCGGTGCGCCACGGGTCCGGGAACCGGACGCCGCGCGGTGCACCGGCGGCCGGGTGCCGGAAGCAAGCTGCCGGGTGCCGGACGCCGCGCGGGGTACCGGCGGCCGCGTGCCGCGTGCCCCGTGCCGCGTGCCGGGTGGCGGGTGGCGGACGCCGCGTGCCGACGCAAGGTGCCGGTGCCGGACGCCGCATGAGCGGCGCCGGCACCGGGCCGCCGCGAAGCGGGCGGCGGACTCCGCGTCCCGGCTCACCCTCACCCGCCGCCCCGCCCCTCCCGCAGCGCCCGCGGCAGGCGAACCGCGGCAGGCGAACCGCGGTACGCGAACGGCGGCCGACCGGGGCATCCCCGGTCGGCCGCCGCGCGGTGCGCTATCCGCGTGGGACGGCGGTCAGTTCACCGTCACCTGCACCGCACCCGTCGTCAGGTCACCGGTGTCGTCCGTGACCGTCAGGTGGGCGGTGTACGTCCCCTTCCTGGTGTACGTGTGCGTCGCCGCCGCCGCGCCGTCGCCCGTCGCGTTGTCACCGAAGGTCCAGTGGTACGACTTGGCCGTACGCCCCTCCGGCAGCGTCACCGCGCCCTCGAAGGAGAACTCCGCCGGCGCCGTCGCGCTCTCCGGCGAGGCCGTGACCGTCACCTTCGCCGCCGACTCCTTCTCCGCGCCGCGGCCGTTGAAGTGCAGCCAGTCCAGCGCCAGCAGGTCGGGGCTCGACGGCGTCCACGCCGGGTTGGTGAAGACCACGTAGACCTTCTCCACCCCGCCCGGGTCGGTCAGCGGCACCGTGGGCGAGACCACCTTCGCGAAGTCCCCGGTGTTCGGGATCGTCGCCTTGCCCAGCAGTTCGCCGTCCGGCGCGTTCGCGCGGAACTCGACGTCGCCGCCGAGTCCGCCCGAGGAGGCACCGACCGTCACCGAGTCGATCCCGCTCGGTGTCCCCGGGTCCAGCACGATCCAGTCGCCGTGCTCGACCTCGCCGAGCCGCTTGCCGCCGGAGGAGTCCTCCCGGGCCAGCGTCTCGACGCCGCCGTTCGCCCCGCCGGTGCCGTTGTGGTGCTCGGCCTCGCGGAACTTCTGCCGCAGGCTCAGCGAGTCGGAGCCGACCAGGCTGGGCACGCCCTCGGCGCCGTCGTCCTCGTACTGCGCGCTGATGCCGTAGTAGAGGTTCTGCCCGGGCCCGTGGCTGTCGCCCGGGTCGGTCTTGAACTCGCCCTCGCAGCCGGTCAGGTTGTCCAGCGGGTGCAGGTGGTCGTCGTGCCCGAGCTGGGTCTGCACCACCACGCGCGAGCAGTCGATGTCACCGTCCTCCGCGTCGCTGACCTCCACCTTGTACGGAACCGTGTCGCCGAAGTCGAACGCGGTGCCGTTGCTCGGCACCGTGACCTTCACCTCGGGACGGGTGTTGCCGACGGTGACCTCGTGCACCGCCATCGCCGTACGCTCCGGCGGCCCCTCCACCGTCAGCCGGGCGTTGAACCGGCCCTTCTCGGTGTAGGTGTGCGTCGGGTTGGGGTCCGTGGAGTCGGTCGTGCCGTCCCCGTCGAAGTCCCAGGCGTACGTGATCGGGTCGTCGCCCGGCGAGTGCGAGCCCTCGGAGGAGAACTCCACCGTCAGCGGCGCGGGCCCGGAGTCCGCCGACGCCGACAGCTTCGCCACCGGCGGCCGGCCCTCGGCCACGTAGTCGATGCGGTAGATGCCCGCGTTCTCGTTGCTGCCGCCGCGGCCGGTGCCGCTGCCCTCGCCGAAGTCGATGACGTACAGCGAGCCGTCGGGGCCGAAGTCCGCCTCGAAGGGCTGCACCCAGCTCATGTCGCCGAAGATCCCGTTGATCGACTGCAGGTCGCCCTTCTTGGCGGGCGCGAACCTCGGGTCCTCGAACTGCTGGTCCTTCTCCTGGAACGAGAAGGTCTTGAACCACTTGCGGGTCAGCTCGTAGGTGATCCACTTCCCCTCGAAGTACTCGGGGAACTTGTACGGGCTGTCGTTCCCCGGGTCGTAGTCGTAGACGGGGCCGCTCATCGGGCCGCCGCCGCCGGTGCCCAGCTCGGGGAACTCCTGGGAGGCCGAGTACGCGTACCAGACCGTGGCGGGCTGCGCGGGGGGCAGGTTCGTCTTGCCGGTGTTGTTCGGCGAGTCGTTCACGGGCGCCGAGCAGTCGAACTTCTCCCCGGCCTTGCCGGCCGCGAAGTCGTAGTCGTTGAACGGCGTGTTGTTGCCGATGCAGTACGGCCAGCCCTGGTTGCTCGCCTTGGTGAGCCGGTTGTACTCCACCGTCCCCTCGGGACCGCGGTTCGGGTCGGCGCTGCGCGCGTCCGGACCGTAGTCCGCGACCAGCAGGGCGCCGGAGATCGGGTCGGTGGTGATGCGGAACGGGTTGCGGAGGCCCATCGCGTAGATCTCGGGACGGGTCTTCGACTCGCCCTGCTTGAAGAGGTTGCCCTTCGGGATGGTGTAGCTGCCGCCGTTCGTGGGCTTCACGCGCAGCACCTTGCCGCGCAGGTCGTTGGTGTTGCCCGCGGTGCCCTGGGCGTCCCAGGCGCGCCGGCCCTCGCGCTCGTCGATCGGCGCGAAGCCGCTGGACTCGAACGGGTCGGTGTTGTCGCCGGTGGCGACGTACAGGTTGCCCTTGGTGTCGAACGTCAGCGAGCCGGCCATGTGCACGTTGGCCCGGCCCTCGCCGCGCCATGTCGGTACCGTCAGCAGCACCTTCTGCGACGCCGGGTCCGCGGTGTTCCCCTTCATGGTGAAGCGGGACAGGTTGATGAGGTTCTTCTCCTTGTCGGAGTGCAGGAGATAGAGCCAGTTGTTGCGTGCGAAGTCCGGATCCAGGGTGAGCCCGAGGAGGCCGTCGGACTGGCTGGTCATCTCGGGGGTGTAGTCGAAGTCCAGGGCGGTGGTGACGTTCAGCGTCTCCTGGTCGACGACCTTCAGCTCACCGGTGCGCTGGGCGTAGAACACCCGCCGGTCGGGGGCGACGGCCAGCTCGAACGGGTCGGCGAGGTCGTCGGTGACCAGCGGGGTGCGCTGGAAGTTGCCGGTCTGGGTGGCCGAGCAGTCGCCGGGCGCGTCACCCGCCGCCCACCGGATGCCGCCGAGCAGGTGCTTGAGGAACAGCGGCTCGTCGAAGGACGACGCGTCGTGGCCGCCGGCGGTGAACCACGACCGGCCGCCGTCGTACTTCTGGCACCACGAGAACGCGTGGTCGACGCCTTCGTCCAGCCCGGTGATGCCGTCGCGCACCTTGATCTGCGCGAGGGTGTGCACCTTGCCGGTCGGGTTGGCGCGCCAGTTGTACCACTCCTCGTGGCGCTCCCAGAGCTGCGGCAGGCCCTTGGTGGAGGGGTGGGTGCCGTCCAGCACCTTGATCCGGCCGGTCTGCGGCACGGGGTGCTTGTCGAAGATCGCGCCGACCAGGCCCTCGTACCAGTCCCAGTCGCGCTCGCTGGCCGAGGCGGCGTGCAGGCCGAGCCAGCCGCCGCCCGCCTGGATGTACGACTGCAGCGCGGCCCGCTGGTCCGCGTCGAGCAGGTCGCCGCTCTCCGGCGTGGAGTTGGTGTTGTTGAAGACGACCGCCTCGTAGTTCGCGAGGTTCTCCTCGGTGAACGCGGCTGCGTCGTCGGTCGAGTCGACCTCGAACCCGTACTCGTCGCCGAGCTTCTCGACGGCCTCGATGCCCGCCGGGATGGAGTCGTGGTAGAAGTTCGTGACCTTGGAGAAGACCAGGACCCGGAAGTCGGCCTCCTCGTCCTGCGGGGCGGCCGTCGCCGAGGCCGTGCCCAGGAGCAGCGCCAGCAGCGCGGCCAGGACGGCGATGGGTGACAGGGGTGGTCTTGCCAGGCGTCTCATAGTGCTCCCAGTCGTGCCGGAACCCGGGCGCGTCGGAGGGCGGGCCCGTTTCGTGGTGGCGTAGAAAGCGCTTACTGACGGTGCTCTGTCAAAGTAGGCCCTTACCCACACGTGGTCAACGGTCGTGCGCGGACCGGAAGTCGGCGGCCTTCCGGGGCGTACGGGCAGGGCGGGAAACCCCACGGCAGCGCTGCCCACGAGGTCCCTTCGTGCCTGGTGCACCACCCCGCCCGCGGCGTCGCCGCGAGTTCAAGATCTCGTAGCCGGGTATCCTCACGGAATGGGCGAGGACCTGAGCGCGGCGGCGGCCAAGGGCTGGGCGGTGCGCTGGGAACTGCAGCGGGAGCAGCGTGAGGCGGGCCGCGAGGAGCGCTTCACCGTCGTCGGTGACCTGGTGGAGCTGGTCACCGGGGGCCACGACCGCCCCGCCGTCCTCGACCTCGGCTGCGGTACGGGCTCGCTGGCCGCCCGGCTCAAGCGCCGGATGCCCGCGCTCGACGTCGTCGCCGCCGACGCCGACCCCGTGCTCCTCGGCCTCGGCCGCCGGATGCACGGCACGCGGGTCCGCTTCGTCGACACGGTCGTCGGCGGCATCGGCTGGCAGGACGAGCTGGAGCTCGACCGCCCCCTGGACGCCGCCGTCTCCGCGACCATGCTGCACCGCCTTCCCGAGCGCGTGCTCCTGGAGGTCTACGGCAGGCTGCACACCCTGCTCCGCCCCGGCGGGCTGCTCGTCAACGCGGGCCGGCTGCCCCAGGAGGACGCGACCGTCGCCGAACTGGCGGGGGAGGTCGGCAGCCGGCTGGCCGAGCGGCGGCGGATGCCGGGCGGCGAGGAGTGGTCGTCGTGGTGGGACGCGGCGGCCGAGGCGCCGGAGCTGACCCGGCTCTTCGCCGAGCGGCGCCGCCGCGGCGCGGCCCCCGCGGGGGACAACGGGCTGAGCCTGGCGCGCCACGTGGACCTGCTGCAGAAGGCCGGCTTCGCTGCGGTCGGCACGGTCTGGCAGTGCGGCGACAGGTGCGTGCTGGTCGCCGTCCGCGGCGAGTAGGCCCGGCGCCCGTCACCTGCCGCGCGTACCCGCCGCGCTCAGTCGATCCGGACGACGTACTTGCCCCGTACCCCGCCCGCCTCCAGCGCCCGGTGTGCCGCCGCCGTCTCGGCCAGCGGGAAGACCGTGTCCACCGCGGGCACCAGGTGCCCCTCCGCGACCGTGCGGGCGAGGTCGTCGAAGTGCGCGGCCGTGGGGTTGCCGCTGAAGAAGCGCACCCGCGCGCGGCCGTGGACCGCGCCGGCCGCGATGGCGCCCAGCGAGGCGACCGGCCGCGCCGGGTCCAGGGCGATGCCGACCATCCGGCCGCCCGGCTTCAGCAGCCGCCGGAACGTCCGCAGATCGGTGCCCGCCGTGTCGAGGACGACGTCGAACCGGCCCAGCCCGGCGGGTGACGTCCGCCGGTGGTCCAGGGCGTGGTGGGCGCCGAGCGTACGGACGAAGTCCAGGTTGGCGGCCCGGGCCAGGGCCGTGACGTCGGCGCCGTACGCCCGGCCGAGCTGGACGGCGGCGCTGCCGACGCCGCCGGCCGCGCCCCGGACCAGCAGCCGCTCGCCGGGGCGCAGCGCCGCCTTGTCGCGCAGCGCGGTGACCGCGGTGGTGCCCGTCACCGCCAGCGCGGCGGCGGCCACCAGGTCCGGTGCGGCGGGACCGTCCGGCGCCCGGCCGAGGCGCCCGGCCCGTACCGCCACGTACTCGGCGGCGCTGCGCGCCCTGGCCGTGCGGCCCACGAAGCCCCACACCCGGTCGCCCACCGCGAACCCGGCGGCGCCGGCGCCGAGCGCGGCGACCTCGCCGCTGAAGTCCTGCCCCACGCGCTGCGGGAACCTCCGCCCGCTGAGGGCGCGGGCGCGGCCGGCTCGTACCGCCAGGTCACCGCCGTTCACGCTGAACGCGCGCACCCGCACGAGAACCTCGCCCGGGCCCGGCTCCGGGCGCGGCACGCGGCCCACGTACAGCACCTCGGGTCCGCCGAAGCGGTCGAACAGTACGGCTCTCATCGTGTGCTCTGCCATCGTTCCTCACCTTCGCGGCGAACCGGGGATCCGGGGCCGAGCGTAGGCTGGCAAGTGGACGAGATCGTCCACTTGAGCCGGAGGTGAGAGACATTGGCGGCGGAATCCTCTCGGATCGCGGGCCAGGAGGGGCTGCGCGCCGACGCCCGGCGCAACCGGCAGCGCATCCTGGCCGCCGCCCGCGCGGTCTTCGCCGAGCAGGGCATCGACGCCCCCATGGCGGCCGTGGCCCGGCGCGCGGGGGTCGGGGTGGCCACGCTCTACCGGCGGTTCCCGGCCCGGGACGCGCTGGTGCGGGCCGCGTACGCGGAGCAGATGGCCACCTGCGGCCAGGCGCTCACCGACGCGCTGGCCGACCCCGATCCGTGGCGGGGCTTCCGGCGGCTGGTCGAGACGGTCTGCGAACTGCAGCGGGAGGAGCGGGGTTTCCCGGCCGCGTTCCTCGCGGCCTTCCCGGACGGCACCCGCGCGGAGGCGGCCGCACGGGAACGGGCGGAGCGTGACTTCGCGGTGCTGGTCCGCCGGGCGCAGGCGGCGGGCGCGCTGCGGGCCGACTCCACCCCTCCGACCTCGCCGTGGCCCTGCTGGCGCACTGCGGTCTGGTCGGCGCGCTGCCGGGCGACCGGGCGGCGTCGCGGCGGCTGGTGGCCTACCTGCTCCAGTCGTTCCGCGCGGAGGCGGCGGGGCAGCCGCTGCCTCCGCCGGGCGCGGTGTCGCTGAGCAGCCTGCCGACCGCGGCCGGCGGCTCGCCGGGCGGGCGGTCCTGAAGGGCCGGGCCCGGCGGAAGAATCAAGAGGGTCGCACGCCGGCGGGCCTCAGGCCGCGGTCGTCAGCAGCCCGGGGCGCACCTCGCGGCGCGGCGCGACGACGGCGCCGGTCGGCAGCAGTTCACCCGTGTCGTCGAAGACGATCGTGCCGTTGCACAGCAGGCTCCAGCCCTGCTCGGGGTGGAAGGCCACGGTCTGCGCGGCGTCGCGGTCAGTGCGGTCGGCGGCGGGGCATTCGGGCCGGTGGGAGCACATCGGGCACCTCTCGGTCGGGAGGCGGCGGCCCTGCCGGGCCGCCGGTGGCGGTGTGGTTCCGTCTGGAAGGTGAGACCCGGCGGACGCCGGAAACTCATCGCCCATCCTCAGGAAACCACCGCAGGGTTGAGCCCCGGTCCGTACGCGGTCACAGTCCCGTCTCAGCGCCCGGGGGCGCCCGGCCCCGGCTCCGGCCCGGCCCCGTACCGGCACGGCGTCCGCGCCCGGTACGGGGCCCGCCCGGCGTCAGCCGCGCGGCTCGTCGCGCTTGTGCAGGTCGGGTCCTTCCGCCGCCTGCTCGGCGCGGGCCAGCTCGCTGCGGCGGTACGAGTAGGCGAAGTACACGACCATCCCGACCGCGAACCACACGCCGAACCGCAGCCACGTCTCCCACTTCAGGAACGTCACCAGCCAGATCGAGAAGCCGACCCCTATCAGCGGCACCACCGGCATCCCCGGGCAGCGGAACGTGCGCGGCAGCTCCGGCTGCCGGTAGCGCAGCACGATCACCGCGACGCACACCACGACGAACGCCAGCAGGATCCCGATGTTCGTCAGCTCCGCGGCCTCCCCGATCTTCAGGAAGCCCGCGATCAGCGCAGAGCCGACGCCCACGATCCACGTCACCCGCGTCGGCACGTGCCGCGTCCGGTGCGTCTTGGCGAACCACTTGGGCAGCAGCCCGTCGCGGCTCATCGAGAACCACACGCGCGTGACGCCCAGCATGAAGGTGAACATCACCGTGAGGATGCCGATGATGGCCCCCACCGCGATCAGGTTCGCGAGCCAGCCGAGACCCACCGACTCGAACGCCGTGGAGAAGCCGCTCTCCGGGTCGATGCCCTTGTAGTTCTGCATCCCCGTCAGCACCAGCGTCGCGGCCACGTACAGCAGCATCGAGATCGCCAGCGAGTAGAGGATCGCCTTCGGCATGTGCCGCTGCGACTCCTTCGACTCCTCGGCCGCCGTCGACATCGCGTCGTAGCCGAAGACCGCGAAGAACACGGTCGCCGCGCCGGTGAACGCGCCGCCGACGCCGTACGGGAAGAAGGGGTTGTAGTTGGCGGTGTCGATGTGGAAGACGCCCACCAGGATGACGACGAGCACGACGACGACCTTCAGCACCACCACGACGGTCTCGAAGCGCGCCGCGTTCTTGATCCCGAGGGTCAGCAGGTACGCGACCAGCAGGCACAGTACGACCGCGAACAGGTCGACCTTGTGCCCCTCGCCGGTGCCGGGGGCGCCGAGCATCCACGCCGGCAGGTCGGCGCCCATGTTCTCCATGAGGAAGGAGAAGTAGCCGGAGATGCCGATGGCCACCACCGCGACGATCGCGGTGTACTCCAGCAGCAGATCCCAGCCGATGAACCACCCGGCGAGTTCGCCGAGGACCGCGTAGCCGTACGTGTACGCCGAGCCCGCCTTGGGGATCAGGCCCGCGAACTCCGCGTACGACAGGGCCGCCGCCGCGCTCGCCACCCCCGCGATCAGGAAGGAGACGAGCACGGCGGGACCCGCCGTGCCGTTGGCGACCGCGCCGGCGAGCGCGAAGATGCCCGCGCCGATGATGCCGCCGACGCCGATCGCCGTGAGCTGCCACAGCCCGAGGACCCGGGTGAGCTGTTCGCCGCTCTCACCCTCGGCGGTCTCGATGTGCTCGATGGGCTTGCGGCGCAGTACGCCGTCCGTGCTCCAGAGCCCTGCCATGGTGCGTCCTCTCCGTCGAGGCCGTTCGATGACAGTGCAGCACGATGACGGATGAGGTGCCTTTCAGGAAGAGGGGCGGGTGCTCACCTTGAAAACCCAGGCGTGCTTCCCCGCCCTGCGGGCCGCCGCCGGGACCTCGACGACCAGCGCGCCGCCGTCGACGTCCCAGTTCAGCGGGCGGCCGCCGTAGCCGAGCATGGTGATCTCGTCGCCGGCCCTGACGGGCACCGGGGCCTCGACGACGAGCCGGGACGAGGGTGCGGCGAGCGAGTGAATGTAGAAGGCGTCGCGCTTCATGGTGAACCGCAGGTCCTCGCCCAACTGCGCCATGCGCGACCAGTAGGTGGTGCCGTAGATCGCCTCGCCGTTGACGCGCAGCCACTCCCCGGTCTCGCGCAGCCGCCGCTCCATGATCTCGGGGATGGTGCCGTCGGCGCGCGGGCCGATGTCGAGGAGGAAGTTGCCGTTCTTGCTGACGATGTCGACGAGGCTGTGCACGACCTCCTCGGTCGTCATGTACGCATCGTCGGGCGTCTCGGCGTTGTAGCCGTAGGACCGCGGGTCGAGCCCGCGGCTGGCCTCCCACTTGGCGACGACGGTGTTCTCGTACACCTCGTACTCGGGCGTGGTGAAGTCGTGCGGGCCGATGCCGGAACGGTTGTTGACCGTCACCTCGATCGGCCGCGGGCGGTTCCTGGCGTGGTTGAAGTACTCGGCGAGCACCCGGTGGCTGTCGTTGGCGCCGCCGATGTCGCACCACATGATCTCGGTGTCGTACTCGCGGATCAGCTCCAGCATCTGCCCGGCCTGGTAGCCGCGGGTGTAGTCCTGGCCCGAGGTGTAGCCGGTGTAGGGCACGGGCTCCAGCGTGTACGGATTGCGCGGGGCGTGGCCGTACCAGGGGTTGTCCGGGTTGAACCACTCCGGCATCGAGAAGTACAGCCCGCGGTGCAGTTCGGGGGTGTACCTGCGGGACGCGTCGAACAGCTCCTTGATCAGGTCGCGGCGCGGGCCCATCGCGACCGAGTTGCGGGTGGAGAGCTTGGTGTCCCAGAGCGCGAAGCCCTCGTGGTGCTTGGAGGTGAGCACGTGGTACTGCGCGCCCGCGTCGCGGAACAGCTCGACCCAGGAGCGCGGGTTGAAGCGCTCGGCGCGGAACATCGGGATGAAGTCGTCGTACGCGAAGTCCTCGCCGTACACCTCCCGGTGGTGCGCGTGCGTCGGGTTGTCCGGCTGGTTCATCTGCTGCCAGTACCACTCCGCGTACTGCTTGCCGACCGGCGCCCAGGCGGGCACCGAGTACACGCCCCAGTGGATGAAGATGCCGAACTTGGCGTCGTTGAACCAGTACGGCGCCTGATGGCTGCTCAGCGACGCGTCGGTCGGCTCGAAGTCGGGCACCCCGAGCGTCAGCCGGCGCTTGACCTCCGCGGCCGTGCCGCCCCGTCCGGTGGCGACGACGCGGCCCTCCTGCACGGTGCCCGGCGCCACGCCCGCGCGGTTGCGGATGCCGACCGTGACCCGCGCCTGCTCGCCCGGGCCGAGCCGCGGTACCGAGACCGGCGCGACGGTGCGGGCGCCCTCGGTGTCGACGGTGACCGACAGGCCGTCGCGGGCGGCGATCCACACCGCACCGGCGTTGATCAGCGTCGCCTCGACGGACTGCGCGCCCGAGCGCTCCAGCGAGGTGGTGGTGGAGCGGACGTTGCGCAGCGCGACGGCGCGCCCCTCGGCGACGGGCTGCAGGGAGAGCGCGAAGATGTGCAGCGCCGGCTTGTCGGGCTCGGCCCGGTTGATGACCGGCAGGGTGAGCGCGACCGCCTCGCGCACCGGGTCCAGGCCGAGTTCGACGACGGCGATGGACACCTGGTGCGGGTCCTTGGTGCCGCTGGGGGTGTAGCGGTACGGGGCCCGGAGCGAGCCGCCGCCGGAGTACCAGTCGGGGGCGGACAGCCCCGCGGTGGCGGTGCTGCCGTCGGCGTAGTGCACGGTGGCCTCGCCGGAGGCGGTGCCGTACGAGGAGGAGGCGAGGAACAGCACGCTCAGGTAGTGGCCCGGGGGCAGTTCGACGCGCTGGCCCATGGCGACGATGTTGTTGGGGGCGCCGGCGCCCGCGCCGGGGAAGTCGAAGGGGAAGCCGTCGACTTCGACCGGCCCCGCGGGCAGCTCCTCGCCCGGATAGGTGTAGCCGCTGCCGTCGAAGTTGCCGCCGCGGGCGTCGGCGGTGTCGACGCCGTCGTTGTCGAAGTGGGCGGTCAGCGGCACCGGTACGGGGTCGGGGACCCGGCCCCAGTCGTCGGCGGTCGCGCTCTCGTCCGCGGCCCCGGCCGGGCCCTGTGGTGCGGCCCCCGCGGCGGTGGGTGCGAGGCCCAGCGCGGAGCCCGCCGCGGTTCCCGCGCCGATCGCCAGCACGTGCCGTCGTGCAAACCCGTTCATCCCGTTCTCCCTCAAGAACCTTGATCCATCCGATGTCTATGGGAGTTGTGTCAGATTCAAGCGGTTGCTGGGGAGGGAACGTAGAGATTCATCGGATGAACGTCAAGGTTCGACGCAACGGGCGACAACGGGCGGCGGCGTCCAGCGACACCGAGCGGCAACGCACCGGGGCCCGGTGGCGCGAACGCCACCGGGCCCCGGTCGGGTCGGTGCGGTCCCGCGGTGCCCGGGGGCACCGCGGGTCGTGCCTCAGCGCACGCCGGTGGGCTCGGGCTCCCGCTCCTCGCCGGCCGTCGGCGGCGGCACGGCGTCCGCGGCGAGCTGCCGGTACAGCTTCTCGCCCTCCACGTCGACGTTCGGCAGGATCCGGTCCAGCCACTTCGGCAGCCACCAGGCGGACTTGCCGAGCAGCGCGAGCACCGCGGGGACGATGGTCATGCGGACCAGGAAGGCGTCGAAGAGGACCGCCACCGACAAGCCGAAGCCCATCATCTTGATCATGGAGTCGCCCGCGCCGATGAAGCCGGCGAAGACGCTGATCATGATCACGGCGGCAGCGGTGACCACCCGGGCGCCGTAGCGGAAGCCGGTGACCACGGCGTCGCCGGCCGACTCCCCGTGGACGTACGCCTCGCGCATCCGGCTGACGAGGAAGACCTCGTAGTCCATGGCCAGGCCGAAGACCACGCCGATCAGGAAGATCGGCATCATCGACATGATCGGACCGGTCTCCTCGACCCCCAGCAGCCCGGCCAGCCAGCCCCACTGGAAGACCGCGACGACGGCGCCGAGCGCGGCCAGCACGGAGAACAGGAAGCCGAGCGCGGCCTTCAGCGGCACCAGCACCGAGCGGAACACCAGCATCAGCAGGACGAAGGCCAGGCCGACGACCAGTGCCAGATACGGCACCAGCGCGTCGTCGAGCACCTGCGAGAAGTCGATGATCACGGCCGTGTTGCCGGTGAGGTACAGCTCGGCACCGGTGTCGTCCTGGAGCCCCGACGTCAGGTCGCGGATCTCGTGGACCAGGTCCTTGGTGTCGGTGTCGCTCGGGCCGGTGGACGGGGTAACCATGACGGTCGCGGTGTCCCCGGCCTCGTTGAACGCCGCGGGGGTGACGGAGACGACGCCGTCCACGTCGGAGATCCGCGCGACGACCTCGTCGGCCGCGGCCTGCGGGTTCTCCGCCTCGGTGGCGTCGATGACGCCGGTGACCGGGCCGTTGAAGCCCGGGCCGAACGCCTCGGACAGCATGTCGTACGCCTTGCGCTGCGTCGTGTCCGTCGGCTGGCTGCCCTCGTCGGGCAGGCCCAGCTCCATGCTCGCCACCGGCGCGGCCAGCGCGCCGAGCCCGATGATGGCGGTGACCAGCACCAGGACCGGGCGCTTGAGCACCCCGCGGGCCCAGCGGGTGCCCATGTTCGGCTTGGCGTCGTGGTCGGACGCCTTCGGGGCGCCGGTCTCCGGGTTGGCCTTGCGCACCTTCTTGCCGTAGATCCGCTTGCCTACGATGCCGAGCGCGGCCGGGACCAGCGTGAGCGCGATGAGCACCGCGAGCGCGACCGTGCCGGCCGCGGCCAGGCCCATCTTCGTCAGGATCGGGATGTTGACGACCGCCAGGCCGGCCAGCGCGATGATCACGGTGAGGCCGGCAAAGACCACCGCGGAACCGGCCGTGCCCACGGCGCGGCCCGCCGCCTCCTCGCGGGAATGGCCGTCTGTCAGCTCCGCCCGGTAGCGGGAGGCGATGAACAGGGCGTAGTCGATGCCGACCGCGAGGCCGATCATCATCGCCAGCGTGGAGGTCGTGGCGGAGAGGTCGAGCACGGTCGCCAGTGCCGTGATCGACGAGATGCCGATGCCGACGCCGATGAGCGCGGTGATGATCGGCAGCCCCGCCGCGACCAGCGAGCCGAAGGTGATCACGAGCACGACCAGCGCGATGCCGACACCGATGATCTCACCGTGGCCCATGTCGGGCTCGGCCATCACCGCGTCACCGCCGGCCTCGATGGTCAGCCCGTCGTCGCGCTCCTTCTCCCCCAGGTCGGTGAGGGCTTCGCGGGTCTCGTCCTCGATCTCCATGGACGTGACCTTGTAGTCGACGACCGCGTACGCCGTGGAGCCGTCCTTGCTGACGCCCGCGTTGTCCGCGAAGGGGTCGCCGACGGACTCCACCTGGTCGCCGGCGATGCCGTCGAGCACGCTGTCGACAGCCTCGCGGTTGTCGGTGGCGGTGATCTTCTGGCCGTCGGGTGCCTCGAAGACGATACGGGCTGTCGCGCCGTCGGCGGACTGCCCGGGGAAGCGCTCCTCAAGAAGGTCGAACGCCTGCTGTGCCTCGGTGCCGGGCAGCGCGAATTCGTCCTCGGGCGGGGTGCCCGCCGACGACGCCCCGAACCCGGCGAGGACGAAGAGCAGCAGCCATATCAGCGCCGTGATACCGCGCCGCCGGAAGGCTAGCCGGCCGAGTTTGTATAGGTAGGTGGCCACGAGCAGGTTTCTCCTGATCTCGACGGTGGGTTGTGTTGAACCAGCCCGACGACGAGAGCGGCGTACGCCAGGTGGAGCCGTGTTCTGTTGTGGTTGGCGAACGACAGGTCAGTTCATATGCAGGGCGGGGAGAATCACTGCGTCGACATAACGGACAAGATAGTCGCTGGAGACCGGCGCGTTCTCGATGAGGGGGCGGGCCAGCATGGCCCCCAGCATCATGTGCGGGACGAACTTCGCGGCGGGGATGTCCGCGGTCAGCTCGCCGCGCGCGACGGCGCGATCGATCAGCTCCTGGAAGGCGGCCAGCTCCGGTTCGATCAAGAGCTGCCGCATGGCCTGCTGCAGTTCCTCGTTGGACTGCTGAGCGAAGGCGACCGCGCGCAGGAGGGCCGAGTCCTTCTCCGCGCTCTGGCACACACCGTCGGCGAACTGCACGAGGTCTCCGCGCAGCGTGCCGGTGTCGATCCCGGCCGACCTCACCGGCTTGCCGTGCCGGAGCGCCGTGGCGACCAGGTGCGGCTTGGAGTGCCACTGGCGGTAGAGGGTGGCCTTGCTGGACCGCGTACGAGCCGCGACCGCGTCCATGGTGAGGGCCTCGTAGCCGACTTCGCGCAGATGGTCGAGCACGGCCTCGAAGAGCTCCTGCTCGCGCTCGGCGCTCAGCCGGCTCCGGCGCCCGGTGGCGCTGGTGTCCTGCACGACCATCGGGCCCCCTCCCCAGTCAGCGGAACGAAACGGTTTCGTACCCAAAAAATGGTAGCGGCTGTCAGAACCGGTTCGCGCCAATAAGGGTGTGGTTTGCGTCACTCTGTGAAGACGACCCAGACCGGACCCCGCGCGAAGCGCAGCCGCTCGCCGTCCGCGCCGGTGAACTCCGTGCCGCCGCCCGCCGATCCGCGCTCCCACCGCGCCTCGTACGACCTGCCGCCGCGCAGCACCTCCGCCTTGCCGGTGCCGACGGTCTCGGTGAAGGGGGAGACGTTGCCCGAACGGTCGCCGAAATCCGAGTCGCGGATCTTCACATGCTGGACGACGACCGTCGCCGCCGACAGCCGCCCGCCCGCCGCGGTGGCGGCCGGGGTGCCGTCGAAGGAGATCAGCCAGCGCTTCCCGGCCCCGTCCCAGGTGAAGCCGAAGCTCGCGGCGGGGTAGCGCACGGTGCGCTCGGCGGTGGCCTCGCCGCCCTTCGGTGCCGGGCCGAAGCGGAAGCCGATGTCCCGTGCCCGGTCCGCCTCGGGCGCCGCGGCCAGCGCCCGCTCCGGCCGGACGAAGAGGTTGTGCGGTACGGGCTTCGCGGGGTCGCGCAGGTACGCGTCGCCCGCGGTGCCCGTGGGCACAGGGAACAGGGGCGCCTCGTCGATCAGCGGGAGCAGCTTGGACTGCGCCCCGGAGAAGGCGAGCGCGGGCCTGCCGAACTGCTCCAGGAGTGCGAGGTCGGACTCGCGGGCGCTGCGCACCGGGCCGACCCGCTCCGGCGGATGCGAGGCGTAGACGGCGAGCAGCCGGCTGAGGCCGGCCTCCACCCGTTCGACGTAGACGATGTCCGCGCGCTCCAGGCCCGTCTGCGGGCGCGCGGGCGCGGCGTTGTCGACCTTCACGCCCAGTACGGGTCCGCCGCCTCCCGCCAGTCCGGTGAACGGCGAGCCGCTGTGCCGCTCCTTCCGGGGCTTTCCGGGCTTCTGCGTCTCCTCCTTGGTGCACCCGCCCGCGAGCAGCAGCGGGAGCACCAGGAGCAGGGCCGGCAGGGCCGCGGGCGTAGGCAGAAGGCGGGCTATGCGGCTGGTGCCCATGGCGTCCCTTCCCGGGGTGACACAACCCTTATGTATGACTGTGGCCTGATTCTAGAATCGATCCGCCGGACCGGATAACGCCGGGCGTCCCCGGCCCCGAGTCGTTACCCTGGGGGAACGGACAGCCCCGCCCACGGGGAAGGGCCCGACACCTCGGACCGGTCCGCGAGCCCAGCCGGCGCCACCGCGTCCGAACTGCCCACCCGAACAGCCCGGGGTGTCCGCCGCCGACACCCGCCGCCCGGCCAGGGCGGGCTGACCAGTTCACATGACCCGGAGGAGTGCACGTTGACCACCGAAGCCGCACCGGAACGGCATCCCCAGCCCGCCCCCCGGCCGCACCCGCGTCCGCGGGTGGCCGAGGAGTCCCTGAGCAGCCTGGACGTGTGGGCGCGCTCGGCCCCCATCCGGCTCGCCGGATACGAGGACGACCCGGCCGACACCGCCGAGCTGCACATCCTGCGCGGCATCGACTGATCCGCCCGGGCCCTCCGCGCCCGTACTCCCGCGTGCGCTAGCCGACGAACGTGCGGACCGCCGCCTTCAGATCGGCGAGCCCCTTCTTGGCGTCGGTGAAGAACATCCCGGTGTTCTCCGCGGTGTACAGCTCGTTGTCGATGCCCGCGTACCCGTGGCCCATCGACCGCTTGATCACCACCACGCTCTTGGCCCGGTCCACATCCAGGATCGGCATGCCGGAGATCGCGTTGCCCGGCCGCCGCGCGGCCGGGTTGGTGACGTCGTTGGCGCCGATCACCAGCGCCACGTCCGCCTGCGGGAACTCCGGGTTCGCCTCCTCCATCTCCTTGAGCTGCGGATACGGCACGTTGGCTTCGGCCAGCAGCACGTTCATGTGCCCCGGCATCCGGCCGGCCACCGGGTGGATCGCGTACGTGACCTCCACGCCGTGCTCCTCCAGCAGGTCCGCCAGGTCGCCCAGCTCGTGCTGCGCCTGCGCGGCCGCCAGCCCGTACCCCGGCACGATGACGACCTTGCCGGCGTACGCGAGCTGGATCGCCACGTCGTCGACCGAGACCGGGCGCACCTGCACGTCCCCGTCCGTGCCCACGGCCGCCGCCTCGTCGCCGGTGCCGAAGCCGCCGACGATGATGGCCGGAATCGAACGGTTCATGGCATCCGCCATCAGCTTGGTGAGGATCGTGCCCGAGGCGCCGACGAGCGCGCCGGCGATGATCAGCGCCGGCTCGTTGAGCACGAAACCGGCCATGCCGACCGCCGTGCCGGTGAAGGCGTTGAGCAGCGAGATCACCACGGGCATGTCCGCGCCGCCGATCGGCAGCACCATCGTGACGCCGAACGCCAGCCCGGCGAGCGTCAGCAGCGTCAGCGCCGCGACGCTGCCCGGGTCCACCACCAGCCAGACGCCGGCCCCGGCGAAGACCAGGGCGAGCCCGGCGTTCAGCGCCTGGCTGCCCGGCAGGACGATCGGCTTGCCCGGGATCACGCCCTGCAGCTTCCCGGCGGCGATCAGCGAGCCGGAGAAGGTGATGGCGCCGATGAGGATGTCGATGCCGCCCGGCACGGTGGTGCGCGCGCCGAGGTCCTCCGGGTGCGCGTGCTGGAGCACCTCGACGATGGCCAGCAGCGCGGCGGCGCCGCCGCCGACCGCGTTGAACAGGCTCACCAACTGCGGCATCGCGGTCATCTCGACGGTACGGGCCAGATACAGCCCGGCGCCGGAGCCGACGATGGTCGCGGAGAGCAGTACCAGCCAGCCGGTCGCGGTGATGTCGCCGCGCTCCGCCAGCAGCACCGCGGTCGCCACGATCGCCACGGCCATGGCACCGGCCGAGAGGGTGTTGCCGCGGCGGGCGGTGGCGGGGGAGTTCATCAGCCGCAGGCCGAGCACGAAGCACGCGGCGGCGGCCAGCAGCACGTACCGTACGGCGGTCTCCAGATCGCTCATTTCGCCGCACCTCCCTTGGCGCCGCCGGCCGTCGGCCGGGCGCGGAACATGTGGAGCATCCGGTCCGTGACGACGTACCCGCCGACGACGTTCATCGCGCCGAACGCGACGGCCACGAACGCCAGCGCGTACTCCAGCGGCTCGTGGGCCAGGGACGTCACCAGCATCGCGCCGATCAGCACGATTCCGTGGATCGAGTTGGCGCCGGACATCAGCGGCGTGTGCAGCGTCGCCGGCACCTTGCTGATCACTTCGAAGCCGACCAGCACGCTGAGCACGAAGATCGTGACTGCGGTGAGCAGATCGAGGTTCACCGGTTCCCTCCGTTCCGCGGGGCGACCGCGTCGCTGACGACCTCGCCGCCGTGTGCGACGACCACGCCGGCCTGGATGTCGTCGTCGAGGTCGATGCGCACCGCCTCGTCGGCCACCAGGTGCGCCAGCAGCGCGCTGATGTTGCGGGCGTACGCGGTGGAGGCGGCGGTCGCCATCACCGAGGGCAGGTTGCCCGCGCCGATCAGCGTCACGCCGCCGGCGAGGACCGCGGTCTTGTCCGGCTCGGACAGCTCCACGTTGCCGCCGAGTTCGCTGGCGGCCATGTCCACCACCACCGACCCCGGGCGCATCTGCTCCAGCGCCTCGGCCGTGACCATCAGCGGCGGCTTGCGGCCCGGCACCCGGGCGGTGGTGATCACCACGTCGAAGCGGGGCACCGCCGCCGTCAGCGCGGCGAGCTGCGCCCGCTGCTCCTCGTCGGTGAGCACGCGCGCGTAGCCGCCCTCGCCCGCCGCCGAGGCCACGCCCTCCAGCTCCAGGAACTTCGCGCCCAGCGACTCGATCTCGCCCTGTGCCGCGGGCCGGACGTCGTACGCGGTGACGATCGAGCCGAGCCGGCGGGCGGTGGCGATGGCCTGCAGCCCGGCGACGCCCGCGCCGAGCACGAGAACGGCGGCGGGCTTCGAGGTGCCCGCCGCCGTGGTCAGCATCGGAAAGTACCGGTCGTAGCTGTCGGCGGCGAGCAGCACCGCCTTGTATCCCGCGACATTGGCCTGGGAGGTCAGCGCGTCCATCGTCTGGGCCCGGCTGAGCGTACGGGGCAGCAGGTCGAGGCTGACGACGGTCACCCCCCGGGCGGCCAGCTCGCCGATCAGGGTGGCCTGGCGGAGCGGGTCGAGCATCCCGATGAGCGTCTGCCCGGAGCGCAGGGCGGCGGCGGTCTCGCGGTCGGGGGGTCCGACGCAGAGCACGACGTCAGCCCGGCGGATCAGCTCGTCCGCGCCGACGACCTCGGCCTCCGCGGCCGTGTAGTCGGCGTCGGTGAACCAGGCGCTCGTGCCCGCGCCGGTCTCGACGAGGACGTCGACACCCGACCGGCGCACACGGGTGACGACTTCGGGGGTGAGGGCGACGCGGCGCTCGTCCGGCGCGCGCTCCCTCAGGACCCCCGCGGTGACGGCTTGGGCTCCCATGCTTCTCGCTCCCTCTTGGGCGAATTGCGGGCGACCTCAGGGTGCTGCCCCCGGTGCGCGGTGGGGACACCTCGGGCAGCGGTGATGCGGGTGTGCGTTGGTGGTGCGGTGGTGGCGCGGTGTGCGGTGGTGGTGCCGGGACGGGCACGCTATCGGATAACCGTTCCGTTCGGACCGCCCCGGACGTGCGGTTCCTGCGGATCGCGACCGGCGGACGGGCCGGTGCCGACCGGGAGGTGAGCCAGGCTCTCGCCGGCCGCGAGCCGGCGCACGAGGGCCTGGAAAGTGGGGCAGCGGGTGAAGTCGTGCGCCTCGCACTCCAGCGCGTGGTCGATCATCGCCTTCGACCGCTCGATCTCCCGCATCCGCTCCTGGAGCTCCTCCCGGTGCCGTGCCAGCAGCGCGTGCCGGTCGGCGGGGCCCTGCGCGGCGAACAGCTCGCGCAGTTGCTCCAGGCTGAGCCCCCCGCGCTTGCCGCCGATGATCATGGCGACCCGGGAGACGTGGTCGGAGGTGTAGCGCCGGCGGCCGTTCACGCGCTCCGCCGGGGTGAGCAGGCCCATGGCCTCCCAGTGCCGCAGCACGTGGGCGGCGAGGCCGAAGCGCCCGGCCAGCTCGCCGATGGTCATGGACTCGCCCGACTTCATGTTGACATTAACTTGCAGAGTGGGCCCGGAGTCAAGGGAGGAGACCGGATACGGCGTGATCGTCGCGGGCAGCGCCCGCCGGCCGGACTGCGCCGCGCGGGTGAGGACGTCCGATTCGTTCAAGACGCGCCCGCCGGCCCGTTCCTAGGGTCGGGGTCATGACCGCACGATTCGACGCCATCGGAATGGTGACCGCCGACATGGCCGCCACCCTCGCCTTCTACCGCCTGCTCGGCCTGGACATCCCCGCCGACGCCGACGGGCAGCCGCACGTCGAGGCGGCGCTGCCCGGCGGGCTGCGCCTGATGTGGGACGGGGAGGAGGCGATCAAGTCCTTCGCGCCCGACTTCGAGCCGCCGACCGGGGAGGGGCGCATCGGCCTCGCCTTCCGCTGCGACGGACCCGCCGACGTGGACGCGACGTACGCGATGCTCACCGAGGCGGGGTACAAGGGCGCCATGGCGCCCTGGGACGCCGAGTGGGGCCAGCGCTACGCGCAGGTGCACGACCCGGACGGCAACAGCGTCGACCTCTTCGCCCCGCTCGGCTGACCGCCGGGCCCGCGGCGAGCGGGGCCGGGCTGCCGCTCAGAGCAGCGCCGTCAGCGGCACCCCGGCCAGCGCCCGCATCTCGCGCGCCAGGTGCGCCTGGTCCGCGTACCCCGCCAGCGCCGCCGCCCCGGCCGGCGGCGTGCCCGCCCTGGCCAGCGCCAGCGCGCGGTTCATCCGCAGCACCCGGGCCAGCGTCTTCGGCCCGTACCCGAACGCCGCCAGGCTGCGCCGGTGCAACTGCCGCTCGCCGAGCCCCACCGCCCCCGCGACCTCGGCCACCGGCCGGCCCGCCGCCAGCGCCGCGACGACCGCCGGCACGTACGGCTCCGGCGGCTCCGCGTCCGCCAGGCGCGCCCGCGCCAGCGCCTCCAGCGCCGCGCCCGGGTCCGCCGCCCCGGCGACCCGCTCCGCCGCGATCCGGGCCCGCCGCTCGCCCCACAGATCCGCCAGCGGCACCCGCAGGTTCCGCAGTTCGTGCGCGGGCGCGCCCAGCACCGCCGGGCCCTGCCCCGGGGCGAAGCGCAGCCCGGTGTACGTGTCGCCCGCGGCCCCCGTGCCGACGTGCGCCCGGGTGTCGGGGCCCGCGACGAGCAGCCCGCGAGGCGTGAGGATCAGGTCGGTGCCGCCGTCCGGGAGCACCCGGTACGGTCCCGGGCGGACGTCCCGGCGGCGCCAGACGACCGCGCCGCCGAGCAGCGCGGGACTCTCCTCGTACATCACTCCAGGATGCCGCAGACTGGGAGGCATGCCCGAGCTTCCCGAAGTCGAAGCGCTCAGCGGATTCCTGACCGAGCACCTGGTGGGGCGGTACGTCGCCCGGGTGCAGCCGGTCGCGATCAGCGTGCTCAAGACGTACGACCCGCCGCTCACCGCGCTGGAGGGCGCCGAGGTCACGGCCGTCGGGCGGCACGGCAAGTTCCTGGACCTCACGGTCGCCGACGAACTGCACCTGGTGATCCATCTGGCCCGGGCCGGCTGGCTGCAGTGGAAGGACAAGCTGCCGGCCGCGCCGCCGCGTCCCGGCAAGGGCCCGCTGGCGCTGCGGGTGCGGCTGGCCGAGCCGGAGGGCGCGGGCTTCGACCTGACCGAGGCGGGCACGCAGAAGCGCCTGGCGGTCTACTGCGTACGGGAGCCGCAGGACGTGCCCGGCGTCGCCCGGCTGGGGCCCGACCCGCTGGCCGCGGCGTTCACGGCGGAGGCGTTCGCCGGGCTGCTGGCGGGTGAGCGGCGGCAGATCAAGGGCGTGCTGCGCGACCAGTCGACGATCGCCGGCATCGGCAACGCGTACTCCGACGAGATCCTGCACGTCGCGAAGCTCTCCCCGTACAAGCTCGCCGCGAACCTCACCGACGAGGAGACCGCCGTGCTCTACGCGGCGATCGGCGACACCCTGCGCGGCGCCGTCGAGCGCTCCCGCGGGGTGGCCGCGGGGCGGCTGAAGGCGGAGAAGAAGAGCGGGCTGCGGGTGCACGGGCGGGCCGGGGAGAAGTGCCCGGTCTGCGGCGACACGATCCGCGAGGTGTCGTTCGCCGACTCGGCGCTGCAGTACTGCCCCACCTGCCAGACCGGCGGCAAGCCGCTGGCCGACCGGAGGATGTCCCGGCTGCTGAAGTGACGCGGCCGGGCTCAGGAGCCGCCGGCGTCCTCCAGCCGGAAGCCCACCTTCAGGCACACCTGCCAGTGCGCCACGACGCCGTTCTCCAGTTGCCCGCGCACCTGGGTGACCTCGAACCAGTCGAGGTGGCGCAACGTCTGCGAGGCGCGCGCGACGCCGTTGCGGACGGCGTCGTCGACGCCGGCGGGGGAGGAGCCGACGATCTCGGTGACGCGGTACGTGTGATCGCTCATGAACCCACCGTGCCGCAGACCCGCCGGGCTCGCGACACGGGCGGCACCCGGCCGAACCCGGGGGCTACGGCACCACGGTGACCGGCCAGCGGCCCGCCTTGACCAGGCGTACCGCCACCGAGCCGACGAGCCGGTGCCCCGCCTGCTCCGAGGCGCCGACGATCACCGCGTCCGCCTTGAGGTCCTGCGCCGCCTGCACCAGCCCGGTGTACGCGTCGCCGTGCAGGGTGTGGAACTCCCAGCGCACGTCGAACAGGCCGCGCAACTGCGCCACCGCCCGCCGGATCTCCGCCACCAGTTCCTCGGCCACCTCCGCCGTCGTGTCCGCCACCGGCGCGCCGAGCGCGGCCGCGGCGGCCAGCGTCGGCTGCACGTACACCACCGCGAGCAGCGAGCCCTGCCGCCGGGCCAGGCCCGCGGCGTAGGCGGCGGCGCGCCAGGAGGTGTCGGAGCCGTCGACGCCGACGAGGATCACCTTGGGGCCGTCGGTGCCGCGCTCGAAACCGGACGTGCTCCCGGGGCGGTGTGCCGGGCGCTCCCCGGTCCCGTCCCCTGACCTGTTCTCTGACCTGTCTTCGAGGTTGCCCTCGGTGCCGGCATCGCTCACAACCCGGACGGTACCCGACGCGCCGCGGGGCGGGCACGGTCCGGTACGGTGCGCGCGGCCGGGCGGTGCGGTTGACTGCGGGCATGACGCAATCCCGCCCAGCCGCAGGCGCTCCCGCGGATCTACGGCTCGCCCAGCCGGCCGGGCGCTG
The DNA here is from genome assembly GCF_042874195.1 of Streptomyces sp. NPDC004134. NCBI lineage: Bacteria > Bacillati > Actinomycetota > Actinomycetes > Kitasatosporales > Streptomycetaceae > Streptomyces > Streptomyces sp. NPDC004134. Next base: position 373,109 of record NZ_JBIAMS010000002.1, on the reverse strand, counting down.
GCTGCTGACCGCGGTGGTGATCGGCTCGGGCATCACGTTCCTCGACGCCACCGTCGTCAACGTCGCGCTGCCCACCATCGGCGACGAACTCGGCGCCTCCCTCGGCGGGCTGCAGTGGACCGTCACCGGCTACACCCTCACCCTCGCCGCGCTCATCCTCCTCGGCGGCGCCCTCGGCGACCGCTACGGCCGCCGCCGGATCTTCATCTTCGGCACGGTGTGGTTCGCGGTGTCCTCACTGCTGTGCGCGCTGGCGCCGAACGTCGGCATCCTCATCGGCGCCCGCACGCTTCAGGGCATCGGCGGCGCGCTGCTGACCCCCGGGTCCCTCGCCCTCATCCAGGCGTCCTTCGCCCCCGAGGACCGGGCCCGCGCGATCGGCGTCTGGTCGGGCCTCGCCGGCATCGCGAGCGCCCTCGGCCCGCTGCTCGGCGGCTGGCTGGTGGAGGCGGCGAGCTGGCGGTGGGTCTTCGCCATCAACGTGCCGCTGGCCGTCGTCGTCGTGGCCGTCGCCGCCCGGCACGTACCCGAGAGCCGCGACGAGACGGCCACGGGACGCTTCGACTGGACCGGCGCCGCGCTCGGCGCGCTCGGCCTGGCGGGTGTGACGTACGCCCTGATCGCCGCGCCCGAGAAGGGCGTCTCGGCGCTGCTGCTGGCCGCGAGCAGCGGCGTGGGGGTGGCGAGCCTGGCGGCGTTCGTGTTCGTCCAGCGGCGCAGCAGCCACCCGATGCTGCCCACCGGGATCTTCGGCTCCCGCCAGTTCACCGCGGCGAACGTGGTCACGTTCGTCGTCTACGCCGCCCTCGGCGGGGTGACCTTCTTCCTCGTGCTGGACCTGCAGATCGCCGCCGGCTACTCGCCGATCGCCGCGGGCTCCGCGCTGCTGCCGGTGACGCTCATCATGCTGGCGCTCTCGGAGCGGTCGGGAAAGCTGTCGGAGCGCATCGGGCCGCGCATCCCGATGACGGTCGGCCCGGCGATCTGCGCCGGCGGGCTGCTGCTGATGCTGCGCATCGGCGGCCCCGGCGGCAACGTGTCCTACGTACAGGACGTGCTGCCCGGGGTGGTGCTCTTCGGCTTCGGCCTGGCGACGACGGTCGCCCCGCTCACCGCCACCGTCCTGGGCGCCGTGGAGGACCGGCACTCCGGCATCGCCTCCGGCGTCAACAACGCGGTGGCCCGCGCCGCGGGCCTGCTCGCCGTCGCCGCGCTGCCGCTGGCCGCCGGGCTCTCCGGCAACGACTACCGCAACCCCGGGGCGTTCGGCGACGGCTTCCGCGTCGCCCTGTTCGTCTGCGCCGCGCTGCTCGCGGGCGGGGCCGTGCTGTCCTGGCTGACGATCCGCTCGCCGAAGGAGCCGGCGGGGGCGCCGGAACCGCCGTGCCAGGTGCACTGCACGATGGCGGGCCCGCCGCTGCAGTCGCTGGTCGAGGACCCGGCCGCCGACGACCCCGAGGAGCCGCAACGCCCCTAGGCCCCTGGTCCCCTAGGCCGCCGGGCCGTCCGCCGGGCCGTAGACCAGGTGCAGCACGCCGGAGCCGAACGCCTTCGAGTCGAGCAGCTTCAGCGGGATCCTGGTGTCGCCCTCGTCGAAGAGCCGCTCGCCCTGGCGCACCGCGACCGGGTGGACCAGCAGGTGCAACTCGTCCAGCAGGCCGTGCGCGAGCAGTTCGCGGATCACGGAGACCGAGCCGCCGATGGAGACGTTCCCGCCGGACTCCTGCTTGAGCGCGGTCACGCCGGTGATCAGGTCGCCCTGGAGCTTCTCGGAGTTGCGCCAGGTCAGGTCGACCTCGCCGCGGCTGACGACGATCTTGCGGGCGTCGCCGAGGATCTTCGCGAAGCCGGCGTCCTCGTCGTCGGTGTCCTCCCGCTGCGGCCACGCCTCCGCGAAGCCGTCGTAGGTCTTGCGGCCGTAGAGCATGGTGTCGGACATCAGCCCGCCGACCGCCTCGCCCATCTCGTCGTCGAAGTAGGACATGTGCCACTGGTCGGGCGCCTCCACGACGCCGTCGAGGGAGATGAACAGGCTGGCGACGATCTTTCTCACGACAGGCTCCAGAGGGCGGGGGGTCGGCGGACGTGCAATCCGTCGTGACGTTAGCGGCCGCCGGGCGTCAGGTCTTGTAGAGAAGCGACAGCGGCTGCGCGGGCCGCGGGTCGTCCCGCAACTGGCCCGCGGTCCGGCCGATGAACCGGCTGAGCGCGTGGGCCAGATGGGGCTCGTCGTAGTAGCCGAGGCGGTGCACGACGTCCTGGGCCGCCGCGCCCTCGCGGAGCAGCACCGCGGCGTGCCGGGCCCGCTCTATCTGCCGGGCGGCGCCGTGGGTGAACCCGGTCGCGGCCCGGAAGCGCCGCTGCGCGGTGCGCGCGGAGACGTCCGGCGTGCCGCCGCGCATCAGGTCGCCCACGAGCGGATCGCGGACGAGCACGCCGGCGCGCACCAGCCGGTCCGCGAACGCCTCGGCGTCGTCGGGTCCCGGCACCGGCCAATGGGAGCCCTTCAGCCAGAACGACCTGCGCGTCACGTCCGGTATGTCCACCCCGTCGTCGACCAGCAGGTGCGCCGGCAGATGCGTCAGCGAGGTGCCCAGCGCGAAGGTGATGCCGAAGAACGCCGCCTCCTCGGGCACCGGCGCCGTGCTCGTCCGCGACTCGGGCCCGGCCACCGCGGCCTGGAACCCGGCGGGCGACTCCCAGAACACCAGGTCCCAGCAGGCCGAGGCGACCGCCGTCATCCGGTCGATGCCCTCGCTGCGGCTGCGCCAGACGTACGACACGTACGGCGAGTCCGACGCCCGCCCCTCGATCTCCAGTCCCATCGCACCCCCTCGCGACAACCGGCGCCGCACGGGCGCCTCCCGCCGTGCAGTCTGGCACGCGCCACTGACAACGGCCGGGCGGCGGCCGGCGGGACGGGCGCGCGGCGGTGGTCCCGGACGGCGGCCGCCGCCGCCAAGCTCCGTACGGCGTACGGGCGTTGCCCGCGGCCCGGCGCCCCTCACGGCGGAGCAGGGGTTTTACACCCGCTTTCGCGGCCCGGTGCTTCGATGCAGGCCGCGAACGACCCACCGAGCTCCCTGAGGGGGACCCCTTGAGACGTCTCGCCACGGCCCTGGCCGCCGTCCTCGCCGGCGCCGCCGCGCTGGCGCCGCTCGCCGAGGCCGCCGCGCCCGCGGCCGCGCCCGACCCCGCGCCCGGCGGGCCGCAGCGCCCGTACGAACCGGATGTGGCGGGCACCGACAACATCGACACCCTGGACGTCACCGCCACCCGCGGCCCCGGGCGGAGCGTGACCGTCGCCTTCGACCGGCGCAGCCGCGCCGCCGAGGGGACGACGCCCGCCGGAGCCCGCCGCTTCGTCTTCCTCTTCGACCGCTCCGTCAGCTTCCGCCCGGAGTCCTTCCCGACCTGCGCCCGCGCCGTGGTCGAGGCCGGCGGCGTGGCCGCCTGCCCGCCCGGCTCCCTCGTCGGCGAGGGCCTCGGCAACTGGCCGGACGGCTCGGAGCACGGCGTGGCCGTCGTCAACACGCGCGTCGACGGCACGCCCGGGGTGCTCGTGGTCATCCCCGGCACCGGCGCGATCCTGGAGCAGACCTTCGAGCGCGTACGGGATCCGTACCGCGGCGACTACCGGTGGGCGGCCGACGAGATCGTGCCGCCCAGCCCGGTGCCGCCGGGGGAGCGCGCGGGCACCACGCGCTTCCGGCTGTCGTTCGGCGCGACCCGCGAGGACCGCGGCCGCACCGTCGGCTTCGTCGAGACGACGGCGCGGCCCGGCGACACGCTGGGGTTCGGGCTGTGGAGCGAGTTCGTCACCGGCCAGGTCGTGCTGCCCACGGCGACCGCGCGACTGCGGCCCTGACCCCTTCCCGTACGGTTCCGCATCCCGTACGGGCCCGGCCGGGGCGGTGCCGTCAGAACTCCCGCAGCGTCACCGCCCCGGCCGCCCCGCCACCGCACGCCCACGGCGAAGCCGCCGCAACGCAAGAAACAGCCAAGAAATGTAAGCGAGTTGCGTTCCGTAGATGGGCGGCGCGCGGGTCTGTGGGTGTGGGGCGGATGTCCCCAGCTCCGCACGCTGCCAACTCGTGCGTGAATCGTCCTTGTTGTGCTGCTGTCATGTGCACGCAAGTCGGTTCGGCGTGGCCGTGTGCGGGATCGGGGTCGGTGTCGCGACCGTAGACTTACCATGATCGTTCTGCAATTCTGCGATATCTCAGCGCAATTAGCTAACTCACAGGTTGGACGACCCCCATGAGAAAGCACCGCTCGAGACATCGGCCCACCATCGCCGCCCTCGCCACCGGACTGCTCCTGTTCGGCCTGCCCGTCCTCCCCGCCGTCGCCGCGGCCGGCTCCGACGCCGCCGCCGGCCGCCCCGCCGCGGCCAGCAGCGCCGCCCCGCGGCACGCCGCGGCGGAGGTCACGGACGGCGACCAGGACACGTACTGGCAGAGCCGGGGCACGGGCCCGCAGTGGGTGCAGACAGACCTCGGCCGGCAGGCGCGCGTCGACGAGGTCGTGCTCCGGCTGCCCGCGGACGCCGCCGCACGCAAGCAGACGCTCGCCGTGCAGGGCAGCGCCGACGGCACCACCTTCCACACCCTGTCCGCCGAGGACACCCGCTCCTTCCGCCCCGCCGCGGACAACACCGTGACCGTACGGTTCCCCGCGTCCCTGACCCGCTACGTGCGCGTGCAGTTCGCCGGCACCACCGCCGAACGCCCCGCCCGCCTCGCCGAACTCGCCGTGCACACCGCCGCGGACAAAGCCGCCGACCTCGCCGCGGGCCGCCCCCTCAAGGCCAGCAGCCACACCGGCGACCGGACCGCCGACCGGGCGGGCGACGGCGACCGCGACAGCTTCTGGCAGAGCGCGAAGAGCAAGCGCGAGCAGTGGCTGCGGACCGACCTCGGCGCCACCGTCGGCATCGACCGCGCCGTGCTCAAGCTCCCCGGGGGCGGCGCCGCGCGCGTACAGAACCTCAAGCTCCAGGGCAGCACGGACGGCCGGGAGTTCACCGACCTGACCGCCGCCCGCGACATCGCCTTCGGCGCCGCCGGCGGCCACAGCGCGACCCTCTCCTTCGACACCGCCGTCACCCGCCACGTACGCGTCGTCTTCACGGCCGGCACCGGCAGCGCGCGCCTGGCCGAGCTGGAGGTCTACGGCCCGGCCGGCGGCGACACCCGGCCGCCCGGCACCCCCCGCGACCTCACCCGCACCGCGCTGCCGGACGGCCGCGTCCAGCTCGACTGGCGGCCGCCGGCCGCCGGCGCGGACGGCATCGCCGGCTACGACGTCTATGCCGACGGGCGGCTGCGCACCGGCGTCGCCGCCGGCGTGACGACGTACGTCGACACCCCGGCGCCCGGCGAGTCGGTCACGTACCGCGTCCGTGCCCGGGACGGCGCCGGCAACCAGTCGCCCGACAGCGCCAAGGTGACCGCCAAGGCCCGCCCGGCGGACGCCGCCACCGCCGCCGCGGAGCCCGCCGCACCCGACCCCGGCACCGCCGCCGCGACCGCGGCCGCCGCCGACCCCGACCTGGCCGGGGGCAAGCCGATCACCGCCTCCTCCCACGTCCACAACTTCGTCGCCACCAACGCCAACGACGGCAACCGCGGCACCTACTGGGAGGGCGCCGGCGGCGCCTACCCCGGCACCCTCACCGTCGCGCTCGGCGCCAACGCCGACGTCAGCGCCGTCGTGGTCCAGCTCAACCCCGACCCCATCTGGGGTCCGCGCACCCAGACCTTCTCGGTCCTCGGCCGGGAGCAGGACGCCACCTCCTTCACCACCCTCAAGGCCGGCGCCCAGTACGCCTTCGACCCCGCCACCGGCAACACCGTCACCGTCCCCGTGACCGGCCGCGTCGCCGACCTGCGGCTGTCGTTCACCGCCAACACCGGCGCCCCGGCGGGCCAGGTGGGCGAACTCCAGGTCCTCGGCACCGCCGCGCCCAACCCCGACCTGGAGGTCACCGGCCTCACCCACACCCCCGCAAGCCCCGACGAGACCCAGTCCGTCACCCTCGCCGCGACGGTGCACAACGCCGGCGAGGAGCCCGCGGCGGCCACCGGCGTCGACTTCCTGCTCGGCGGCGAGCCGGCCGGCACCGCCGACGTCGGCACGCTGGCCCCCGGCGCCACGCGGACCGTGACCGCGAACACCGGCGCGCACGACGCCGGCGAGTACGCCGTCGGCGCCGTCGTCGACCCCGACGACACCGTCGTCGAACAGGACGAGGGAAACAACGAGTACACCGCTCCCACCCCGCTCCGCGTCTCGCCCGTGCAGAGCAGCGACCTCGTCGCCGCCTCGGTGGACTGGACGCCCAGTTCCGCGACCGCCGGGGAGCGGGTCGACTTCTCCGTGTCGCTGAAGAACCAGGGCACCCGGGCGTCGGCGAGCGGCAGCCACCCGATCACCCTGACGCTGCGCAATGCCGCCGGCGGTACGGTCACCACGCTGAACGGCGCGCACAACGGCACCATCGCCGCCGGCGCCACCACCGCCCCGGTCGGCCTGGGCGGCTGGACGGCGGCCAACGGCTCGTACACCGTCGAGGTGACGGTCGCCGCCGACGCCAACGAGGTGCCGGTCAAGCGCGAGAACAACACCAGCACCCAGTCGCTGTTCGTCGGCCGCGGCGCCGACATGCCGTACGACACGTACGAGGCAGAGGACGGCACCGTCGCCGGCGGCGCGCAGGTCGTCGGCCCGAACCGCACCATCGGCGACGTCGCGGGCGAGGCGTCCGGGCGGCGCGCGGTGACCCTCGACCAGACCGGCGAGTCCGTCGAGTTCACCACCAGGGCGAGCACGAACACCCTGGTCACCCGGTTCTCCATCCCCGACGCCCCGGGCGGCGGCGGCATCGACGCCACCCTGAACGTCTACGTCGACGGCACCTTCCACAAGGCCGTCAGCCTCACCTCGAAGTACGCCTGGCTGTACGGGGCGGAGGCCAGTCCCGGCAACAGCCCCGGCGCGGGGCCCGCGCGGCACATCTACGACGAGGCGAACCTGATGCTGGACAGGACCGTGCCCGCCGGCAGCAAGATCCGGCTCCAGAAGGACGCGGCCAACACCACCAGCTACGCGATCGACTTCGTCAGCCTGGAGCAGGTCGCGCCGAAGGCCAACCCGGACCCGGCCGCGTACACCGTGCCCGCCGGGGTCACCCACCAGGACGTGCAGAACGCCCTGGACCGCGTGCGCATGGACACCACGGGACAGCTCAAGGGCGTCTACCTCCCGCCCGGCGCGTACCAGACGTCGAGCAAGTTCCAGGTGTACGGCAAGCCGGTGCAGGTCGTCGGCGCAGGACCCTGGTACACCCGCTTCCACGCGCCCGCCGGCCAGCAGAACACCGACGTCGGCTTCCGCGCCGAGCAGGCGGCGGCGGGCTCCTCCTTCCGGGGCTTCGCCTACTTCGGCAACTACACCAGCCGCATCGACGGCCCCGGCAAGGTCTTCGACTTCCAGAACGTCTCGGACATCACGATCGACGACATCTGGAACGAGCACATGGTGTGCCTCTACTGGGGCGCCAACACCGACGACATCACCATCGGGAACTCCCGCATCCGCAACTCGTTCGCGGACGCCGTCAACATGACCAACGGGAGCACCGGCGCCCACGTCGTCAACAACGAGTCCCGCGCCACCGGCGACGACAGCTTCGCGCTCTTCTCCGCGATCGACGCGGGCGGCTCCGACATGCACAGCAACGTCTACGAGAACCTCACCTCGCTGCTCACCTGGCGGGCCGCGGGCATCGCCGTCTACGGCGGCTACAACAACACCTTCCGCAACATCCGCATCGCCGACACCCTCGTCTACTCCGGAGTCACGGTCAGCTCGCTGGACTTCGGCTATCCGATGAACGGCTTCGGCACCCAGCCGACGACCCTGGAGAACATCACCATCGAACGCTGCGGCGGGCACTTCTGGGGCGCGCAGACCTTCCCGGGCATCTGGCTCTTCTCCGCCTCGAAGGTCTTCCAGGGCATCAGGATCAACAACGTCGACATCGTCGACCCGACGTACTCCGGGATCATGTTCCAGACCAACTACGTGGGAGGCCAGCCGCAGTTCCCGATCAAGGACACCATCCTCAGCGACATCACCATCTCCGGCGCCCGCAAGAGCGGTGACGCCTTCGACGCCAAGTCCGGCTTCGGCCTGTGGGCGAACGAGATGCCCGAGGCGGGCCAGGGCCCGGCCGTCGGCCAGGTCACGTTCCGCGGCCTCACCCTGAGGAACAACGCGCAGGACGTCAAGAACACCACGTCCACCTTCACCATCGACATCCAGCCCTGATCCGCGACCCCTCGCGGGCAGGCGCCCCGGCCGGAGTCCGACACGCCCGGCCGGGGCGCCGCCGGGCGTCCCGATCGCGTCGTTCCGGCCGACCGGGACCGGTGGCCGGTGCCCGGGCCGTACGCTCCGGGTTCCGGGCGCCGCCCCCGGTCCTCGCGAGCGGGGCCGTCCCACCCGGAAGGTCCTGCCACCGGCTGCCCGGCAAAGGGCCCCTTGATCCCGGTTCGCCACGTGACCCGGTGCCCGTGTCGCGGCGCGCGGCGGGTCACGGATGCCTGAACCTTCATCGACGCAGGTGGCCGGATTGTGCCCCGGCGCGGGCGGACCGCTTCGCAACTCCGCTACTGACGCGTAGTCTTCTGTTCGGGCCCCGTTGTTCCCCCGGCAGCGGGGCCCATGACGTGCCCTGCCGCCGTGCCCGTACGGGCACGGCGGCGGGTGAACGGCCGGCCGCTCAGCGCGGCTTGAGCGGGGTCGGCGGCAGCGGCGGCGCCTCCAGCCGGGGGCCTTCGTAGCCGTGGACCTCGCCGAAGCCGGTGCCGCTCATCCACTCCGTACGGGCCCGGTCGATCTCGTCGTGGTGGCGGCCCACGAAGTTCCACCACATCACGATCCGCTCCGCGAACGGCTCGCCGCCCAGCAGCATCAGCGAGCTGTCCACGTCGGCGCGCAGCGGCAGCTCCGTACGGCCGCAGCCCAGGTAGACCATGGACTCCGGCGCCAGCCGCAGCCCGTCGACCTCCGCCTCGCCGGACATCGCCAGCGCCGCGTACTCGTAGTCGGGCTCCACCGGCAGCCGCGCCTCCGTGCCCGCCGCCAGGGTGACGTCGGCGCCGACGATCGGCGTGTACGTCGTCCCCGGAGACGCCGCGCCGGCCAGCTCGCCGAGGATCACCGTCGCCGACAGGCCGCCGCCGGCCACGTGCGGCAGCTCCGCGTGGTGCTCGAAGGCGGGCGCGGTGGCGCGGTGGGCGTCGGGCAGCGCGACCCACAGTTGCGCCCCGTGCAGCAGCCGCGAGTGGTCGCGCGGCGACTCCTCCGAGTGGGCGATGGCCCGCCCCGCCGTCATCAGCCCCAGCTCCCGCGGCCGCACCGTCTGCAGGCTGCCGAGGCTGTCGCGGTGCAGGACCTCGCCTTCGTGCAGCCAGCTCACGGTCTGCAGCCCGGTGTGCGGGTGCGGCGGCACCTGCATCCCCGGCTCGCCCGCGATGTCGTCGGGGCCGTAGTGGTCGACGAAGCACCAGGCGCCGACCATCCGCCGGCCGAGGTTCGGCAGCAGCCGCCGCACCACCGTGCTCTCGCCCAGCGGCATGTGGCGCGCCTCCAGCACCTCGCGCACCGGCTCCGCCGTCACGTCCGCCCGGCCGCCGCAGGCGGCGACCGGGGGCTTCATGTCGAGATTGCTCATGCGCCCACGCTACGCGCGCGGGCGGCCGGAGTCCGGTGCAGGACCGGCCGCCCGCGCGTCACCCGGCGCGCGTCAGCCGGGCGCCGCGACCAGCCGCCACAGGTGGTCGGCGGTGCCGTTGTCGTCGTACTGCACCACCTGCGCGCTGTTCGCCGTCGACATGCCGTCCACGCCGAGCACCTTGCCGCTGTGCTCGTTGCGGATGCGGAACCAGCCGTCCGCGTCGGGCACGATCCGCCACAGGTGGTCCGGCGCGCCGTCGTCCTCGTACTGCACGACGGGCGCGCTGTTCGCCGTCGAGCCGCCGTCGACGGCGAGCACCTTGCCGCTGTGCCCGTTGCGGATCACCAGCAGCCCGTCGCCGCGCTCCAGCAACTGCCAGGAGTGGTCGGACGTGCCCGAGTTGTCGAACTGGTGGACCCGCCCGCCGTCCGACAGCGACATCCGGTCGACGGCCAGCACCTTGCCGCTGTGCTTGTTCTGGACCCGGTGGTACGGGGGCTCCGGTGTCCACGGCGTGCCGTCCGGGTCCGCCGTCGGGAACGCCGTGATCCGCAGCCGGGCCGCACCCATCGGGATCAGCGTCACCGTCTCCGGCGCCTCCGTACTACGGGCCGGACTCTGCTGCAACGGCGCCACGACGTGCTGCCGGTCGGCGACCCACTCCGGCAGCCGGCGCGCGGGCGCGGTGATGCGCACCGGGGTGTGCTCGTGGGTGAACGGGTCGCCGGTCAGCGGCCCGTCGTCGCGGTGGAACGCGAGGCCCGCCGGGGCGTCCGGGGCCAGGGCGTAGTTCCACGGGGTGGTGGCGTGCACGGCGAAGTGCGGGAAGTCGTCGCTGCCGCCGGTGCGCTCGTACGACTCGCCGATGCGCAGCGAGTACGTCAGCGGCCCCCGGTCGACGCTCACCGCGCCGCCGTTGGCGTCCCACACCCGCACCGACGTGCGCTGCGGCAGCCGCAGCACGACGGTGTCGCCGCCCGACCAGGTCCGCTTCACCGGCACGAAGCCGGGTCCGGCAGCCGCCGCCACCGGCCGCCCGTTGACCGTCACCTCCGGCGCGTCGCACCAGCCGGGCACGCGCAGCCGCAGCGTGAAGGGCACCTTGCGGGCGGCGCCGACCCGCAGCGTGACCGTCTCGGTGAACGGGTAGTCCGTCTCCTCGGTGATCGTCACCTCGGTGCCGTGCACCCGGGTGCGCACCTCGCACGGCGCGTACATCGCCGCCGCGAGCCCGCCGTCCGGCGTGCTGAGCCACAGCTCCTCGGTGAAGTACGGCCAGCCCATGCCGTAGTTGTGCGGGCAGCAGCGGTACTGGTCGACGCCCGGCTGGAACGACTGCATCGCGAAGCCGTTCTGGAACTGGCCGTCGTTCTTGCGCACGTCGTCCAGGTCGATCGAGTTGGCGCTCGTCGCGTAGTGCACGCCGCGGCCCGCCGGGTCGGTGGCGGCGGGCAGCAGGTTGAACGCCAGCTCCTCGCAGCGGTCGGCCCACAGCGCGTCGCCGGTGATCCGGGTGAGCAGCTCGTGGCTGGCCATGAACTCGACGATGCCGCAGGTCTCGAACGCCTGCCGGGGGTCGCCGAAGCCGGGCCTGGCGTTCTCGTCGCCGGCGAAGCCGCCGCCGGGGAACTGCCCGTACTCCGCGAGGATCCGCTCGTAGCCGCGGTACGTGGCCCGGGTGAGACCGGCGTCGCCGGCGCGCAGCGCGTACTGCGCGGGCTCCCGGAAGCCCTGCGCGACGTTGACGTTGTGCAGGTCCGGGAAGTTGTCCACCCAGTTCCCGCCCCACCGGTGCATCTTGTCCGTCAGCTCCAGCAGGAAGTCCTCGCCGGTGCGGGCGTGCAGCCAGTACGCGATGTCGATCCCGTCGCCCCACCGCTTGGAGACCCAACTGGAGTCGAACGCGCCCTTGCCCTGCGCGTTCATGTACCGGAGGAACGGCAGCACGAACGGCACGATCCGCTCGTCGCCGGTGAACTCTTCGTGGCTGCGCAGCGCCTGGAGCAGCGGCAGGTACGGCCAGAAGTCGGGGCCGCCGTTGAGCGCCGTGCGCAGCCGGGCGGGGCCGAAGAAGCCGTCGGGCTGCCCGGTGGCGAGGATGGCGTCGATCCAGCGGCGGGCGGTCGCCTGCGCGGCGGCGTCGCCGGTGAGCGCGGCGAGCGAGACGTACCCGCGCAGCCAGTACGTGACCTCCTCCCAGCCGGCGCGGTCGGGGTGCACCCAGCCGGAGCCGTCGAAGGCGAGGAAGTGGGAGATCCGGTCGTAGCGGCCGAAGAGCCCGCCGAGGAGGGTGCCGAGCTGCCCGGCGAGCCAGCCGCGCGCGGTGACGCTGCCGAGCGGCAGCTTGCCGAAGGCGGCGGCCGCGTACGGGGTGCGCGCGGGACGGCCGGCGGCGGGCCCGTAGGCGTGGGCCGGGAGGGCGGCGGCGCCGAGGGCGAGCGCGCCGGCCCCGGCGGCGGAGGCGTGCAGGAAGTGGCGGCGGTTCAGCGGAGGAGGCATGTCGGGTCCCTGGGTGCCTGGAAGGTGAGGGTGCCTGGTGCCTGGTGCTCGGGGGCGTCCGGCGGTACGGCCGGGCGCGGGGGCCCGCTCCCGGCCCCGGCCGCGGCGGGCGCCGCGGCCGGGGTGCGGGGAACGGGGGGTGCGTCAGGAGGCGTCGCAGGTGAGGGTGCCGTCGGCGGCCCCCTCGATCAGCGCCTCATGGGCGGCCCTGATGCGTTCCACATCGGGCTTGAGGACCTTGCGGTCGTAGGTGAGCAGTCCGTTCAGCTCTCCCTCCACATCCGTGATCTGGGTGTAGACGGCGCCGCTGCTGCCGTTGCACGCGGCGAACCGCTCGACTTCGGCCAGCTTGATCAGGTACTCCTCGGTGTACGCCTCGCGGTCCACGCCCACGTAGGTGTGCCGCACCGGCCAGGCGTGGCCCGGGATGGCCAGCCCGAGGCCGCCGTACTCGCCGCTGACCAGCGCGCGGGTGCCGTCGGGCTTGGGCAGTTGGGCGCTCGGATAGCCGTGTGCGTCGGAGATGTCGCCGTTGCCGCCGTCGACCGCGCCGCAGCAGTTGTGGCCGCTCATGTTGTTGACCAGCCGGGTCGGGTCGAGCTCCTTGGCGTAGTCGGCGATACGGGCCTGGTCGTACTGGCCCCAGCCCTCGTTGAACGTCACCCACATGACCACCGAGGGGTGGCTGTCGTGCTGCTCGATCATCTCCTTCAGCTCGTGCTCGAACTGGGTGCGGGAGCTCTGCGAGGGCGTCTTGGTGTTCATCGACGGCATGTCCTGCCACACCAGCAGGCCCAGCTTGTCTGCGTGGTAGAACCACCGGTCGGGCTCGACCTTGATGTGCTTGCGCACGGAGTTGAAGCCCATCTCCTTGTGCATCTCGAGGTCGTACTTCAGCGCCTTGTCGGTGGGTGCGGTGTGGATGCCCTCGGGCCAGAAGCCCTGGTCGAGGGTGGCCATGGCGAACACCGGCTCGCCGTTGAGCGTCATCCGCCGCTGCCCGTCGATCGTCTCGACGCCCACGGTGCGCATGCCGAAGTAGCCGCGCACCTGGTCGGCGGCGGCACCGCGGCCGACCGTCACCTTCAGGTCGTACAGGTGCGGTTCTTCGGGGGACCACAGCTTCGGGTCGGGCACGGGCACGGCCAGCGGCTCGCCGGTCTTCCCGGTGGCGGTGCCGACCTCGCGGCGCCCGTCGTACGCGGTGGCGGTGACCGGCACCCCGTCGCGGACGCCGCGCACCTGGACGGCGGCCTGCTCGCCGGCCACGTCGGGGGTGATCTTCAGGTCCTCGGCGCGGTCGGTGGGCACCGGCTCCATCCACACGGACTGCCAGATGCCGGAGGAGGAGGTGTACCAGATGCCGCTGGGCGACAGCCGCTGCTTGCCCATCGGCGGGTTCTCGCCGTCGGCGGAGTCGGTCGGGTCGTAGACCCCGACGATCAGCTCCTGCTTGCCGCCGCCACGCAGCGCCTGGGTGACGTCGGCGCTGAACCGGTCGTAGCCGCCCTTGTGGGACGCGACCTGCTTGCCGTTGAGCCAGACGTCGGCCTTCCAGTCGACCGCGTCGAAGTTGAGCTGGAGCCGCTCGCCGCGCTGGCCGACGCGCCAGTCACGCGGCACGGTGAAGGTGCGCTTGTACCACATGCGCTCCTCGTGCCGCTGGACGCCGGACAGCTCGGACTCGACCGGGTAGGGCACGACGATCTTCTCGTCCAGGGTGCGGCCGAACGGCGGGCTCTCGCCCTCCGTGGCGCCGGCGAACTGCCAGGTGCCGTTGAGGCTCTGCCAGTCCTCGCGGGTGAGCTGCGGGCGCGGGTACTCCGGCAGCGGGGCATCCTCGTCGACGTCGTCGGCCCACTCCGTCCGCAACTGGTACTCGGAGTCGTTCGCCCCCGAGGTCCAGAACTCGCCGATGTCGGAGCCGTCCGCGCCGGTCAGACCGCCCTCGCCGTCGTAGCGCACGTCGGCGGAGCCGCCCTGGCCGACGACCGGCTCGTCGAGCGGGACGATCAGCCGCGAGGGGTCGTCGGGGTCCAGCTCGGCCGCGGCCCGCGGCCAGTCGGCGCCGCCGATGACCGTCTCCAGATGCTCGTCGAACGTCGCCGGGGGAGCGGCGAGCGGCTGGGCGAAGTCCATGGTCAGCGTGCGGCCGTCGGGCTGCACGGCGACATCGGTGGGACCGGTGTAGTCGAAGTCCCCGGGGAGCGAGAACGCGGACTGCGGCACGGCCTCCTTCTGGGCGCCGGGCTTGGTCCAGCGCAGGTGGAAGTTCGAGCCGCCGTGGTGCTCGAAGTACTCCACCTTGATGTCGTACGTACGGCCGGCCTCCAGGGTCACGGGCTGCGAGGTCTGTTCCTTGTCCCAGTCGTCGATCCAGTGGTCGATGACGACCTCGCCGTCCACCCACAGCCGGAAGCCGTTGTCCGCGCTGACGTGGAAGGTGTGCGCGCCGGAGACCTCGGGGGTGATCCCGCCGGTCCAGCGGACGCTGACGTTGTCGGCCTGGCCGGCGCGGGCCGCGAGGCGCGGCTCCAGGTTGTCGAAGTCGAGCGACGGGTCGAAGGCGGTGGCCTTCAACTGGTCGAAGTCGAACGTGCCGGGGGCGCTGTGGGTGTAGTACTCGCCCTTGAGGCCGTGGACCTCCGCGGCTGCGCGGGAGTCGGCGGCCTCGGCGGCGGCCGGGCGGTCGGCGCTCGTGGCCGAGAAGCCCGGACCTGCGGGGACCAGGGTCAGGGCGAGAGCCGCGAGGATGGGCGTCGGCCAGCGGAGCAGTCGCCGCCGTACGCGTCTGAGGGAGGGGTGCACGGGTACCTCCGGAAGTCGGAGAATGCGGGTGCCAGGGCTGCCCTTTGCCCCCGGGCGTCTTGTATAACGTTGGAAACAAGGGCAGTTGGCATGACAGCACGCCTCCTGCGTTGTGTCCAGTGCATGACCAAACGGCGTAGGAGGAACGCGTTGAGAGTCAGCCTGAAGGATGTGGCCGAGCGGGCGGGCGTGTCGGTGAAGACCGTCTCGAACGTGGTCAACAACTATCCGCACGTCACGCCGGCGATGCGGGCGCGGGTGCAGCAGGCGATCGACGAGCTGGGATACCGCCCCAACCTCACCGCCCGCCACCTGCGCAAAGGCCGTACGGGCATCATCGCGCTCGCCGTTCCCGAGCTGGGCAACCCCTACTTCGCCGAGCTGGCAGGACACGTCATCGACGAGGCCGCCCGGCACGACTTCACCGTCCTGCTCGACCACACCCAGGGCCGGCGCGAGCTGGAGCTGCTCGTCACCCAGGGCTTCCGCGCCCGGGTGATGGACGGGCTGATCCTCAGCCCGCTGGAGCTGGACACCGAGGATCTGCGCGGCCGGGCCGAGGAGAGCCCGCTGGTGCTCCTCGGCGAGCGGCGCTACGACCTGCCGTACGACCACATCGCGATCGACAACATCGCCGCGGCCCGGCAGGCGGTCGGCCATCTGCTGGACCTCGGCCGGCGCCGCATCGCGTTCCTCGGCGCCCGCGAGGATCGCGCCCACCAACCCGCCCACCTGCGACTTCTCGGCTGGCGGGCGGAGCTGGCGGACCGCGGCGTACCGGTCGACGAGGCGCTGGTGGCGTACACCGAGGGCTGGGAGCGGGCGGACGGCGCGGTCACCATGGCGGGCCTGCTGGACTCGGGGCAGCGGCCGGACGCGGTCTTCGCGTACAACGACCTGATCGCCATCGGCGCGATGCGGGTGATGTCCGAGCGCGGGCTGCGGGTGCCGGAGGACGTGGCGGTGGTCGGCTTCGACGACATCACCGAGAGCCGCTACGGAGCCGTCACACTGACCACCATCGCGCCCGACAAGCGGGCCATCGCCAGGCTCGCGGTGGAGTCCCTCGTGAAGCGTCTCGACGCCGCCCACGGCGACGGCAGCGTGCCCGAGTCGCAGGAGATGCACCCCGCGTTCTCGCTGGTGGAGCGGGAGAGCACGCGCGGCCGCGCGAGCGGCTGACCCCCGCGGAGCACCCCGCCCGGGCCGGCCCCCGGGCGGATGCCGCGGCCTGCGCCGCCTCGTGCTGACGGCTCGTCAACTCCCTTATGGGACACGGCGCTTGACGATCTTCGCCGGACAAATCCGTGTTGCGGGGGGTGTTTACAGCGTCCTTCCAACGATGTAAAACATCCCCTGAATTCTTCCGGTCCCGCGCAGCGGCCCGGCCCTCGTACTCCACCGCCCGAATTGGGGTATCACCATGAAGCCGCACGCCCGTACCGCCGCCAGAACACTCCTCGCCGTCGCGCTCAGCGCGAGCCTCGCGCTCGCGGCCGGCTGCGCCAAGTCCGAGGACGACGACGAGGGGAGCACCGGCGCCGCCGCCGGCTCCGAGGAGGCCAAGGGCAGCGAGCAGAAGGTCTCCGGGGGCTCGGGCCCGACCTGTGTGATCGGCGACTACGGCGCCGAGAAGACCGACCTGGCCGGCGCCACCGTCGGTTTCTCGCAGTCCGAGAAGGAAGCCAACCCGTTCCGCATCGCCGAGACCGCCTCGATCAAGGCCGAAGCCGACGAGCGCGGCATCGAACTGCTCACCGCCAACGCCCAGTCGCAGTTCTCCAAGCAGATCAGCGACGTCCAGGACCTCATCGCCAAGGGCGCCGACCTGCTGGTCATCGCCCCGCTGAACTCCGACGGCTGGGACCCGGTGCTGAAGTCCGCGGCGGACAAGAAGATCCCCATCGTCACCATCGACCGGAAGATCAACGCCGAGCCCTGCAAGGACTACGTGAGCTTCATCGGCTCCGACTTCACCGAGCAGGGCAAGCGGGCCGCGGACAAGATGATCGAGGCCACCGGCGGCAAGGGCGAGATCGCCATCCTGCTCGGCACCCCCGGCAACAACGTCACCACCGAGCGCACCAAGGGCTTCAAGGACCGGATCGCCGAGAAGGCCCCGGACCTCGAGGTCGTCTTCGAGCAGACCGGCGAGTTCGCCCGCGAGAAGGGCCAGCAGGTCACCGAGCAGCTCATCCAGTCCAACCCGGAGATCACCGGGATCTACGCCGAGAACGACGAGATGGGCCTCGGCGCCGTCAACGCGCTCAAGGGCGCGGGCAAGGAGCCCGGCGCGGTCAAGATCGTCACCATCGACGGCACCCGCAACGCCGTCCAGGGCATCGTCGACGGCTGGATCGACTCCGTCATCGAGTCCAACCCGCGCTTCGGCCCGCTGGCCTTCGACACCCTCGACGCCTTCACCAAGGGCGAGGAGGTCGGCCAGGACATCGTGATCGAGGACAGCGAGTACACCGCCGACAACGCCGAGGCCGACCTCGGCAAGGCGTTCTGACGCCGATGGCCGCAGCGAACGAGCCGCCCGAGCGGCACGAGCCGGGCGGGCCCACCGGGCCCGCCCGGTCCGCCGGGCCGTCTCCGGCGCAGGCCCGGGAGGTCCCGGGCGCCGGGGGCGACCGCGCCCCCCGGGACGGCGCGGCGGAGCGCCCCGCCGTCCTGGCCGTACGCGACCTGACCAAGCGCTTCCCCGGCGTCCTCGCCCTCGACGGCGTCGACTTCACCGCCCGCGCCGGCGAGGTGCACGCCCTCGTCGGCGAGAACGGCGCCGGGAAGTCCACCCTCATCAAGGTCCTCACCGGCGTCTACCAGCCGGACGAGGGCGAGCTGACCTACCGCGGCGAGCGGGCGTCCTTCGCCACCCCGCTCGCCGCCCAGCGGGCCGGCATCTCGACCATCTACCAAGAGGTCAACCTCATCCCGCTGATGAGCGTGGCCCGCAACCTCCTCCTCGGCCGCGAGCCGCGCCGCCGCGGCGGCCTCATCGACTTCGGCCGCATGCACCGCGAGTCCGAGCGGATGCTCCTCGACTACGGCGTCCGCGTCGACGTCCGCCGCCCGCTGGCCGAACTCGGCGTCGGCGCCCAGCAGATGGTCGCGCTCGCCCGCGCCGTCTCCGCGGCCGGCCGCACCGACGTCGTCGTCATGGACGAGCCCACCTCCTCCCTCGAACCCCGCGAGGTCGAGACGCTCTTCGGCGTCATCGGCCGGCTGCGCGCCGACGGCGTCGCCGTCGTCTACGTCAGCCACCGCCTCGACGAGCTGTACACCGTCTGCGACGCCGTCACCGTGCTCCGCGACGGCCGCGTCGTGCACACCGGACCGCTCGCCGGGCTCGACCGGCTCCGGCTGGTCTCCCTCATGCTCGGCCGGGAGATGGGCGAGGTGCGCGCCGAGGGCCTGACCAAGTTCTCAGGCGGCCATGACGACGGCAGGGCAGTTGCCGAGCCGGTGCTGCGCGCCGAGGGCCTGACCCGCCGGCACGAGCTGCACGACGTCTCGCTCACCGTCCGCCCCGGCGAGGTCGTCGGCCTCGGCGGCCTCCTGGGCTCGGGACGTACCGAGACCGCCAAGGCCATCGCCGGCGCCCTCCCGCTCGGCGCCGGCCGCGTCACCGTCGCGGGCACGCCCGTGCGCACCGGCTCCACACCCGCCGCGATCCGCGCCGGCATCAGCCTGCTGCCGGAGGACCGCAAGTCCGAGGGCATCGTGCCGGGGCTCTCGGTCCGCGAGAACATCGCGCTGGCCGCGCTGCCGCGCATGTCGCGCTACGGGCTGGTCTCCGAGGCCCGGATCGACGCCGTCGTCGAGACGTTCGTCAGCAGGCTGCGCATCAAGGCGGCGAGCCCGCACCAGAAGGTCGGCGAGCTGTCCGGCGGCAACCAGCAGAAGGTGCTGCTGGCCCGCTGGCTCGCCATGCAGCCCAAGGTGCTGCTGCTGGACGAGCCGACGCGCGGCATCGACGTCGGCGCCAAGGCCGAGGTGCAGAAGCTCGTCGACGAACTCGCCGAGGACGGCCTCGGCGTGCTGCTGATCTCCTCCGACGTGGAGGAGCTGATCGAGGGGTCCGACCGCGTGGTGGTGCTCAGGGACGGCGCCGTCGTCGGCGAGCTGACCGGCGACGACGTCACCGAGGACAGACTCATGGAGGCCATCGCGGCCGCCGCCGAGCCGGGCGGAGACCCGGACCCGGCGCCCCGCGGGGCCGGTGCGGAGGCGGCCGGCCATGGCTGACCTCACGCTGCGCCGCGCGCTGCCCGCCGACCGCGAGCGGGTGCTGCGCTGGCTCCAGGAGTACGGCGTCTACGCGGGCGTCGCCCTCCTGCTGCTCGTCAACATCGCCTTCACCCCCCACTTCCTGTCCGCCGAGAACTTCCGCACCCAGGCCGTCCAGGTCGCCCCCGTCGTCATCGTCGCGCTCGGCATGGCGCTGGCCATCGGCAGCGAGGGCGTCGACCTGTCCGTCGGCTCCGTCATGGCCCTGTCCACCTCGCTGGTCGCGCTCTACATGGGGTACGGGCCGTGGATCGCGCTGATCGTCGCCGTCGTCGGCGGCGCCGCGGTCGGCCTGGCCAACGGCTCGCTGATCGCGTTCATCGGGGTCCAGCCCATCGTCGCCACGCTCGCACTGATGGTCGGCGCCCGGGGCCTCGCGCTGGTGCTGCTGCCGCAGTTGGAGGACATCCGCGACCCGGGCATGGCCACCCTCGGCTCCGGCGAGTTCGCCGGCGTGCCGTACGTGGTGCTGATCGCGGTGGCACTCGCGCTCGTCGTCGCCTTCGTCGTCCGCCGCACCACCTTCGGCCGCCAGTTGCTCGCCATCGGCGACAGCCGCCCCGCCGCCAAGCTCGCCGGGCTGCCGGTGCGCCGGGTGCTGATCGTCGTGTACGTCGTCTGCGGCGTGCTCGCCGCCGTCGCCGGCTTCCTGGCCACCGCGCGCCTCTCCGCCAGCGACCCCACGTCGCTCGGCAACCTGATGGAGCTGTCCGCCATCACCGCCGTCGTCGTCGGCGGCACCCCGCTGACCGGCGGCCGGGTGCGCATCGGCGGCACGGTGGCCGGCGCGGTGCTCATCCAGTTGCTGACGGCCACCCTGATCAAGCACGACCTGGAGCCGTCGTGGACGCAGATCGCCCAGGCCGTGGTGATCATCCTCGCCGTCTACGCCGCCAGGGAGAGGGGAAAGCGGTGATGCCTGTGCAGGGCGGGACCCGGGCCCGCAGCCGGGTGGGTGCGTTCGCCGTACGGGGCGGGCGGCCCGCGGTAGGCCGCCGCGGCGAGCAGTCCGCCGCCGGGGAGAGGGGAGAGCGGTGACCGTCGTGAAAGACGAACCCGTCGCCGTGGCGTACGGCCCGGAAGAGCCCGCGGGCTCCGGGCGCGGCGAGCGGCTGAGCGCCCTCGCGCAGCAGCACGGCGCGCTGGTCGCGCTCATCGCCATCGCCGCCGTCGCCTCGCTGTCCTTCGACTCCTTCGCCACCACCGGCAACATCCAGAACATGGCGGTCTCCTCCGCCTTCCTCGCCATCGTCGCCCTCGGGATGACCTTCGTCATCATCACCGGCGGCATCGACCTGTCCGTCGGCTCGGTCTTCGTGCTCGGCGGCGTGCTCGCCGCCTGGGGCTCACGCCACGGCACCCTGGTGGCGCTGCTGCTGCCGCTCGCCGTCTGCGGACTCATCGGCCTGGTCAACGGGTTGCTCATCGCCCGGCTCAGGCTCGCGCCCTTCATCGTCACGCTCGCCGCCATGCTCGGCGCCCGCGGCGTGATGCTGTCGGTCACCGACGAGGGCGCCGACACCTACCTCGTCGCCGAGGGCTCGTTCTTCGCCGACCTCGGCCAGGGCAAGCTGCTCGGCATCGGCGTGCCGGTGTGGATCACCGCCGCGCTCTTCGTCGCCGGCGGCGTCCTGCTCCGCCGCACCCGCTTCGGCCAGCACGTCTACGCCGTCGGCGGCAACGAGGACGCCGCCGCGCTGATGGGCGCGCCCGTGGCCCGTACCAAGACGCTGGTCTACACCCTCAACGGACTGCTCGCCGGCTTCGCCGGCGCGCTCAACGCCGCCTGGCTCGACTCCGGCGTGACCATCCTCGGCTACGGCATGGAGCTGGAGGCGATCGCCGCGGTCGTCATCGGCGGCACGCTGCTCTCCGGCGGCATGGGCTTCGTCGGCGGCTCGCTCGTCGGCGTGCTGCTGCTGAAGGTGATCCAGAACGTCATCAACCAGATCGGCTCGCTCGACTCCGCCTACCAGCAGGTCGTCAGCGGCGGCTTCCTGGTGGTCGTCGTCATCGCGCAGACCTGGCTCGCCCGGCGCCGCCGGGCCCCCTGACCGGCCGCAGGGCGACCGGGCGGGTTGGCCCGGCGGCCGTAGGGCGGGCGGGGGGGGGGGGGCCCCCGCCGGCCGCGCGGGGCGAGGGGCGGGGGCGGCGGGGCGGCCCCCGGGGGGGGGGGGCGGGGGGGGGGGGGGGGAGTGGGGGGCGGCGTCAGCGCGCAGACGTGGCGCGCCGGGCGCCGCGGGGCCCCCGGCCCGGCCGCTGGGCGCCGGGGGGGGTGGGCCGGGGGGCGGTTGGGGGGCCGGCCGCGGCCCCGCGCCGCGGCCGGCCGTCGACATCGGTCTGGACCAGTGCCGCCGCGCAGTTGGGCGGCAGCCGGGCTGACGTGCAACTTTCGTGCCCCTGGGAGGGATTGACGGGTACGTGACCGAGTCGGTACCCCTGATACGCACCGCACGCGCACGTCCTCGTCCCGAACCCCCTGAGGAGTCCCGTTGCCTCCCACCCCAGCCACCCGCCTGCGTGTGAACCTGCGAAGACGACCCTGGGCGACGGCCGCCGTCGCCGCCGGCCTGCTGCTGCCGCTGACCTCGGCGTCCCTCCCGGCCACCGCCGGCGGCGAGGACGCGGCGGCGCCCGCGACCCGGCAGGCGGCGTACGCCGCGGCGGCCGACGAGTACGGCGTGCCGGAGAGCGTGCTGCTCGGCGTGTCGTACCTGGAGTCCCGCTGGGACACCCACGCCGGCGAGCCGAGCACCGACGCCGGCTACGGCCCGATGCACCTGACCGACGCGCCCACCGTGCTCGCCGAGGACCACCACGGCGGCACCGCGGAGGACCCCCGCGGCGACACCGAACGGCCCGTCGGCGACGAGACGTTCGGCCCCGCGCTCACCACGCTGTACGCGGCCGCCGAGCTGACCGGCACCGACGCGGCGACGCTGCGCGCGAAGCCCGCCGAGAACATCGCCGGCGGCGCCGCGCTGCTGGCCGCGTACCAGGAGGACCTGGGCGCGCCGGCCTCGGCGGACCCCGCCGACTGGTACGGCGCGGTCGCGAAGTACGCGGGCGCCGCCTACGAGCAGGACGCGGCGACGTTCGCCGACGAGGTGTACGCGACCATCCGCGACGGCGCCGCCCGCACCACCGACGACGGCCACGCCGTCCGGCTCGCGGGCGACCCGTCGGTGGCGCCGCGGCAGCGGTGGCTCGGCGAACTCGGCCTGCCGCGGATGCAGAACGAGGAAGTGGAGTGCCCGGACCGGCTCGGCTGCGAGTGGATCCCGGCGACGTACCGCCAGACCAACCCGGACAACATCCAGGCGTACGTCAACCACGACAAGGCCGACCGGCCGCGCGACCAGAAGATCGAGTACATCGTCATCCACGACACCGAGGGCCGCTACCCGGGTGTCATCAACATGGTCCAGGACCCCACCCGCGCGGCGAGCTGGCAGTACACGCTGCGCAGCTCCGACGGCCACGTCGCCCAGCACATCAAGCACAAGGACGTCGCCTGGCAGGCGGGCAACTGGAACATCAACGCCAAGTCCATCGGCCTGGAGCACGAGGGCTTCGCCAAGGACCAGGGCACCTGGTACACCGAGGCGATGATGCGCAGCTCGGCGACGCTGGTGCGCTACCTGGCGGCCAAGTACGACATCCCGCTGGACCGCACGCACATCATCGGCCACGACAACGTGCCAGGCACCACCACGCCGAACATCCCCGGCATGCACTGGGACCCGGGCCCGTACTGGGACTGGGAGCGGTACTTCGAGCTGCTGAAGGCACCGCTGCGCAGCCCGGGCGGGTTCTCGAAGTCGATGGTGATGATCAAGCCGGACTTCGCCTCGAACAAGCCGCAGTTCACCGGCTGCAGCTACGAGTCGGGCTCCGACCCGAAGGAGCCGTGCCCGCTCGCCCCCTCGTCGTCGGTGATCCTGCACTCGCAGCCGGACGCGGACTCCCCGCTGCTGGCGGACGTCGGTCTGCACCCCGACGGCCGGGCGTCCGACATGCACGTCTCGGACATCGGCAGCCGGGCCTCGGCCGGGCAGACGTACGCGGTGGCCGAGCGCAGAGGCGACTGGGTGGCGATCTGGTACCACGGCCTGAAGGGCTGGTTCCACAACCCGGCGGGGGCGCGGGTCGCCGACTACACCGCGGGGAAGATCGTCACGCCCAAGCCGGGCAAGGAGTCGGTGCCGGTCTACGGCCGGGCGTACCCGGAACAGGCGGCGTACCCGCCGGAGATCCCGTACCAGCCGATCTCGGCGCACCCGTACGAGTTCAAGGCCGGCCAGGCGTACTCCTACGGCGGCACGGTGCCCGGCGAGTACTACCGCGCCGTGTCCTTCGACGGCTCCGCCCCCGGGGACCGCACGGTGGTCCGCGGCAAGATGAAGTACCACATCATCCAGATCGGGCACCGCATCGGCTTCGTCAACGCCGATGACGTGACCGTGCGCCGGGTCCTCTGACCCGTCGCGCACCGCGGCGCCGCCGGTCCCATGCCCGGCGGCGCCGCTCGCGTGTCCCCCCCCGTATCCCCTGCGCCCCGCGCGCCCCGCGCCCCGTGCCCCGTGCGTCAGTCGCAGTCCATGCGGTCACCGGGGGCGACCCGGCCCGTCCAGTCGAAGCCGCCCCGCGGGCCGCGCTCGTCGCCAGGCGCCAGCCCGCGGTCCGCGGCCAGCCGCCGGAACATGGTGCGGGCCCGCGCCTCGTTCCACTTCACCGCCGAGCCCCACTCGCCCGCCGGGTGGCTGATGCTCGCCAGCGGTACGGTCGCGAACTCCACGTTCCGCAGCCGCAGATGCCGCGCCCGCCAGCCGAGCGCCAGCATGTCGGCCACGCTGGTGCGGGGGCCCGGGCGCAGCCCGCGGGCGACCTCGCCGGCGAGCGCGTCCAGCCGCGGCGGTTCCGCCAGGGTGCCCGCGGCCAGATGCCGCCCGGCGATGCCGGCGACCAGCCGCTGCTGGCGGCGTACGCGGTCGATGTCGCCGTGCCCGCGGTGCCGGGTGCGGACGTACTGGAGCGACCCGGCGCCGTCGAGGTGGTGCTTTCCTGGCCCGAGGTCGATGCCCGAGTTCTCGTCGCGCATCGGCTCCTTCGTGCACACCGGCGCGCCGCCGAGTGCGTCGACCGCCCGGACGAAACCCTTGAAGCGCGCCTGCAGATAGTGGTCGATGTCCAGCCCGGTGGCGCGCTCCACGGTGCGCGTCAGCAGTTCCGGGCCGCCGTGCCGCAGGGCGGCGTTGATCTTGCCGGAGTGGGCCGTGGGTCCCGCGCCGTCGTCGTGCGGCGCGAACGGCACGTAGGAGTCGCGGGGGAGGCTGACGACACTCGCGCGCCGGCCGTCCTCGGACAGGTGCACGACCATGACGACGTCGGCGCACCCGCAGGCCGCGCCGCCCGCGTGCCACCGGCTCATCTCCTCCTTGGTCAGCCCGGCGCGCGAGTCGCTGCCGACGACGAGGACGTTGGTGCCCGTGCCGGCCCTCGCGGGCCCGGCGGCGAGCGCCCAGCCGTAGCCGGAGCCGGCGAGCACGGCCACGCAGGCACCGCCGGCGAGGGTGCGGGACAGCGGGGGGAGCGCCATGGGGATCCTTCCCGGTGGGATACGGGACACCGGATGCTACGGGGCGGAATGCCCCGCAATATCCGTGAAACCCGTCGTGTCCCGCCCCGGGCCACCCGGTCGACGCAAGGCGCGGGCGCCGCTCCGCCCGGCGCCCGGCCGCTGACCTCGGTGGACCGTGCGCAAGCCGGGTGCCCGCGGAGTGGACTGCTCATTGCGCCGTACGCCGATCATGGGTTCTAATTGCGAACTGTTCGCAATAACAGTCGGCCTTCAACAGGGGAGTGGGCATGTCAGTCCGCGGCATACGCGCAGCGGTCTCGGTCACGGCGGTGGCGGCGGTGCTCGCGGGAGCCGCCGCCTGCTCGAACCCGGACGCCGACGACGACTCCGGCGGCTCCGGCGGGAACGGCACCACCGCGGTCATCGGCGTCGCCAACGAGCCCGACACCCTCAGTCCGCTCCTCGGCTACGGCAAGGACGGCAACTCCAAGCTCTTCGACGGCCTCCTCGCCCGCGACAGCGACATGGAGCTGAAGCCCGCCCTCGCCCGCGCGCTGCCCGAGATCACCGACGGCGGCACCACCTACACGTACGAGCTGCGCGACGACGTGACGTTCAGCGACGGCGAGCCCTTCACCGCCGACGACGTCGTCTTCACCTACGAGACCATCCTCGACCCCGGCACCAACAACGCCTCCAAGGGCGACCTGGAAGCCGTCGAGAGCGTCGAGGCCGAGGGGGACGACACCGTCGTCTTCACCCTGAAGTACCCCTACGCCCCGTTCGCCGAGCGCACCGTGCTGCCCATCGCGCCCGAGCACGTCGCCGGCAAGGGCGACGTCAACACCGGCGCGTTCAACACCGAGCCCGTCGGCACCGGCCCGTACGTGCTGGACAACTGGCGCAAGGGCGAGAAGCTCACCTTCTCCGCCAACCCCGGCTACTGGGGCGGCAAGCCGAAGGTGAAGAAGCTGACCATGGCGATCATCGCCGACGACGACATCCGCGCCACCCGGCTGCGCTCCGGCGACCTCGACGGCGCCATCCTGCCGCCGAACCTCGCCAAGACCTTCGCCGGGGACGACGACAAGCAGACGGTGGCCGCCACCACCGCCGACCACCGCGCCGTCACGCTGCCCACGGACAACCCCGTCACCGGCGACATCGCCATCCGCCGCGCGCTCGACGTGGCCGTCGACCGCGGCGCGATGGTCGACAAGCTGCTGGAGGGCCGGGGCAAGGCCGCGTACGGGCCGGTGCCCACCGACAGCGAGTGGTTCGCCAAGGGCACCGAGCGCCCGTACGACACCGGGCTGGCCGAGAAGTTCCTCGACGACGCCGGCTGGCGCGCGGAGGACGGCGGCATCCGCGAGAAGGACGGGCAGCGCGCCTCGTTCACCCTCTACTACCCCTCCGGCGACAAGCTCCGCCAGGAGCACGCCCTCGCCTTCGCCGGCGACGCCAAGAAGGTCGGCATCGAGGCCAAGGTGGAGAGCGGCACCTGGGAGGTCATCGAGCCGCGGATGGGCGAGGACGCCGTGCTCGCCGGCGGCGGCAGCCCCGCCGACCCCGACTTCGACCTCTACCCGATGCTCTACTCCGAGCTGGCCGGCCAGGGCTTCAACAACATGGCCTCGTACGAGAACCCGGACGTCGACACCGCCCTCGCCGAGGGCCGGGAGAGCGGCGACAAGGCCGAGCGCAAGCGGGCGTACGACAAGGTGCAGCAGGAACTCACCGAGAACCCGGGCTACATCTTCCTCACCCACATCGACCACATCTACGTCATCGCCGACACCTGGCGCGGCCTGACCACCCAGGTCGAGCCGCACGAGCACGGCTTCGGCAGCGGTCCCTGGTGGAACGTCGAGAGCTGGCAGCCCGCGTCGTGACCGGGCTGCCGCTGGCCCCGATGGCGCGGATGGCCGGGCGGCGGCTGCTGTACGCCGTCCCCGTCCTGCTGGCCGTCACCTTCGGGGTGTTCGCCATCGCCGCCGCCTCGCCGTTCGACCCGGTGAAGGCGTACGCGGGCACGGCCGGGTTCAGCGCCTCCGGGGAGGCGCTGGACCAGCTCCGTGAGAGCCTCGGCGCCGACGACCCGTTCGTCACCCGCTGGTGGGACTGGCTGAGCGCCGTCGTCACCGGCGACCTCGGCCAGTCGACCAGCATGCGCCAGCCGGTCGCCGACGTCATCGGCGAGCGCATCGGCTGGACGGTGCTGCTGTGCGCGGTCGCGTTCGCCGTCGCCATCGTCGCCGGCACGCTGCTCGGCGTGCTCGCCGCGCGCCGCCGCGGCGGGCTGCTCGACCGGGCCGTCACCTCCGTCGCGTACGCCATGGAGGCGGCGCCGCCGTTCTGGCTCGGGCTGCTCGCCGTCTGGCTCTTCGCGCTCCAGCTCGACGCGCTGCCGGCCGGCGGGCTCACCGACACCGGCACCGACGTCGTCACCTTCGGGCAGGTCGCCGAGCACGTGCTGCTGCCCGCGTCGGTGCTCGCCGTCTCGCAGATGCCGTGGTTCGTGCTCTACGTCCGCCAGGGCGTCGGCGACGCCCTGGACGAAGACCCCGTGCGCGGCGCCCGCTCCCGCGGCCTCGCCGAGCGCACCGTGCTGCTGGGGCACGCGCTGCGCTCCGGGCTGCTGCCCGTGCTCACCCTGATCGGCACCCGGGTGCCGGAGCTGATCACCGGCGCGCTGCTCATCGAGACCGTCTTCAGTTGGCCCGGCATCGCCGCGGCCACCGTCGAGGCCGCCACGTCCGTCGACTTCCCGCTGCTCGCCGCGCTGACCGTGCTGGCGACGGCGGCGGTGCTCCTCGGCAACCTGCTGTCCGACCTGTTGTACGGGCTCGCCGACCCGAGAGTGGGCTTCGATGGCTGAGGCACTGCGGAAGCCGGGCGCGCCTGCCGCGCCGCCGGACGCGACCCGCTGGCGCACCCGCGGCACCGGCCGCAGGTCGGTGCGCACGCTGCGCGTGCGGACCTCCGCCGCGGTCGTCGCGCTCGCCGTCCTCGCGGTGCTCGCCGTACCGCCGCTGGTCCAACTCGACCAGCAGGCCGTCGACATCGGCAACAAGCTCGCCGCCCCCTCCCTCTCCCACCTCTTCGGCACCGACGACGTCGGCCGCGACGTGCTGCTGCGCTGCGTCTACGGGCTGCGCGTCTCGCTGCTCGTCGGGGTGGTCGCCGCGCTCGTCGCCACCGTCGTCGGCACCGCCGTCGGGGCGCTGGCCGGCGCGCTCGGCGGGCACGTCGACCGGGCCGTGATGCGGCTCGTGGACGTCTTCGCCTCCGTACCGCACCTGCTGCTCGGCATCTTCATCGTCGCCCTCTTCCAGCCCGGCGTGTGGCCGGTCGTCGCCTCCGTGGGGCTGACGCACTGGGTGTCGACCTGCCGCATCGTGCGCGCCGAGGTGCTGTCGCTGCGCGGCCGGCCGTTCGTGGACGCGGCCGTCTCCGGCGGCGCGTCGCGCACCCGGGTCGCGATCCGCCACCTCGTGCCCGGGGTACTGCCGCAGGCGGGGCTCGCGGCGGTGCTGATGGTGCCGCACGCCATCTGGCACGAGTCGGCGCTGTCGTTCCTCGGCCTCGGGCTGCCGCCGCACCAGGCGAGCCTGGGCGCGATGGTCCAGGGCGCGCGCGGGTCGCTGCTGGCGGGGGACTGGTGGCCCACGCTCTTCCCCGGCCTGTTCATCATCATCCCGACCCTCGCCGTCGCCGGCCTGGCCGGCGCCTGGCGGGAGCGGCTGAACCCGCGCCGCCGATCGGAGCTGACGCTGTGACGGACCGTAAGGACCCGCACGACGAGAAGGAGCGCGCCGCCGCGCCGCTGCTGGCCCTCGACCGGATGTCGGTCCGCTTCCGGATGCCCCGCGGCCGGTACGTCGCGGCCGTCACCGACGTCTCCCTCGCCCTCGCCCCCGGCGAGTGCGTCGCGCTCGTCGGCGAGAGCGGCTGCGGCAAGTCCGTGCTCGCCTCGGCACTCCTCGGGCTGCTGCCCGAGAACGCCGAGACCGCGGGCACCGCGCACCTCGGCGAACTGGAGCTGCTGGGCGCCGGGGAGGCGGAGCTGGCCCGCCGGGTACGGGGCCGCCGCGTCGGTCTGATCCCGCAGTCCCCGGCCGCGCACCTCACGCCCGTGAGGACCGTGCGCTCCCAGCTCCAGGAGGTCGTCCGGGAGCTGACGGACACCCGCAAGGCGGGGCTGCGCGCGGCTGCGGAAGAGGCCGCGGAGCGCGCGGCGTTCCCCGCCGACCACCTCGACCGCTACCCGCACGAACTGTCCGGCGGCCTCGCCCAGCGCGCCGCCACCGCCCTCGCCCTCGTCGGCGGCCCGCCGCTGCTGCTCGCCGACGAGCCGACGACCGGGCTCGACCGCGATCTCGTCGAGCGCACCGTCGACGAGCTGCGCCGCCGGGTCGACGACGGGCACGGGCTGCTGATGATCACCCACGACCTGGCCGCCGCGGAGCGGATCGCGGACCGGGTGGCGGTGATGTACGCCGGCCGGATCGTCGAACTCGCCGGCGCCGCCGACTTCTTCGGCACCGCCGGGCCCCGGCACCCGTACGCACGCGGCCTCCTCGGCGCCCTCCCGGAGCGCGCCTTCACACCGATCCCCGGGCTGCCGCCGGAGCTGGGCGCGCTGCCGCCGGGCTGCGCGTTCGCGCCGCGGTGCGCGTACGCCACGGCCGCCTGCGCGGCGGTGCCGGCCCTGACGGCGGGGGTGGCCTGCCACCACCCGCTGCCCGCGGCGACCGTACCGCCGGAGAAGCCGGAGAAGCCGGAGAAGCCGGAGAAGCCGGAGAAGCCGGAGAAGCCGGAGGAGCAGGGCAAGCCCGCGAGCGCCGGGGCGAAGCAGGTGCCGGCGGCGCGGACCGACGAGCCGGGATCACCGCAGCCGGAGGCCGTCGATGCCCGCTGAAGCCCCGCCCCCGCTGCAACTCCGCGCCGTCACCGCCGGATACGACCGCCGCGCCCCCGTCGTCCGCGACGTCTCCTTCACCCTCGCCCCCGGCGAGGCCGCCGGTCTCCTCGGCCCGAGCGGCTGCGGCAAGTCGACCCTCGCCCGCGTGGCCGCGCTGCTGCACCGCCCGGACGCCGGCGAGGTGCTGCTCGACGGCGTGCCCGTACGCGGCTGGCGCCATCGCGCGCCCCGCGCACAGCGCACCGCCTTCGGTGTCGTCTTCCAGCAGCCCCGCCTGGCCGCCGACCCGCGGCTGACGCTGGCCGCCCTGATCGGCGAGCCGCTGCGCGCCACCGGCCGCCGCGCGGAGGCCCCGTCCCGTACGGAGGAACTGGCCGCACTCGTCGGCCTCACCCCCGACCTGCTGGCCCGCCGGCCGCACGAGGTCAGCGACGGCCAGCTCCAACGCGCCTGCCTCGCCCGCGCGCTGGCGCTCGGCCCCCGGATCCTGGTGTGCGACGAGATGACGGCGATGCTCGACGCCTCCACCACCGCGGCGCTGGTCGCGGCGGTCGAGGACTACCGCCGCACCTCCGGCGCCGCGCTGCTGGCCGTGGGGCACGACCGGACGCTGCTGGAGCGCTGGTGCGACCGCACGGTCGCCTGGGAGGAACTGGCCCCGGCGGCGAAGCCCGCGCCGAGTGGCTGATTGCTTTCGTACGGACGGACGGTGCGTGAACGCACCGTCACGGACAGCCCAGCCGGTCGGCCAGACCGGTGAAGTCCCGCGCCGCGACATCGGCCGGCACGTCCGCGTCCGCCCCGCCCCCCGGGCCCTTCTCCAGCGGGCGGGAGACGAACGCCGTCCTGAGCCCCGCGCCGCGCGCGCCCGCCAGGTCCCAGCCGTGGCACGCCACCATCAGCAACTCGCCCGGCGCCACGTCCAGCAGCCGCGCGGCCGTCAGATACGGCGCCGGATCCGGCTTGTAGCGCTGCGTCAGCTCGGCGGAGAGGATGCAGTCGAACGGCAGCCCCGCCGCCTTCACCAGGTGGGTCAGCAGCGCGAAGCCGCCGTTGGACAGCGCCGCCACCGCGTACCGGCCGCGCAGCCGCGCAAGGCCCGCGGCCGCGTCGTCCCACGCCGGCAGCCGGTGCCAGGCGCGCACCAGCCCGGCGCGGTCGGCATCGTCGAAGGCGGCGCCGACGCCGTGGCGTTCGAGCAGCTCTTCCAGCGACTCGCGGTGCAGCACGTCGAGATACGCCCACGCCCGCTCGCCGCCGTTCACGCGGCCCATCGACGGCAGGTACATCTCCCGCCACTCGTCGGCGAAGCCGGCGCCGTCCAGCTCCACGCCGCGCCGCCGCGCCAGGTGCGTCACCTGCTCCGCGACGCCCGTGCGCCAGTCGACGGTGGTGCCGAAGATGTCGAACGCGACCGCCCGTACCGCCCCCGGATCGAACTCCGCTTCCGTCACGCGCTTCCCGCCTTCCGCCCGACACCGCCGAACTGGTCCACCGGCTCCGGTTCCCCGCCGCCCTCCGGCCGCCACAGCGGGCACGACACGACACCCGGCGGCACCAGCTCCAGGCCGGTGAAGAAACCTTCTATCTCCTCCGGCGTGCGCAGCACGTACGGCACCGCGCCACTCCTGTTGTACGCGTCCTGCGCCCGCCTGGCCTCCCGG
Organism: Streptomyces sp. NPDC004134; assembly: GCF_042874195.1. Taxonomy (NCBI): domain Bacteria; kingdom Bacillati; phylum Actinomycetota; class Actinomycetes; order Kitasatosporales; family Streptomycetaceae; genus Streptomyces; species Streptomyces sp. NPDC004134. The sequence goes on along the minus strand of NZ_JBIAMS010000002.1, from coordinate 341,595 downwards.
TGCACCACGCCCGTCCCGTCGCTGAGCACCAGATGGCTGCCGTCGGGCAGCGCGCCGACCAGCCGCGCCACGATGTCGCGCGCCTCGTCGTAGTCCGCTACGTGCCCCAGGATCCCGCTGAGGATCAGCCCCACCGGCTCGTCGAAGTCCAGCGTCTTCCCCGCGCCCGCCAGCACCGCGTCCGGGTCGTGCACGTCGGCGTTCACGTAGTCGCAGACGCCGGTCGGCCGGGAGACCAGCAGGGCGCGCGCGTGCGCGAGGACCATCGGGTCGTTGTCGACGTAGACGACCCGCGCCGACGGGTGCACCGCCTGCGCCACCTCGTGCGTGTTCTGGGCCGTCGGCAGCCCGGTGCCGATGTCGAGGAACTGGCGGGTCCCGGCCTCGACCGCCAGATGGCGCAGGGTGCGGGCGAGGAAGGCCCGGGAGGCGCGGGCGACGTCGACGATGGCGGGCGAGGCCCGCACGTACGCCTCACCCGCGAGCCGGTCGACGCGGTAGTTGTCGCTGCCGCCGAGCCAGAAGTTCCAGATACGCGCCGACTGCGGCACGGTGGTGTCTATCACCGGCGCTCTTCCGCCGCCATCTGCGTCCCCCATCAGATCTCTCCCACCACCAGTCGCGCTGAAGCCACACAAAGTAGTCCAACGGCACGTGCACCGTAAGCGATCCGGCCACCCGGGCGCACGTCAGTGCGGTCGCCGCGGGTGCGGCCACCGTGGGATCATCCGGGTCCATGAGGCTGGACGGTGTCGGGCGGCGCTACGGCAGACGCGGCCCCTGGGTGCTGCGCGGGGTCGACCTGCGGGTGCCGGCGGGTGCGCTCGTACGCGTCGAAGGCGCCAACGGCGGCGGCAAGTCGACGCTGCTGCGGCTGCTGGCCGGCATCGACCTGCCCAGCGCCGGGCGCGTCGCCGACCGCCCCGCGCGCACGGCGTACGTGCCGGAGCGCTTCCCCGCCGCCCTGCCGCTGACGGCGCTCGGCTACCTCACGCACCTGGGCCGGGTGCAGGGGCTGCGCGGGGCCGAGGCGCGGCGGCGGGCGGGGGAGTGGCTGGAGCGGTTCGGGGCGGGGGAGTCGGCGCGTACGCCGCTGGACGAACTGTCCAAGGGCGGCAGCCAGAAGGTCGCGGTGGCGCAGGCGCTGCTCGCGGAGCCGGAGCTGCTGGTACTCGACGAGGCGTGGACCGGTCTGGACGCGGGTGCGCGGGCGGAGCTGGACGCGGCGGTCGCCGAACGGCTGGCGGCGGGCGGGGCGGTGGTGTTCGTCGACCACGACCCGCGGCGGCTGGCGGACGTGCCGTACGCCGCGTACCGCGCCGGCGGCGGACGGGCCGTCGCCCGGCAGGCGGGGGGCGGCCCCGCGGTGGTGGTCGAGGCGGTCGGGCCGCCGGGCGCGCGCCTACCCGGCGGCCTGCCGGGGGCGCCGCTGTGCGAGGAACTGCCCGGCGGCGGCTGCCGGCTGACGGTCCTCGCCGCGCACTCCGACGCCCTGCTGCGGGCGCTGCTCGGCGCGCGCCCCGGCTGGCACATCCGCGGCGTGCATCAACTGCCGTACGCGCGGGAGGAGGACCCGGCGCCGTGACCGCGCTCGTGCGCTACCAACTCGCCCTGCTCGCCAGGTCGCACCGCTGGCTGCCGCCGCTGCTGGTGTACGCGGCGGCCCTGGCCGTCGGCGTCCAGCCCGGGCAGGCGGTGCTGGACTCGCTCGGGGTGGCCGCGGCGGCGGTGCTGCCGGTCGCCGCGTGGCTGGTGCGGGTCTGCACCGGAGTCGAGCCGCCCGCCGCACGGGCCTGCCTGGCCGCGGCCGCGGGCCCGGCGCGGGCCCATCTGGCCTGCCTGGCCGCGGCGTTCGCGGCGGCCTGCGCGCTGGGCGCGGCGGGCGTGGCCTTCGTCGTGCTCGTCAGCGACGCGCACGGCTCCGACCGGGCCTCGGAGACCGCCGTCCCGGTCGCGGCGGCCGCGGGCGCGGGGCTGCTGGCGACGCTGACCTGCGCGCTGCTGGGGACGGCCGTGGGCGCGCTGTGCAACCGGCCGCTGCTGCGCAGCCGGGCGTGGACGGTGCCGGCGACGCTCGCCGGCGCGGGGGCGGTGCTCGTGGCGGCCGGCTCCCCGGCGAACGCCGCGGTGACGGGTCTGGTCAGCGGCTCCCGCGCGGCGGACGTACCGCTGCCGCTGCTGCCCCTGACGGGCGCCGCCCTCGCGGCGGCGGCGACGGCGGCGCTGGCGGCGGCGCTGAGCGCCCGGCGCTGACCGGGGGGCGCTGAGCGCCCGGCGCCGACCGGCCGCAGCCGCTCACCGGCCGGCGACTCTCACACCACCCGCAGCCGCACCGGCGCCTGCGCCGCCGGCTCCGGCAGCCGCAGCGGGCGCGCGCCCGGGGTGATCGAGCCCAGCAGCGCCGCCTCGCGCGCGCCCGTCGCCGACGGGACCGACGCCGGCAGCCCGCACACCGTCAGAAAGCCCAGCAGCGCGAAGAGATACCCCTCCTTGCCCTGCGACGACAGCCCGTGGTCCTCCATGCGCGACACGCGCGCGGGCGCGCACAGCTCCGCCAGCCGCGCCATCAGCGCCGGATTGCGCACCCCGCCGCCGGAGACGACCAGCTCGCCGACCCCGTACTCCCGGCACGCCGCCGCGACCAGCTCCGCGGTCAGCTCCGTGACGGTGGCCACCAGGTCGTCCAGCGCGGTCGTGGCGCCCGCCGCGGCCACCTGCTCGCGCAGATACGCCCCGTGGAACAGCTCCTTGCCCGTCGACTTGGGCGCCGCCAGCGCGTAGTACGGCTCCGCCAGCAGCCGGCGCAGCAGCTCCCGGTCCACCGTGCCGCGCCGCGCCCGTGCGCCGTCGGTGTCCATCGTCTCCGCGCCGCCCGTGCCGTCGGCCACCGCGGCGTCGATGAGCGCGTTGGCGGGGCCCAGGTCGTACGCGACGACCTCGCCGGCACCGCCGCGGACCGTGATGTTGGCGATGCCGCCGAGGTTCAGCGCCCCGCGCCGCGGGCCGGGTCCCCCGCCGAGGAGGAGCAGCGCGTCGAGGGTGGAGGCGAGTGGGGCGCCCTGGCCGCCGCGGGCGATGTCGCGGGTGCGGACGTCGGAGACCACCGGCAGCCCGGTGGCCTCGGCGATCCACGCGGCGTTGCCGAGCTGGAGGGTGCCGCGGGCGCGCCGCCCCTCGACCCAGTGGTAGACGGTCTGGCCGTGCGAGACGACGAGGTCCGCGCGCCCGCCCGCCACCGTGTCGACCGCCTCGGCGGCCACCCGGCCGAAGAACCGGCCCAGCTCCGTGTCGAGCCGGCAGACCTCCGCCATCGTCGTCTCGGCCGGGGGCAGGGCGGCGGCGACGGCGCGGCGCAGCTCGCCGGGGAACGGGGCGCTGTGCAGGCCGCGGGGATGCAGGAGGAGTTCGTCGCCGGCCAGGCGCAGGTCGCAGACGGCGGCGTCCACGGCGTCGTACGAGGTGCCGCTGAGCAGGCCGACGACGGTGAGCGCGGGGGCGGGGTGCGGGTGGGTCATCGGGCCATTGTCGTCGGGCCGTTCGCCGGGGTGCGGGCGGCGTACGGCGGTGGCGTGGAGGCCGCAGGCCCGGCGGCCGGGTGCCGTCCTTGCGCAGAGGCGCGGCGACGGGCCTGCGACCCCGCTGGGCCAGAACTATACATTTCGGGCATTCCGCCGCAAGGAGAAGCGCGGCCCGACTTGTCGGGCCGTCCGCTGAAATTTCACTGCACGCCCATTGACGTCGGCCTTCATCGGCCGTCAAGCTCTCTCCACTGCGTGTTAACGATAACACGAGCGACCAAGGGAGCCGCCCGATGTCAGGTCGTCATCCGCCGATCCCCCCACCACCCGCCGACCCCCGCACGACCACCCCCCGCACGACAATCCCCGGCGCAGGCCGCCTCGACCGCCGTACCCTGCTCCGGGTCTCCGCGGCCGGCGCGGCCGCCACCGCCACCGGCGGACTGGCCGCCGCCTGCGGCAGCGCCTCCGGAAAGGGACCCGGCAAAGTCGCCATCCACGGCGACAACGCCACCTGGGAGGGGCCGCTGCAGGCCGCCGGCCAGGCACTCGAGTCCACCGCCGGGGTGCAGCTCATCCCCGAGGTCATCCCGTCCCTCGAATCCTTCGAGCAGATCGTCAAGTCCTCGCTCCGTACCAACAAGACCCCCGACCTGCTCAAGTACTGGTCCGGCTACCGGCTGCGCGACCTCGCCAGGACCGGCGGCATCGAGGACCTGTCGAAGCAGTGGGAGGCCGCCGAGTCCCAGGGCTGGGTCGACCCCTCGCTGCGCGAGGCGTTCACCTACGGCGGCCGCGTCTACGGGCTGCCGATGAACCTCGCCTACTGGGTGATCTTCTACAACCCCGAGGTCTTCGCCGAGCACCGCCTCGAGAAGCCCGAGACGTGGGACGACTTCCTCACCGCCTGCACCCGGCTCAAGGACAACGGCATCACCCCGCTGCACGGCACCACGGCCGGCCGCTGGCCCGCGTTCATCTGGTTCCAGGAGATCCTGAGCCGTCAGGATCCCCAGTTCTACGACGACCTGATGAACGGGCGCGAGCGCTACACCGACGCGCGGGCCGAACGGGCACTGCGCACGATCGCCGGCTTCTTCGACAAGAACTGGTTCACCAGCATGGACGTGGACCACAACAACGCGGCCGCCGCCGTCGTCCACGGCGACATCGGGATGGTGGCCTGCGGCACCTGGCTGGGCGGCGTCTTCGACGGCGCCGGCGCCAAGCCCGGCAAGACCGTCGACGCCTTCGTCCTGCCCATGGCCGACCCGGCCGCGCGCCCCTGCGTGATCTTCGAGTCCAGCGCCTTCGCCGTCACGGTCAAGGGCCCCGACAAGGAGGAGGCGCTGGAGGCCGCCGGCGGCTGGTTGCACCCCGAGGTCGCCACCGCGTTCGCGCACGGCCTCTCCGACGGCAGCCCCAATCCGATGGTCAAGCCCGCCAACATGGTCATCGACGGTGTGACGCGGCAGTCGAAGGACCTCTGGCTGCTCAACCGCTTCTGGGAACAGGGCCCGCCCGAACTGGTCGAGTCCACCGTGGACGACCTCGCCGGCATGCTCATCGAACCGCACTCGTACCGCAGCGGACTGCGGACCATGCAGGAGCGCGCCGACGAGGCGTGGAAGGTGTGGCGGGAGGCGGAGAAGTCATGACCGACACCGTGGGCACGGCCGAGGCCGCCAAGCCGGTACGCCCCCGCCGCCGCATACCCGTCCGCACTCCGCACCAGGCCGCGAAGAACACGTCCACCCGCCGCATGGGAGGCCCGTTCGCCGGCGTCCCGTGGGCGCTGCCCGCGCTCGCCCTCGTCGGCGTGCTGCTCGTCTATCCCTTCCTCCGCAGCATCTACGGCAGCTTCTTCGAGGACAACGGCTTCACCAGCAGCTTCACCGGCATCGACAACTACACCCGGCTCGCCGAGGACCCGATCTTCGGCCGCTCGCTCCTCAACACCTTCATGTGGGTCGCCGGCACCCTGCTGCTGCCCGTCGTCGCCGGCCTCGCCATCGCGGTGGCCACCCACCGGATGCGCCGCTTCGGCGGCCTCGCCCAGCTCGTCATCGTGCTGCCGTTCGCGATCTCCGGCGCCGCCACCGCCGCGCTGTGGCGCTTCATGCTCACCACCGACGGCGCGGTCAACGAGATCCTGCGCGGCGTCGGCCTCGACTCCTGGGCCCAGAGCTGGCTGCTGGAATGGCCGCAGAACACCCTCTCGATGATCGTCGCCAGCACCTGGCAGGCCACCGGACTGAACGTGGTCCTCTTCGCCATCGGTCTGCGCGCCATCCCGCGCGAGACGGTCGAGGCCGCCGAGCTGGACGGTGCCACCGGCTGGCGGATGTTCCGCCACATCACGCTGCCGCAGTTGCGCGCCGTGACGGTCGTGGTCGTCGGCATGGCCATCGTCAACAGCCTCAAGGCGTTCGACATGATCTGGGTCCTCACCCAGGGCGGTCCCTCGCGCAGCTCCGAGACGCTGGCGCTGACCATGTACCGCGAGGCGTTCCGCCTCTTCCACGTCGGGTACGGATCCGCCATCGCGCTCGTGCTCTCCGTGATCGTCGTCGCTTCCTCGTGGCTTTATCTCCGCCGCCAGATGCCCGGTGCCAAGGACTGAGAGGAGACACCGACATGGGACGCCACATGCGCAACCTCTTCGTCGCCGGCTGCGTGCTGCTCTGGCTGCTGCCGCTCTACCTGCTGATCGTCAACGCCCTCACCCCCGTCGAGGAGTACACGGGATCCGTCGACTGGACCCCGCAGGGCTTCGCGATCTTCGACAACCTCAAGACCGCCTGGGTCGACGCCGGCATCGGCGACGGCTTCGCCAGCTCGATGCTGTACGCCGTCGTCTGCGGCGGGGTGGCCGTGGTGGTCGCGGCGATGGCCGCGTTCGCCGTCATCGTGCTGCCGATACCCAGGCCCGCCCTGTGGTTCTGGGTGATCTTCTCCGGGACGCTCTTCCCGCTGCAGATGTTCCTGGCCCCGCTGTTCGGCATGTACGCCGACGCCAACCTCTACGACTCCCGCCTGGGCCTGATGCTCGTCTACGCCGCCTGGGCCATCCCCTTCGCGTTCTTCCTCATCCGCAACCAGATGACGACGATGCCGCCGGAGATCACCGAGGCCGCGATGCTCGACGGTGCCTCCATGCGCCGCATCTTCTGGCGCATCCACGTGCCGCTGATGCGCTCCGGGCTGGGCGCCGCGTTCATCTTCCAGTTCACCGCCGTCTGGAACGACCTGCTGTTCGGCATCACGCTCAGCCGCAGCCCCGAGATCCAGCCGGTGATGGCCGCCCTCAACTCCCTCAACCAGGCGTACAGCTCGGCCGGTCCGCCGGTGATCCTCGCCGGCGCGTTCATCGTCTCGCTGCCCACGCTCCTGGTGTTCCTGGTGTTCCGCGGCCTGTTCCTGCGCGGCATCACCGCGTCCGCCCGCTGACCCGACCACCCGCCCGCCGACCCATCCGCCCGCCGACCCCTGCCCGGCCCACGAACCCGCCCGCTTCACCGCCCGCACCACCGCGGGAGAGTACGGAGACCACCGCATGACCACTCGGGCCCTCGTCAAGACCACCGACTGGGACAACGACCGCATCCGCGACAGCCTGCGCAGCAGCGTCGTCACCGCCGAGGGCAGCCTCGGCGGCACCGCCCTGCGCCTGACCCAGGAGCCGCTGCTCAAGCACGCCGAGGGCGGGGGGCTGCTGCAGAGCCTGCGCGTCGAGGCCACCGGCGGCGCCCTGCCCGCGGAGCTGGCCACCGGCCCCGCCACCGGCTTCGCCGTACGGACCGCATCCGGCGCGGCGCTGCCCGTCGTGCCGGAAGCGGGCCCCGGCGGGTCCGTACGCCTGCTGCTGCCCGCCGTCGACACCGCCACCCGCGTCACCGTCGGCCTGACCGCCGATGCCGGTGGCGGCGCCGGTGGCGACGCCGGCATCGAGCTGACCCTCACCCCGCAGCGGCAGTGGACCCTGCACCTGGTCCACCACTCCCACCTCGACATCGGCTACACCGACCCCCAGGGCCGCGTCCTCGCCGAGCACCTGTCGTTCCTCGACTCCTGTCTGGAGCTGACCCGCGCCACCGACGACTGGCCGGCCGAGTCCCGGTTCCGCTGGTGCGTGGAGTCCCTGTGGTCCTTCCGGCAGTGGGCCGACGCCCGCCCCGCCGAGCAGGTCGAGGAGTTCGTACGGCGCGTGCGCGAGGGCCGCATCGAGCTGACCGCCATGCCGTTCAACCTGCACACCGAGACCTGCTCCACCGACGAGCTGCACGAACTGCTGCGGCTCGCCGACGAGGTACGCGACGAGCACGGCGTCGAGTTCACCTCCGCGATGCAGACCGACGTGCCGGGCGCCGTCGTCGGCCTCGTCGACGCGCTCGCCGCCGCGGGCGTCAAGTACCTGTCCGTGGCGCACAACTGGGCCGGCCGGTCCGTGCCCCACCTCGTCGGCGGCGAGAAGCTGCCCCGGCTCTTCCGGTGGCGCGCGCCCAGCGGCAACAGCATCCTCGTCTGGGTCACCGACACCCCGCACGGCCTGGCCTACATGGAGGGCCCGCTGCTCGGCTTCGACACCGACTACGACAGCGTCGACGACCTGCTGCCCGCGTATCTGACGTCGCTGGCCAGCAACCCGTACCCGTACCGCGGCGGCGTCTTCGGCTGGGCCATGGACCAGGCCGACGTCAAGCGCGAGCCGTACCCGTGGGACATCCTGCACCTGCGCGTGCAGGGCAAGTTCGGCGACAACGCGCCGCCGCGGCGGATCATCGCCGACACCGTCCGCCGCTGGAACGAGACCTGGGCCTACCCGCAGCTCCGGCTCTCCCGCAACGAGGACTTCTTCACCGACGCCGAGGCCCGCCTCGGCGACGAGATCCGCACCTTCGAGGGCGACTGGACCGACTGGTGGGTCGACGGCGTCGGCTCCGGCGCCCGCCCGCTGTCCCTGGCCCGCACCGCGCAGGCCACCGTCGCCGACGCGCAGACCCTCGGCACCTTCGCCGGCATCCTGGGCGCCACGGGCGCCGCCGACGACAGCCGGGACGCGGCCCCCGTCTACGAGGCCGTGTCCCTCTTCGACGAGCACACCTGGGGCGCCGGCGACCCCTGGACGCACGGCGACCACGGCGGCCACAGCGGCGAGGAGCAGTGGCACTGGAAGTACGGGCAGGCGCTGCGCGCGTACGACGACGGCAACTCGCTGCTCGACCGGGCCCGCGCCCGCCTCGGCCAGCGGCTCGCCGCCGCGCCCGACGCCGTCTCGTACCACGTCGTCAACACCTGCTCCTGGGCGCGCACCGACGTCGTGCGGATCTTCCTGCCGGAGAGCAGCCTGCCGCTGGAGCAGCGCGTCGCCGTCCGCGACGCCCGCACCGGCGAGAAGCTGCGGCACGAGGAGGAGGCGCAGGTCAACGAGGACCACCGGGACGCGGGCAGGTTCCTGCTGGTGTGCGTCGCGGACGTGCCGGCCGCCGGATCCGTACGCCTCGACGTCGTCGCGGAAGGCGCGGAGGACGGGGCCGCCGACGGCGAGAGCACCGTGCTGAAGGCCGCCACCGGCTGGAACCCCACCGGCGGCACCGAGAAGGAGGACCCCGCCGAGACGGCCGCCGCCGCACACGCCCAGGCCGACCCGACGCTGCTGGAGAACGAGCACCTCGCGGTCCGCGTCGACCTCGCCCGCGCCTGCATCGCCTCCGTCGTCGACAAGGCCACGGGACGCGAACTCGTCCGCGCCGACGCCGTCGCCGGCTTCAACGCCTACATCCACGACAGCTACACCACCGCCGGCGGCTTCAACCACAACTCCAGCCGCACCACCGGCTCCGAGCGCCTGGAGCACCTCGGCAACCGCTCCGTCGCGCCGCCCGCCGCGCTCATCGCGCGCACGTCCACCGCCACCGGCGAGACCCTCACCTACGAGACCCGTCCCGCCGGCGCCAACCGGGTGCGTACGACGCTCACGCTGCCGTACGGCGCCGCCCGCCTCGACATCGAGAACCGCGTCGACAAGGACGCCACCCTCGGCAAGGAGAGCGCCTACTTCGCGTTCCCCTTCGCCTTCGAGACGCCCACCGTGCGGATGGAGGCCACCGGCGGCGCCACCGGCACCGGCCTGTCCGTCATCCCCGGCTCCGCGCAGCACATGCGGGCCGTACGCCGCTGGGTGACGCTCGCCGACGACGGGCTCGCCGTCGCCTGGGCCACCCAGGACGCGCCGCTGGTGCAGTTCGGGAACATCGCGCTGCCGTACGCGCCGTTCCCCAAGACGATGGGCCAGGACGAGCCCGCCACCGTCTTCTCCTGGATCCACAACAACCTGTGGGACACCAACTTCCCCAGCGAGCAGGGCTTCGAGTTCACCTTCCGCTACAGCCTGGCCTGCGGTACGGACGACGCCACCCCGCACGGCTCCCTCGGCGCCCGCACCGCCGCGGGACTCAGCCGCCCGCTGCACGCCGTACGGGCCCGGGCCCCGCGGGCCGAAGGCCCCGAGGCCACCGACGGGCTGGCGTTCGCCGAGATCGGCGACCCGCGGGTCCGGCTCGTCGGCGCCACCACCCCCGGTGGCGAGGCCGGCGAAGGCGCCGTGCTGCTGCGGCTGCAGTCCTTCGCCGAGGAGCCCGTGGCCTGTCCCGTACGCGCCCTCTTCCCCGTCACCGGGGCCGGGCTCGCCGACTACCTCGGCCGCCCGGGAGACGACCTGCCGCTACGGGACGGAGAGGTCACCGTCGACCTCCCCGCCCTCGGCACGACCGCGGTGCTCTTCCGGCGCCGCTGAACCACATCCGAAGGAGACTGCGTGTACCGGCTCGACCCGCGCTACGCACCCGCCCCGCCGGCCGTCCTCACCAGCGGCTGGCGGGCGGTGGCGGCGGAACTCCCCCACGGCCCGGCGGTAGTGGCCGTCGAGGGACCCCCGTCCGCGGACTGGGACGCCCTCGCCGGCCGCCTCCGGCGCGAGCTCACCGCCCGCGGCACCCCCGTGGCACTCCTCGACGTACGGCGCCACTACGCGCCGCCCGACGAGGTCAGACGCCGTACCGAGCGGCCCGAGGACGCCGCCGACCCGCACTACTGCACGCTCGCCGAGAACCCCCTCGGCGACCTCTTCGACACCCCGCCGGCCGTGCGGCGCCCCGACGCCGGGCTGCTGCTCGTCTACGGCCCCGGCGCCGCCGTCGTACCGCACGACCTGCTCTGGTACGCCGACGTGCCCAAGCGGTACGCGGAGGCCGCCGTCACCGCCGGCACCACCGGCGCCAACCTGGGCCTGCCCGGTGAAGCCCCCGCCCACCGGCGGCTGTTCTACGTCGACTGGCCCATGCTCGACCGCCACCGCGACGCGCTGGCCCGCCGCATCGACGGCTGGCTCGACGTCCAGGACCCGGGCCACCCCGTCCACCTCGACGGCGACGGGCTGCGCACCACCCTCGCCGCGCTCGCCCGCCGGCCCGTACGCACCCGGCCCTACTTCAACTCCACCCCCTGGGGCGGCCACTGGGCCCAGCGCGAGCTGGGCTTCGCCCCCGACGCACCCAACACCGCCCTCGGCTACGAGCTGATCGCCCCCGAGGCCGGCATCCTGATCGGCACCGGACCGGACGCGCAGGCCGAGGTGCCGTTCCAGCTCATGTGCGTCCTCGCCCCCGAGGACGTGCTCGGCGCCGAGGTGCACGCGGCTTTCGGCACCTCGTTCCCGATCCGCTTCGACTACCTCGACACCGTCGACGGCGGCAACCTGTCGCTGCACTGCCACCCGCGCGAGGCGTACATGCGCGAGCGGTTCGGCTGGCCGTACACCCAGCACGAGACGTACTACATGACCCTCGGCAGCGCCGAGACCAAGGTGTACCTCGGGCTGCGCGAGGACGCCGACACCGGGCAGTTCCGCAAGGAGATCGAGAAGGCGATCACCGACGCGGTGCCCATGGACCCGGAGGACCACGTGCTGGCCTTCCCGGGCGAGAAGGGGCAGTTGTTCATGATCCCCGCCGGTACGCCGCACGCCAGCGGCGCCGGCAACCTCGTCCTGGAGATCAGCGCCACGCCGTACCTCTACAGCCTCCGCTTCTACGACTGGCTGCGGCCCGGCGCCGACGGCAAGCCGCGGCCCATGCCGTACGAGCACGGGCTGGCGAACCTCGACACCGCGCGCCGCGGCGAGGCGGTGGCCCAGGAACTGGTTCAGGACCCGCGCGAACTGCGCTCGGGCCCCGGCTGGCGCGAGGAACTCCTCGGCGCGCTCGACGAGATGTTCTACGAAGTCAGGAGGTACACCCTGGACGAGGGGGCGGAGGCGGACGACGACACCGAGGGCCGCTTCCACGTCCTCAACGTGGCCGAGGGCGCCGGCGTCACCGTGCACACCGCGGCCGGCGACATCCACGAGCTGTCCTACGCCGAGACGCTGACCGTGCCCGCGGCGGTCGGCGGCTACCGGCTCGTGGCCACCGCGGGCGGCGGGCCCGTGCGGGTCGTCAAGGCCCTCGTCAGGAAGGCCGCCGAGCGTTGATCCCCGTCCTGGAGATCGGCGGCACGCACGTCACCGCCGCGCTGGTCTCCCCGCGGACCGCCGCCGTCGCCACCCGCGTGCGGCGTCCGCTGGACGCGCGGGCCCGCGCCGAGGACATCCTCGGCGCGGTCCTGCGCTGCGCCCGCGCCCTGCCGGCGACGCCGGCGGGCGCGCGGTGGGGGGTGGCGGTGCCGGGTCCCTTCGACTACGCGGCGGGCATCGCGCTCTTCGCGGACGTCGGCAAGTTCGAGTCGCTGTACGGGGTGGACGTGCGGGCGGCGCTGCTCGACGGACTGCCGGGGAGTCCGTCGGGCATCGCCTTCCGCAACGACGCGCACGCCTTCCTCGCCGGCGAGCGGGCCGCGGGCGCCGCCCGCGGCCACACCCGCGCGGTGGGCATCACCCTGGGCACGGGCGTCGGCTCCGCGTTCCTCGCGGACGGCACCCTGCACACGACTGGCCCGGGGCTGCCGCCGGAGGGCCGCATGGACCTCGCCAGGATCGACGGCAGACCACTGGAGGAGGTGGTGTCCCGCCGGGCGATCCTCGCCGCGTACGCGGCCGCCGCGGGCGCCGGCGGCGGGTCGGTGTCCGGGGGGACCGGCGCCGGGAGAGGACCGGGCTCCGGAAGAGGGCCGGGCGCCACGGGCGGACCGGGACGGGCGGGGACCTACGGCGGCCGCCCGGAGGGTGCGGACGGCGTGATCGCCCCCGTCGGCGCGGACGTCGCCGTCGACGTACGTGAGATCGCGGAACGGGCGCGGGCGGGGGAGGAGCGGGCGCGCCGGGTTCTCGACGCTGCGTTCGGTGCGCTCGGCACCGAACTGGGCCCGCGGCTCGTCGCGTTCGGTGCCACGGCGCTGGTCGTCGGCGGGTCCATGGCGGAGTCCTGGGACCTGGTCGCCCCACCTCTGACCGCGGCACTCGCGGCGGGCGGCTGGCGGCCGGCCGCGGAGGACGCGGTGGGCAACGCGGCCGCCGCGCCGCGGCGCGGCACGCGAGCCGGCGGGGACCCGGGCCCGGCGGACCGCGACGGCCCGTCGCGGCCCGGGCGGCCGGACGGATGTGACCGCCCGGCGGAATCCGGCCACCCGGCTGAACCGGGCCACTCGTCGCGAGCCGTCCGGCCGGCAGGACAGGACCACTTCGCGCCATCCGTCCTGGCGGCCGGAAGCCGGCCGCCGCCCGGTGGCGAGCCCGGCGGGGCACCGGAGACGGGCCGCACGCCCGCCGATCCCAGTCCGCCGACTCCACCGGCCCCCGCCGGCCCGCCCCCGGGCACCCGCCGGCTGCTGCGGGCCCTCCTCGGTGAGGACGCCGGGCTGATCGGCGCCGCCGCTGCCGCCGGGGGTGCCGGATGACGCCCGGGCCCGCCGGCGGGGCCGCTCCGCGGGACGCGCAGCCCACGCTGCGCGACGTCGCGGAGCGCGCCGCGGTCAGCGCCATGACGGTCTCGCGCGTGCTGCGCGACGACCCCAAGGTGCTGCCCGCCACCGCCGCCCGCGTCCGCGCCGCCGTCGCCGAACTCGGCTACCGGCGCAACGAGGTCGCCCGCAGCCTCCGCCTCGGCAGCGGCACCGGGCTCGTCGGCCTCGTCGTCACCAACCTCGCCAACCCCTTCTACTCCCGGCTCGCCCTCGGCGTCGACGCCGTCGTCGCCCAGCACGGGCTGAAAGCCGTCATCGGCAACACCGGCCAGGACCCCGGCACCGAACGCAGCCTCGTCGAGGACCTCGTCGCCCGCCGCGTCGACGGCATCGTCGCCGTCCCCGCGGGCGGCGACCAGCGGCACCTGGCCGCCGCCGCGGCCGAGGGCGTGCCCGTGGTGCTGGCGAGCCGGCCGCCCGTCGGGTTCGCCGCCGACCACGTCCTCGTCGACGACTACGGCGGCGCCCGCGCGGCGACCGAACGGCTGCTGGCCGCCGGGCACCGGCGCATCGGCTTCCTCGGCTCCCCGCCCGCCGTCTACACCGGCACCGAGCGACTCCGCGGCTACGCCGCCGCCCTCGCCGCCGCCGGGCTGCCCGCCGACGGCACGTACATACGGCAGGGGCAGCAGCAGACCGCGGAGGCCGCCCGTGCCGCCGCCGCGCTGCTCGCCCTGCCGGAGCCGCCGACCGCGCTGTTCTGCTCCAACAACCGCAACACCATCGGCGCCTTCCGCGCCATCCGCGAGGCCGGCACCGCCACCGCCCTCGCCGGGTTCGACGACTTCGAGATGGCCGACACCCTCGGGCTTCCGCTCACCCTCGTCGCGTACGACACCGACGAACTCGGCCGCGAGGCCGGACGCCTGCTCCTCGCCCGCCTCGGCGAGCGCGCGGCCGCCGGTACGGACGCGACCCCCGCGCCGCCGGAGCGCCGGACCATGGTCCCGACCACCCTCGTCTCCTACGGCACCCCCGACCCGTAACGGGTTCCGCGCACCCGGACCCGTCCGTCCATGTAACATCCGCTATCTGGATGAGCCATCTTCCCGCCAGGGGAACGGGGGCCGGGACCGGGAACGGAGGTCGCGATGGCGGCAACGGGAGGCACCGCGTCGGGCACGCAGAGCGTGGAGCGCGCCCTGTCACTGCTGTCGTACTTCACCGACGAGCAGCCCGAGCGCCGCATCGCCGAGCTGGTCGAGCTGAGCGGCCTCGGGCAGTCCACGGTCTCCCGGCTCGTGGCCGCCCTGGAGTCGCTCGGCTATCTCGTCCGGGACGAGCGCAGCGGCCTGCACCGCATCGGCCCCAAGGTCGTCGAACTCGCCGGCGTCGCGCTGAACCAGTCCAGCGTCCACCGCGCCGCCCGCCAGGTCGCCCAGAACCTCGCCCACGAACTCGGCCTCGGCGCCAACGTCGCCGAACGCCACGGCGACCGCATGTTCTACCTCTGCCACTTCGAAGGCCCCCTCGCCCCGCGGACCTTCACCCTCACCGGCCGCTCCGCCCCGCTGCACGCCACCGCCATGGGCAAGGCGCTGCTCTCCGGGCTCGCCGAGGACGAGGTCCGCGACCTCATGGGCCCCGACTACCCCGCGTACACCCGCAGGACCCTCACCGGCCTCCCCGGGCTGCTCGACGCCCTGGCCGAGACCCGCGCCCGCGGCTACGCCACCGAGGTCGAGGAGCTGGCCTTCGGCCGCGCCTGCCTCGCCGCACCCGTACGCGACCGCTCGGGCGCGGTCGTCGCCGCGCTGTCCGTCTCCGGCTCGCTGTCCGCCATGGACCTGACCGCCCGCCAGGACACGCTCGCCGCCAGGACCGTCGAGTACGCCGACCAGATCTCCACCGGACTCGGCTACCTCGCCCACGCCCGCCCCGCCGCGCTCTGAGCCGCGGAACGCCCCCGGGCCCGTACGCCGGTTCCGTACCCGGGACACAGGTGAGCCCGGTCCCGGGGTGCGGGCCTCGGGACCGGGCTCCGGCGGGCGTCGGCCGAACCCTCGACGGCGACGACCGCCCGCTTCACCCGCGGACGCTCACGACCTCCCGCCCACCAGCCGGTAGTCGTGCCCCGCGCGCAGCGGGAACCCGACCGCGCCGGTGACGGGGTCCACGGAGAAGTCGACCGCGCGTCCTGTGGTCGTGTCCAGCACCTTCAGCGACTTCGCGTGCCAGCCGGCGTTCGCGTTCACGATCCTGGACGTGCGCTTCCCGTCACCGTAGCTGTACACCGAATCCCGCGTCACCGGGAATACCTGTGCCTCAAGCCGGTCCGAGGAACCCGCCTCCACGCGGCGCACCAGCACGCCCTTCCCGCCCACGAACGCCGGCACGTCGCCCCGGGCCACCTCGTGGTCCGTGAGCGTCACCGGGCCCTCGTGCCGCTCACCGGTGTTGACGTCGATCCACGTCCCCGCCGGCAGGTACACGTCACGCCCGGTCGCCGTCGCGAAGTCCGACCCCCACACCGGGGCGGCCAGCAGCGACTCACCGAGCATCCACTCGTAGCGCCGGGTCGCCTCGTCGACCAGCCCGTACGTCCGCTCGTCCGCCGGATACGCCAGGTGCAGCGGCGTCATCGCGTACGGGAAGCCGGAGGCGTGCCCGTCGAGAACCGCGTCGTAGATGTACGGGTGCAGCGAGTCGTGCCACAGCGCCAGCTTCCTGGCGTCCGCGGCCACGTCGTCGCCGAACCGCCACGGCCCCTGGCCGAAGCCGAGCACCGGGGTGAGCGCGTTGAACTGCACGTTGCGGGCGAAGTACGCGCGGTACGCCGGGTCCGTCGGCTCCGCCTTGCCGGGGGTGCCGCCGACGAAGTCCGGGTAGAGGTTGCCGTAGCCGCTGGCCGCGATGTTCAGCAGGTTCACCGGCATCCGGTCGGGGTCCTCGTGGTAGACCGCGCCGGTGCCGTAGATCGTGTCGTTGATCCGGGCCCAGTCGCCGGGCAGCGAATAGGCGGTGTTGCGCACCATCACCGCGTCCCCGGCGTCGTGCAGCGCCTTCAGCAGCGCGTTCCAGTTGCCGTCGCGCCACAGGTCGGGGCTGTAGAGCATGGTGTCCTCCTTCCAGCCGTCCACGCCCCACGTGCGGGTCTGCGCCACGTACCAGTCGACGGCCTCCGGATTGCGGCCGTCCAGCACGTACGAGGCGCCGGAGGGGAACTGCGCCCTGGTGACCTTCACCGGCTCGCCGTCCGGGCCGGCCAGCAGGTAGCCCTTGCGCCTGGCCTCCTCCATGAACCCGGCGTCGGTGACCGGGTTGTGGTTGCCGCCGTCGTCCTTCGCGGCCTTGAAGTTGTTGCGGGCGCCGAGGAGGAGCGCCACGTCGTTGCCCGCGAAGAGCCGCTTCAGCGCATCCGGGTCCGGATAGCGGGGGTTGGGCAGCCCGTCGTCGCGGCCCTCCTCCGCCGTGTCGTCCCACATCCCGAAGGAGTTCGTGGTGCCCTCCGCCGGATTGCCGCGCTCACCCGGCCAGAAGCCGGAGCCGACCACGCCCCAGCCCAGCGGATAGCCGTGGTCGAGGAAGTCGCGCACCGTCTCTTCCACCGACGACTGGTACGTGTTCCAGCCCAGCGCCCCGTACGCCTCCCAGCCGAGTTCGAACATCCGCGGCCGCGGCCGTACGTCCGCGTAGCCGGCGGCGTGCCGGGCCCCGCGGTAGTCGGCGTAGAGCTGCTTGACGTCCGTGCCGAGGAAGTAGTGCAGCCCGTCGACGCCTTCGGCGCCCGCCACCCCCAGCCGGTTCTCCGTCTCCGTCAGGCCGACGCGCTTCTGCCCCTCGGCGAACAGCACTTCGGCGAAGCTCTGCCTCGGAAAGACCGCGAAGGTGGAGACGAAGCGCTTGCACGAGCCCTGGTTGGTGAGGTTGTCCAGGACCAGCCCGGTCAGCTCCGCCCGCGGGCGTGCCTCCACCTTGCCGCTGCACGGCGTGCCGGTCTCCGGCCGGCCGTCCCCGAACGAGCCGTGGTCGCCGAGCCCGTACGCCGGGCCGACGTGCCCCGTGCGCAGGTCTACGGTGCTCGACGCGGGCAGCCCGGTCACCGCCACGGCCACCGAGCGGGCCCGCGGACGCAGCACGACGCGCGCCGAGCCGCCGCCGGCGAGCCGCAGGTCCAGCACCGCCGCCGACCGGCCCGCCGTGACGAGCCGGGCGGACTCCGCGTCCGCGAACTCCGCGTCCCCCGGGCTCTTCACCCGCAGTCCGGACACGGCGTGCGGCGGTGCCACGGCCGTGCCGTCGCGCCGCTCGAAGCCGTAGCGGAAGCCGTCCTCCGCGATCGTCATCCGGTACGTCGCGCCCGTGACGACCAGGCCGCGCCCCCGCTCGGTGACGCGGTACCCCGCCGGGCTCCCCGCGGAACCCGCCACCCCCGCGACCCCGGCGCCCCGCCCCGCGTCCGCCGGCTGCGCGGCCTGCGCGGGCGGCAGCAGCGCCGGGAGCAACGCGAGCGGCAGCGCGGGCAGCAGCGTACGGCGCACCGCGCGCGCTCTGACACCTGTGCGCACGCTCACTCCTCGATCAGGCGGGCGACGTCCTCGCCGGCCGTCCGCATCGCGTCCTTCGCCGAGGAGTCGCCCACCAGCACCGCCTGCACCTGCTTGGCGACCGCCTCCTCGATCTGCGCGTTGTTCGCGTACGTCCAGAACGGGCCGGGCGTCGCGGTCGCCGTGATCTTCTCCGTCCACTCCGTGGTGAACGTGTCCGACGCCACCTCCGGCGCCGCGAGGCCCTCCGCCGTCGTCGGCGGCAGCGCCAGCTTCCCGAAGTAGTCGACGACCGTGGCCCGGTCGGAGGTGGTGTGCACGGCGAAGTCCGTCGCCGCGGCCGAACCCTCGCCCTTCGTCACCACGATGACGTGCCCCCACAGCAGCGCCTGCGGGTCGTCGCCTTTCTTCAGCACCGGCCGCGGCACCGCGACCATCGCCTCCGCCAGCGACACGTCCGCCGCCTCCGCCAGCGTCGCGCCCTTGCCGACCAGCGCGTCGTCGTAGAAGCCCACCTTGCCCTGCGCGAACAGCGCGCGGGCGTCGAAGCGGTCCACCGCCTTGGCGATCAGCTTCTCGTCGTAGAGCTTCTTGAACCACTCCACGGCGTCCACCGACGCGTCGTCGCCTATCGCCACCTCGCCGTCCGCCATGATCGGGCAGCCGAAGGTCTGCATCCACGGGAAGATGTCCTTGAGCTGCTCCACCTTCGTCGCCGCCGCGTACGGCGTCACCCCGCCGCCCAGGTCCTTCAGCGCCCGCAGCGCGTCCTCGAACTCCGCGATCGTGCCCGGCAGCCGGCGGATCCCGGCCTCGTCCAGCAGCTTCTGATTGCCGATCAGCCCGATGGAGCCCGTCGTCCACGGCAGCCCGTACTGCACGCCCTCGTACTGCCCGCTCTGCAGCGCCACGTCCGTATAGCCCGCCCCGGCCGCCGCGTCCCCCAGGTCGAGCAGCGTGCCCATCTGCGCCACCGCCGCCAGCCACGCGATGTCCAACTGCACCGCGCCGCTGATCTCCCCGCTGCTCAGCTTCAGCGTCAACTGCTTCAGATACTCGTTGTACGGATACTCCGTCGTGGAGACCTCCACCTTCCCGGCCTTCTCCCAGGCGGTGATGAGCCCCTCCACGACGGGCTTGCTGGCCTCCTCGTTGAGGGCCCAGGAGGTGAAGCCGAACTTCTTGGCGTCGGCGTCGCCGCCGTCGCCCGAGCCGCCCCCGGAGGGGGCGCAGGCGGCCAGGGCGCCGGGCACGGCGAGCCCGAGGGTGCCCAGGCCCAGCAGTCTGAGGGTGTCGCGGCGTGGAAGTGCGTGGCGGGACATGCCGTCTCCTTGGAAGTTGGGAAGCGTACGGGACCGGGCGGCGCCGGTCAGCTCTTGACGGCTCCGGCGGTCAGCCCTCCGACGAGGTACCGCTGCAGGAACATGAACGCGACGACCACCGGGACCGAGACGATCAGCGACGCCGCCATCAGCGCCGGCCAGGCCGTCTGGAACTCGCCGATGTAGGTGTTCACCAGGCCCGGCGGCAGCGTCATCGTGTCGTCGCCCGACAGCGTCAGCGCGAAGATGAAGTCGTTCCAGCCGCGGACGAACGCGAACAGGCCGGCCGCGACCATCCCGGGCGCGGCCAGCGGCGCGACGATGCTGTGCAGGGTGCGCCAGCGGGACGCGCCGTCGATGGCCGCCGCCTCCAGCAGCGCGTCGGGCACGGTGTCGAAGATGCCCTTCAGCATCCACACGCACAGCGGCATGGTGAACGTGGTGAAGGACAGGATCAGCGCCGTGTACGTGCCGAGCAGGTCGAACTGGCGGAACACCGCGTACAGCGTGATCAGCAGCAGCGCCTGCGGGAACATCTGGGAGGCGAGCACGAAGTTCATCAGCGACTTGCGGCCGCGGTAGCGGAACTTGGAGAACGAGTAGCCCATGTACGTGGAGACCACCACGCTCAGCAGCGCGGTGACCCCGGCCACGATCACGCTGTTGACCATGTAGTCGAAGAGCTTGTCGTTCTCCGCGAACGCCCGGAAGTGCGCGAACGTGATCTCGGTGGGGAAGAACCGCGGCGGGAAGCGGAACGCCTGGCCCGGCGGGCTGAGCGCGGTGACCAGCATCCAGTACATCGGCAGCAGGCCGAACAGCCCGATGACGCCGACCGCGGCCCATGCGGCGACGGAGGAGCGGACCTGGTCGGGGCGGCGGCGGGGCTTCCGGGGAGCCCGGCGGCTCCCGGCGGGGGTCCCGGGCGGGCCGGCGGGCGGTGCCTTGGGGGAGGCGCCGTCGGCGGTGGTGAACTGGGCGGTGGTCACGAGTGCTTGTCCTCCCGCTCGGAGGTCTTGAGGTACACCCCGACGAGGACCAGGAGCAGCAGCATCCACAACCCGCCGAGCGCGGCCGCGTGGCCGAGGTCGAAGCCCTTGAAGGCGTCCTGGTAGACGGCGACCGCGAAGGTCTCCGTGGCCCCGGCGGGGCCGCCGCCGGTGAGGACGTAGATGGTGTCGAAGTGCTGGAAGTTCCAGATGAACTCCAGCAGGAGCACGATCGCGGCGACGCCTCGCACTCCCGGCCAGGTGACGGCGCGGAACCGGCGCACGGCCCCCGCCCCGTCCACGGCCGCCGCCTCGTGCAGCTCGCGCGGCACGGTCTGCAGACCGGCCAGCATCATGACCATCATCCACGGGAAGCTCGCCCAGGTCTTGGTGACGATCACCGCGACCATGGCAGTGGTCGGCTCACCGAGCCACGAGACGCTCTCGTCGATGAAGCCCAGCTCCAGCAACGCGCCGTTGAGGACCCCGTAGTTCGCATTGAAGATCCACATCCAGAGGAATGACACCACGACGCCGGGGATCACCCAGGGGAAGAGGAAGAGCCCGCGCAGGAACCCGCTGCCCCTGAGGCCGGTGTTCAGCGCCAGCGCGAGGGCGAACCCGACGGCGAACGGCGCGAGGGTGGCGCCGACGGTGAAGACGAGGGTGTTCTCCAGCACCGGCCAGAAGTCGCGGTCGAGCACGTCGGCGTAGTTGTCCAGGCCGACGAACGTCCGCCCCGGCAGCCGCAGATCCTGGTCGAAGAAGCCGGTGACGAGGGAGGCGACGAGCGGGTAGAAGACGATCGCCGCGAAGAGCGCCAGGCCCGGCACGGTGAGGAGGAAGGCGAAGGCGCCGTTCGACAGCCGCTGGCCCTCGCGCTTGGCGGGCCTGGCGGCGCGGGCCGGTGCAGGGGTGGCGGGGGGCGCGGGGGCGGCCTGCTTCGGTGAGGCGGACGGGGGCGTCACGGCCGGCTCCTCTCGGGCTCGCGCGGATGGCCGTTCCCGTTCCCGGGTCCGTGGCCGCGCCCTTCGCCGGTTCTCGGCGGCGGCGCGGCGCGCGGGCCGACGTAACCGAGGCCGACGCTCACGGAGTCGGCGGCCTCGACCGCGGCGCGGGACAGCTCCTCCTCGCGCCGGTCGAGCGCGACGGTGGACAGCGGCCCGGAGATGGAGATGGCGGCGACGATGTCGCCGGAGCGGCCCCGGATCGGCGCGGCCACGCAGGAGCGGCCGTGCGCCAGCTCCTCGACCTCGGTGGCGTAGCCGCGGCGGGCGACGGCCTCCAGTTCGGCGTCGAGCGCGGCGTGCGAGGTGAGGGTCGCCTGCGTGTAGCCGGGCAGCGCGTCCTCGGGGAGCAGTTCGCGGCGGCGCTGCGGGGCCAGGCCCAGCAGCAGGCACTTGCCGAGCCCGGTGGCGTGCAGCGGCTTGCGCTGGCCGGTGAGCACGGTGGATCTCGGGGCCAGCCTGCCCTCGAAGTTGAGCAGGTAGAAGAGCGCGGCGCCGTGCCGGATGGCGACGTTGGCGCCGAGGCCGAGTCGGGCGGCCAGCTCCTGCGCGAGCTGGCGTGCCTCGCGGTGGACGGGGTGGTGGTTGACGGCGACGCCGCCCAGGGTGATGGGTGCGGTGCCGAGCCGGTACAGGCCGCTGACGGCGTCACGTTCGACGTAGTCGAGCGACTCCAGGGTGGCCAGCAGCCGGGAGGTGGTCGAGGTGCCGAGGCCGGTGATGCGTACGACGTCGGAGACCCGCAGCTCCGGGTGGCCGTTCTGGAAAACCGCGAGCACGGCCACCGCGCGCTCCACGCTCTGGTTGTTGCCCTGATCCGATGCCATCCGCGACTCCAGTGAATCTGCTTTGCAACATGCGGGATCGTTGCCCACATATTGCGACGGCGTCAACCCTTGTGGCCGTGCTTCTGCAGCAACGGCCCCGATCCGGGCGGACGATGGCGACCGGTTTTCTCGTGCGGCGGGGGTTGACGGCCGTGCAGCATGTGGACACTCTTCCTGTATTACGGATGTCAGTTGCACCAGTGGGGAGCGTGTCATCGATGCCCAGCCGCCGGAGCTTCGTCAAGGCCGCGGGAGTCACCGCCGTGGCAACGTCAGCCCAGGCAGGCGCGGTTGCCGCCGCCGTGGACCGGGACGCGGGCCCGGACACCCTGCACCTCGACGGCGACCGCGTCCGCCTCACCTGGGGCCGCACCGACGCCGGCTGGCGCGCCGTCCGGGTACGCGCCCGCACCCGCCGCGGCTGGCGTGAACTCCCCGGCGCCCTCGGCGAGTACGGCCTCACCCACCACGCCGGCGCGGAACCGCCCGACGCCCAGCAGGTCCGCCGCGAGGAGGCCGGCACCCACCACGCCTTCCTCCCCGCGGAAGCCGCCGTCGAGGGCACCTCCCGGAACAAGGCCGTCGTCTTCCGCCACACCCACCCCCTCGGCACCCTCGAAGCCCGCTGGCGCATCGACGGCCGCCACCCCCGCGACGTCCGCGTCACCCTCACCTGGACCGCCGCCCAGGACGGCTGGGTCAGCCTGCGCACCCCCACCCTGTGCGCCCTGCCCGAGCAGGACCTCGCCTTCGGCTGCGTCCCCGGCGGCTGGTACGGCCACGAGGCCAACCCCGACCTGCGCATGGCCGCCGAGTACGGCCACGGCCTGCCCGCCGTGCCGCACCTCTTCTACGACGACCTCGCCACCACCCTCGCCCCGGTCCTCAGCACCACCGAAGGGCTCACCCTCGCCGTCGTCGCCGAACCGGGCATGGCCCGCGACCCGTACGCCGCGGACCGCGTCACCCACCGCGACGTACGCCTGGCCCTGTCCACCCGCGACCGTGAAGGCCGCCTCACCCCGCACCTCGCCCGGCCCATCCTCGGCCGCGCCGACTCCCGCTGCACCGCGGGCGACCGCCGGGTCCTCGACTTCCGCTTCACCCTCACCGACGCCGACTGGTTCGAGGCGCTGCGGCACGCCGCCACCGACGTCTACGGCTTCGGCCGGTACCTCGAACTCGCCGCCAACAAGCACGCCCTCACCGAGCGCCTCGCCCGCATCCAGGGCACGTACATCGCCGACCCGGTGCTGTCCCAGTGGCTCACCGACGAGTACGAGGGCACCACCATCGGCGCGCAGAAGTACAACGGCTTCGTCCAGGGCGCCGAGAACGACGCGATGAAGAACTCCGACATCGGCGCCATGTGGGGCCTGGCCGCCGCCACCTCCGACGCGCTGCTGGAACGCGACCGGCTGCCGTACGTGCGCAACTTCAAGCTCGCCCAGCAGCAGACCGCCGACGGCCACTACCGCGGGGCGCTGAAGGGCCAGTACTTCCTCTTCAAGTCGGACCGCTTCGTCGAGGAGGGCAACCCGAACGCCGAGATCGCCGACTACGTCGAGCCGCTGGCCACCGCGTACTACGTCATCACCGACCTCGCGCACATCCTGCTCTTCCAGCCCGGCGACGCCGAGCTGAAGGGCCGCATCCGGCTCGCCGCCGACCACCTCGCCGACGCCCAGAAGCCGGACGGCTCCTGGGAGGTCGCCACCGACAAGGAGCCGCCGTACGCGGTCACGTACCCGCACCTGACCGAGGACCTGCGGCCCACCTGGTACGGGCTGCTCGTCGCCCACCACGCCCTCGGCGACCGGCGCTACCTCGACGGCGCGGTGCGCGGCGCCGACTGGTACGTCACCCACGCCGTCGAGCGCGCCCGCTACCTCGGCTCCACCGGCGACTCCGGCTTCCGCATGGACCTGTCCCTCTCCCAGGGCATCCAGGGCCTGCTCGACCTCGCGGACGCCACCGGCGAGCGCCGCTACCGCGACGCCGCCATCGAGACCGCCCGCCTCCACACCACGTGGATCTACACCCACCCCGCCCCGTCGACCGAGCCGCGCACCCGGGCCGGCGCCACCTACGAGGCGTGGCAGCTCACCCAACTCGGCCTGCAGAAGGAGCAGAACGCCAGCGCCCCGGGCAACGGCCCCATCCTGCTCTCCAGCTTCGCCGGCACCTATCTGCGCATCCACCGCCTGACCGGCGACCCGCTCTTCCGCGACATGGCCCGCGCCGCCGCCCTGGGCCGCGACGCCTTCGTCGCCGAGGCGCCGGGCGTGCACTCGTACTACTGGGTGAGCTTCACCGGCGGCATCGGCTCCTTCCCGCACCACGCCTGGTGGCAGATCGGCTGGATCCTGGACTACCTCCTGGAGGAGGTACGCACCCGCAGCGGCGACCGGATCAGCTTCCCCCGCGGCTACTTCACACCCAAGGTCGGCGGCCAGCTCACCTACGGCTTCGCCCCCGGCCGCGTCCACGGCACCCCCGCGACGCTGCGCATCCCGCCGCGGCTGCTGACCGCCGACACCCCGCACGCGGAGACCCTCGGCGCGCTGGCCACCGACGGCGGCCGGCTCTTCGCGCTGGTGCTGAACAGCAGCGCCCGGCCGCTGACCGCGACCGTGACCGTCGACCCGGCGCTGGCACACCCCGAAGGACCGCGCACCGTCACCGGCATCCGCGCCGTCTCCGGCCGCCTCACCGCCGCGGACGCGCCGCGCTTCACCGTGGCGCTGAAGCCCCACGGCATCGCGGTCGTCGCGCTCGACCTCGCCGAGTAGCCCGTACGCCGACGTGACCGGAAGGACGTCAGATGCCCCGCGCCACCCCCCTCGCGGCGGCGCTCGCCGCCGCCACCGCCCTGCCCCTGCTCGCGCTCGCCCCGCCCGCCGCCGCGGTCCCGCCCGCCGCCGTGGTCCCGGCGGCCCCCGCCGCCCCGGTGTCCCCGGCCGCACCCGCCGCGGAACCGCCAGGGACCGGCTGGACCCAGGTCTTCGGCGACGAGTTCGGCGCCGCCGCCGTCGACACCGCCAAGTGGAACTTCCGCACCGACGTGAAGGCCAACAGCGCCCAGCGCCCCCAGAACGTCACCCAGTCCGGCGGCGCCCTGCACATCGCGCTGAAGAAGGAGGACCACGCCGGCAAGCAGTTCACCGGCGGCGGCGTCATCTCCAGGAAGCACCTGCGCTACGGCTACTACGAGACCCGCGCCAGGATCAATGACGGCGCGGGCTGGCACACCGCCTTCTGGCTCCAGGCCGGCGACGGCAGCACCACCTTCCCCGCCGAACAGCGCACCGAGATCGACGGCTTCGAGACCGACTCGGTCAACCCCACCAGGACCTCGCACAACGTGCACGGCTGGGTGGGCAGCGGCGTCCACGGCCCGGTCACCTACGGCTCCGGGACGTACGACACCGGTCTCGACCTCAGGCAGTGGCACACCTACGGCATCGACTGGTCCGAAACCGGCGCCAGGTTCTACCTCGACGGCGCCCTGAAGTACACGGCCCCGTACACCCCCGGCCAGTGGATGCACGACTACACCGCCGTCTGGCTCACCAGCATCGCCACCGGCGCGCTGCCCGACGCGGGCAAGCTGCCCTCGGCCGCCTCCTTCGACTACGTCCGCTACTGGCAGCGCGACTACTACGTCGACAACGACGGCGCCGCCGCCTACGGCTACTCCACCACCGGCA
The DNA here is from genome assembly GCF_042874195.1 of Streptomyces sp. NPDC004134. Taxonomy (NCBI): domain Bacteria; kingdom Bacillati; phylum Actinomycetota; class Actinomycetes; order Kitasatosporales; family Streptomycetaceae; genus Streptomyces; species Streptomyces sp. NPDC004134. The sequence goes on along the minus strand of NZ_JBIAMS010000002.1, from coordinate 315,778 downwards.
CCTGGCAGCCCAGTTCACTCACCGGCTGGACGAAGGACTCGGCCGTCTCCTACGGCTGCGCGGCGGGCGCCGAGGCGACGTGGCGGCCCCGGCTGCGGGCGGCCGGTTCGTACGAGGTGTTCCTCCGCAAGTCCGTCTCCGCCACCGGCGGCGACCCGGCGGCGAAGGTGACCCTGGACAACGCCGGCGCCGTCACCACCCGCACGCTCGACGAGCGCTCCGGCAGCCCCGGCTGGGTCTCGCTGGGCACGCAGCCCTACCAGGCCGGCGAGAGCGCGTCGGTGTCGCTCGCTGCGAGCGGCACGGGCTGCGCGCACGCCGACGCGGTGAAGTTCGTACGCCGGTGAGGCCGGGAGCCGCGCCGCTGACGGCGCTCGTCGCGCTCCTCGCCTTCGTGCTCCTCGTCCCGGCGGCGCCGGCTCCCGCCGTGCCCGCTGCGCCCGCGGGTCCCGCCGGGACGGGGTCGTCCCCGGTGGCAGGACGCTGGCCGGTCACCGCCCCCGGCGGCCGGGTCGGCGCCACGCTGGAGCGGCACGACGACGGCGCCCTGCGGCTGTCCGTGAGCCTCGGCGATGTCACCGGGCCGGCCGACGGCACGGCGCACCGGGTGCGTGCGGTGGCGGTGCGCGGGGCGGGCGAGACGGCCTCGGCGGGGACGGAGGTGTCGACGGGCTGAACGGGGAGACCCGTTGCGGTGTCCCGGCCCGGTGCCTGGAGGGGACGGGCCGGGACCCCCGGAGCGGGCGACGCGCATGCGGGATCCCGGCTACAGGAAGCGCTCCCGGAGGTCCGGGCGGAGCCAGGCGGCGGGGGAGGAGATGCTGAGGCCGCCGTCCACCGGCAGCACCGCGCCCGTGATGAACGAGGCCGCGGCGGAGGCCAGGAAGTGCACGGCCGCCGCGACCTCCCGCGGGGTGCCCGTACGGCCCAGGGGGTAGCCCTCGGCGACGTGCGCCAGCGGCGGGGTGCCGATCATGCCGGGCGCCACCGCGTTGACGCGGACGCCCCGCGGGCCGTAATCCAGGGCGAGTTGGCGCACCAGGCCCTCGACGCCGGCCTTCGCCGCCGCGTAGCCGGGCAGCCCGGGCGCGGCGAGGAAGGCGTTCACCGAGGTGACGGCGACGATCGCGGAGCCCGACCGGAGCCGGGGGAGCGCCGCGCGGGCGACGTAGAACGCCGTGTCCAGCGTGGCGGACTGGGCCAGCCGCCACTGCGCGTCGGTGGTCTCGGCGGCCCGCGCCACCGGCTGCGCCGCCGCGGCCAGTACCACGACGTCCAGTCGCCCCAGCGCCTGGGCCGCCGACGCCACGCACCTGGCGGCCCCGGCGGGGTCCGCGCAGTCGGCGGCGACGTACGCCGCGTACGCCGGGTGCGCGCAGTCCGTGAGACCGCAGCCGGCGACCCGGTCGCCGCCCGCCGCGAAGGCGTCGGCCACCGCGCGCCCGATCGCCGAGTCGCCCCCGACGACGAGCACCCCGCGCGCCGGCCCGCTGCCGCCGGGCGCTGCCGAGCCCCCGCCCCCGCCCCCGTCCTGGACCCCGCTCACCGGGCCCCGCCCGCAGCCACCGGCGGCAGCGCCAGCCGCTCCAGGATCCCGTCCAACTGCCCCCGCAGCGCCTCCGGCAGCCCCTTCGCCGGCAGCCGCACCGCCGCGGAGTCGATCAGCCCGCGCCGCACCAGCACCTCCTTGTGCACCGCCCAGGCGAACCCCGCCTGCATGCCGAACCGGATCAGCGGCAGCAGCCGTTCGTACGCCCCGTGCGCCTCCGCGGTCCGCCCCGCCGCCCACGCGTCCAGCACCGGCCGCAGCGCGTCGGTGAACTCGCACGCCGGCATCGTCCCCACCGCTCCCGCGGCCAGCTCCTCCGGCAGGAAGAAGGCGTTCTGCCCGCCGAGCACGTCGAACCCGGCCGGGGCCGCCGCCACCGTCTCCGCGATCTTCGGCACGGTCGGCGCCGACTCGACCTTCACCGAGTCGACCCCTTCGAGCTTGCCGAACTCCGTGATCAGCGGCACCGGCATCGCCACCCCCGTCGTCGCGGCGGCGTCCTGCACCATGACCGGCGCCCCGCCGCGCTCGCCGAGCGCGCCGTAGAAGTCGACGAGCTGCTGCGGGCCGGGCTTCGCGAGATAGGGCGGCAGCACCATCAGCGCGTCCGCGCCGCCCGCGACGGCCTGCCCGCACTGCTCCAGCGCCGTCGCCAGGCTCGTCGGGCTGACCCCGGCCACCACCGGCACGGCGCCGGCGACCACGTCCCGTACGTCCGCGAGGACCGCGTCCCGGTCCGCGGCGGTGAGCGCGAAGCCCTCGCTGGCCATGCCGAAGACCGCCACCCCGTCGGCGCCGGCCAGCAGTTGGAACGCGGTGAGCCGGCGCAGCGAGGGGCGGTCGAGGCTCCCGTCCGGGTGGAAGGGGGTCGCGAGGACGGGGACGAGACCTCGTACGGGCCGGCTCATGCTGGGGTCCTTTCGTTCGCCCGGCCGCCGCGCCGCGCGGTGGGGCGGCGGGTGCCGCCTTGCCGGGGCGGGCCGGATCGGGGTGGGTATGCGGGGCGGGGGCTGCCGGGAGGCGGCCGGGCGGGCCGGTCCCGGCGTCCCTCACCCGGTGATCTCCTGCGCGTGCCGTACGACGGACTCCGCGTCCACCTCCACGCCCAGCCCCGGCCCCGCGGGCAACGGGATGCCGGTATCCGGGCCGCCGGCGAGCGGGGTGCGCAGGATGCGGCTCGCGACCTGCCAGGTGGTGGGCTGGTACTCGAAGTACGGCATGGCGGCGACCGCGGCGGCGAAGTGCAGCCCCGCGGCGGTGGCGACGCCGAGGCCCGTGGAGTGGTGCGGGGCGACGGGGACGTGGTGGGCGGCGGCCAGCTCGGCGATCGCCATCGCCTCGGTGAGGCCCGTGCGGCCGGCGTCGGGCTGGGCCAGGGCCAGGGCGCGGCGGCCGAGCCAGTGGGCGAACTCGTAGCGGTTGCGCAGGGCTTCGCCGACCGCGACCGGGAGGTCGAGGCGGCGCTGCAGGTCGCGGTGGCCCTCGACGTCCTCGGGGGCCAGCGGCGCCTCCAGGAACAGCACCCGGCGGCGGCGCTGCAACTCCCGGCCGAGGCGTGCGGCTTCCGCGGGCCCGTACGCCCAGTGCGCGTCGACGGCGACGCGCAGCCGCTCGTCGGCGGCTAGTACGGCGTCGACGGTGGCGAGGTCGGCCTCGACGCCGCGGCCGAGGTGCAGCTTGATCCGGTACGCGCCGCGCCCGGCCCACTCGGCGGCGAGCTTCGCGCGCTCGGCGTCGGTGTCGCGGGGCAGCCCGGAGACGTAGGCGGGCTGGACGGCGCGGAAGGCGCCGCCCAGCAGCTCGGCGACGGGCAGGCCGGCGCGGCGTCCGGCGAGGTCCCACAGGGCGATGTCGACCGCGGCGAGCGCGTCGGCCTGATGGCCCGTCAGGTGGCCGCGCTCGCGCATCAGGTCGCGCAGCCGGTGCCAGGCGGGGCGTACGGCGCCGGCGGGGGCGCCGAGCAGTGCGGGGCGCAGCAGCGTGGCGACGGCCTGGCCCGGCACCTCGGGGCCGACCGGCGCGAGCGCCTCGCCCCAGCCCTCGGCGCCGTCGTCGGCGGCGATGCGGACGAGCAGGGTCTCGAAGCGGGCGGAGTACAGGCTGCGCCAGGGCTCGCGCACCACGTACCCGCGGTCCTCGGTGAGGTCGCTGCCGTCGTCGAGCCGGCCCAGATACGCCTCGTCGTGCGGCAACTTGAGCGCGTAGACGCGGACATCGGCGATGCGGGCCATGCTCACCATCCCTGCTTCGGCAACGGGCTCAGGCGATGGCAGATTCCCACATCATGCAAGCGGTATGCAAGAAGTGCATTGGCCTTTACGGAAAAGGGGACCCGGTGAGCGGCAACACCCCTGAGCCGCCCACCGGGTGCTCGTGGGCCCGGCGCCGCGCGTCAGGCGGCCCGTACCAGCCCCATGTACTTCGTCCAGTTCCAGTTGGGGCCGGGGTCGGTGTGGGTGGCGCCGGGGACCTCGTTGTGGCCGATGATGTGGTCGCGGGTGCGCGGGATGCCGTAGCGGGTGCAGATGGCGGCGGTCAGTTGCGCCGACTGCCGGTACATCACGTCCGTGAACCAGGCCGGCTTGTCCACCCAGCCCTCGTGCTCGATGCCGATGCTGCGGGTGTTGTAGTTCCAGTTGCCGGCGTGCCAGGCGACGTCCTTCTCCCGGACGAGCTGGGCGATGTAGCCGTCGGCCGAGGCGATGAGGTAGTGCGAGGAGACGTCGCGGCTGGGGTTCTGGAAGATGTCCACGGCGTCCTGGAAGTACTCCTGGGTCACGTGCACGACCACGAAGTCCAGCGGGTACGCGGTCGGGCGGCTGGAGACCGTGTAGTTGGACCGGTCCGCCGGTATCCAGTGCGTCGGGGGGTACTGCGCCGCCTGTGCGGGGGTGGCGGCGAGGCCGCCGAGGCCGGCCGCGGCGGCGGTGGCGGCGGCGCCCTGGATGAGCCGCCTGCGGGGGAGGTTCGCGAAGTCCATGGGGCTCCTGACAGCGGAGGGACATTTGCGCGTACATGACAGTCCGGAATCCATCATGAGGACACGTCAGGCCCGCTGCCAAGACATGGCCGGATATGCCAATGGGCGCACCAAAGGCGGTGGTCGGGGGCGGCGGTACGCGGGAGGCGCCCGGTGCGCACGGGTCAGCCGGCGGCGACCGCGCCCGGCGCCTCCATCACGGCGTCGACCTCGCTCAGCGCGGCGCCGAGCAGCGGCCCCTCCGCGCCGAGCGCCGAGACGGTCAGCCGTACGGTACGGGCCGGGTCGGCGAGCCGGCGGCCCAGCTCGCGCTCGACCGCGGGCACCACCCAGGGCCCGAGCCCTGCGAGCGCGCCGCCCAGCACGACGGTCTCCGGGTCGAGGAGGTTCACGGCCCCGGCGAGCGCGATGCCCAGCGCGCCGCCCGCCTCGCGCAGTGCCGTGCGGACCAGGGCGTCGCCCTCGGCGGCGCGGGCGGCGAGCATGGCGATCCGCCCGCCGGGGCCCGGGTGCTCGGCGCGGGCCCGCGCCGGGTCGATGCCGGAGGCCCGCAGCACGGCCTCCTCGCCGGCGTACTGCTCCAGGCAGCCGCGCCCGCCGCAGGCGCACGGCCGGCCCTGGGGGCGTACGGGCACATGGCCCAGCTCCCCGGCGAACCCGTGCGCCCCGCGCAGCAGTTCGCCGTCCATGACGACGGCGGCGCCGATGCCGATCTCGGCGGAGACGAAGAGGAAGTTCCGCCCGGGACCGGGGGAACGGCGGTCTCCGGGAGCGGGGGAGCCGCCGTCCCCGGCCGGGAGCGCGGTGGCCGGCTGCTCCGCCGTGCCCGGCTGATCCACCGTGCCCGGCTCGCCGTCCTCCCCGGTGACGGGCGGCTCCGCCGCGGTGCCCTCCAGGCGCTGTTCCGCCAGCGCGCCGAGGTTGGCCTCGTTGCCGACGCGGGCGGGCGGGGCGGCCGGGAGGAGGGGGCCGAGGTCGACGCCCTGCCAGCCGAGGTTGGGGGCCCGTACGACGGTCGACTCGTCGCGCGCGATCAGGCCGGGGACGGCGACCGTCAGCCCGGTCGGCGTCAGGCCCTCGCCCCGCACCTCCGCCACGACCTCCTCGATCAGCCCGGCGAGCCGCGCCAGCACAGGACCCGGCGGGTGGTGCCGGTTCGCGGCGTCGGCGGCGACCCGTGCCCTCACCCGGCCGCTCAGGTCCACCGCGCAGACCGCGAGGTGGTCCACGCCGATCTCGGCGCCGAGGCCGCACGGCCCGCGGTCGTTGAGCGCGAGCGCGCTGCCGGGCCTGCCCACCGTGCCCGGGCGGCCGGGGCCCAGCTCCACCAGCAGCCCCGCCCGCAGCAACTCGTCCACCACGGCGGCGACCCCCGCCCGCGTCATCCCGATCCGCGCCGCCACGGCCGCGCGCGACAGCGGGCCCCCGGCGGCCACGGCGCGCAGGGCCAGGGACAGGTTCCGCTGCCGCAGCGCCTGCTGCGTGCGGGGAGAGGGCGCCGACACGGGCGACTCCTTCCGGCGGTGAACGGGTGGTGGGCGGCGGTGACGACCGTCACGCCGGTCTCGGGCACGACGACCCTACGGCCTGGCGGCGGGGTACCGGAGCATGTCAGACAGGCTCAAAACGGCTAGTTGCGCGGACTGCGCAGAAAATCTTGGTTGGACTGCTTGTTTCGCGCAGGTTGCGCGTGCATGATGTGCCTGTCCGAACGGACGTCCACAGCAAAGTCGGAGGAGGATCGGCGTGGATCTTCAGCTCTTGGCGGCGCTCGTGCTCGGTATCGCCACGATCATCGTCATCGTGCTGCGCACCAGGCTCGACGCCTTCGTCGCACTGCTAGTCGCCTCACTGGTGACGGGCTTCGTCGCGGGTGCGCCCGCCACGGAGATACTGGATTCGATCACCGCCGGATTCGGCACGACGCTCGGATCCATCGGCATCGTGATCGGCCTGGGCGTGGGCCTGGGCAAGATCCTGGAGGTCTCCGGCGCCGCGGACGCGCTGGCCAGGATGTTCGTCCGGGCGTTCGGCAAGGGCCGGGAGCCCTGGGCGATGGGCACCACCGGCGCGGTCGTCTCGATCCCCGTGTTCTGCGACTCCGGCTACGTGATCATGAACCCGCTGGCGCGCTCCATAGCCCGCGTGAAACGCGCAGGTTACGTGACGCTCGCGCTCGCGCTGGGCTGCGGCATGACCCTCACCCACCACCTGGTGCCCCCGACCCCGGGACCGCTGGGCGTGGCCGGCATCCTCGACGCCGAGCTGGGCGCGCTGGTACTGGCGGGCCTCGCCTTCTCCGTCGTGCTGCTGCCCATCGTGATCGGGTACGCGCGCTGGATGGGCCCGAAGCTGGAGAGCGAGATCTCGGACGAGGTCCGCGAGGCCGTCTACGGCAAGGCCGCGGTCACCGCCGGCGCCGACGCGGGACCGGGCTCCGCCGGAGCCCCGGCCGACCTGGCCACGGACGACGGCGCGGACGACCCGGAGCCCGAGCGCGACCCGGCCGCCGCCCTCGGCACCCCGCCGCCCGGCGCCAAGCCGCACCGGATGAGCCCCGGCCTGGCCACCCTGCCGCTGCTGGTGCCGCTGCTGCTCATCGTCGCCAACACGGTGGCCTCCGCCATCGACCAGAACCGCCAGGGCGCGGTCGGCTCCGACGACTACGAGCCCTCGGCCCTGCCGAAGGCCCTGGCCTTCATCGGCAGCCCCGTCGTGGCGCTCCTCATCGGCATCGTGCTCGCGGTCTACGTGCTGCTGCCCCGCTGGACGACCCGTTCCCAGGTCGGCGGCTGGCTCTCCGAGGCCGCCGCGTCCGCCGGACTCATCATCCTCATCACCGGCGCGGGTGGCGCGCTCGGCCAGGTCCTGCGCGACACCGGCGTGGGCGACGAGCTGGCCGAGGCCATCTCGTCCTGGAGCCTGCCGGGTGTGCTGGTGCCGTTCCTCATAGCCTCGCTGGTGCGGGTCGCCCAGGGCTCCGGCACGGTGGCGATGATCACCGCCGCGTCCGTCACCGCACCACTCATCGGCGGTCTCGGGGTCTCCCCGCTGCTCGCGGCGCTCGCCTGCTGCGCGGGATCGATGGTCTTCAGCTACTTCAACGACTCGTACTTCTGGGTCGTCACCCGCTTCACCGGCCTGGACGGCGTCGCCGCCATCCGCGGCTGGTCGGGCATCACCACGGCCGTGTGGCTCGGCTCGCTGCCGCTGCTGCTCATCGCGAGCACGTTCATATGAGCGGGCCGGCGAGCGTACGTCCCGGCGGCCGGCGGGCGGCCGTGCTGGTGGCCGCGGACGACCTGACGGGCGCGAACGCCACGGCGGCGGGCTTCGCCCGGGCCGGGCTGCGCGCCGTGACCGTCGGCGCCGACCAGGGTCCCGACGTCCTCGCCGGGCTCGCGGAGCGGTTCGACGCCGTGGTGGTCAGCACCGACAGCCGGCACTGCGCGCCGGCCGAGGCGGCACGCCGGGTGACCGACGCCGTACGGGCCGGCTGGCCGGCCGAACTGGTCAGCAACCGCGTCGACTCCACCCTCCGCGGCAACGTCGGTGCCTCCACGGAAGCCCTGCTGGCGGCCGTGCACGCGGCCTCCGGCCGGCGGACCGTGGCCCTGTGCGCGCCGGCCCACCCCGAGGCGCGCCGGCACACCGTGCAGGGCACCCAGCTCCTCGACGGCGTCCGGCTGGAGGAGACCGAGCTGGCCCGCGACCCGCGCTCGCCCGTGCCCACCTCCGACATCGCGGAGCTGCTGCGCCGCCAGGCGGACCTGCGGATCGCCCGCGTGCCGCTGTCGGTGGTCACCGCCGAGCCCGGGACGCTCCAGGCCCATCTCGACAAGGTCGTCGCCGAGGGCGCCGAGGTGGTCGTCGCGGACGCGCTGACCGTCGAGCACCTGGAGCGCACGGCCGCGGCGGCCGTCGCCGCCGGCGGCGACGAGATCGTGTGGACCGGCGTCGACTCCGGGCCCGGCTCGGTGGCGCTGGCCCGCGCGCTCGGCATCACCGGCCGCGCCGCGGGCGCCCCGGTGCTCGCCGTCTCCGGCTCCGCCACCGCGCTGACCCGTACCCAGCTCGCCCGGCTGCGTGCCGTCGAGCCGGTGCGCGTCGTCCGCCCCGTCACCGCACCCGGCTCGCCCGTCCCCGAGCCCGCCGCCACCGCCGGGGCGCTGGCGGCGGAGCTGGCCGCCGCGGGCCCCGGCGAGGTCGTGCTGCTCGCGACCGTGCTGGAGGACGCCGACGTCGTCGCCCTCGACCCCGCGGACGCGGCCCGGCTCCCGGCGGAGCTGGCCCGCACGGTCCGTACCGCCCTGGAACGGCAGCCCGTCGACGGCCTCTTCGCCACCGGCGGCGACGTCTCCGCCGCCCTCTTCGCCGCGCTCGGCGCGGCCGGGCTCGACGTCGAGGAGGAGCTGGAGCCGCTGGCGGTCGCCGGCAGCTTCGTCGGCGGCGACTGGGCCGGGCTGCCGGTCGTCACCAAGGGCGGCCTGATCGGCGGCGCCGACACCACCGTCGCCTGCGTCGCCCATCTGCGCCGCGCCGCGGCCGCCGCCCGGCGGCACGTTCCGGCCGCCGGAAGACGTTGACCCCGTGAACCCGGCCACCCCGAGCAGACTGTGAACCCCTGAACCCCGAGCACACCGACCGGCCCGAGGAGTTCGGGCCGACCGCACCCCACCGGACGGCGAGCGCACCGCGCCGCCGCACCACGAGGAGGAACCACCGATGACCCGCCCCGTCCTCGCCGTCACCCTGGGCGACCCCGTCGGGATCGGCCCGGAGATCACGGCGCGCACCCTCGCCGAGGTCGCCGGGCAGCCCGGGCACCACGGCATCGCCGTCGGCGACGCCGAGGCGCTGCGCCGCGGCGCCCGCGCCGCCGGGCTGGACACCGAGGTGCGCGCGGTGAGCGGCTTCGACGCCGAGCCCGCGGGCCCCGGCGTCATCGACGTCTTCGACACCGGCGAACTCGGCGCGGACGTGCCGGAGTGGGGGAAGGTCGACGCCCGCGCGGGCCGCGCCGCCGTCACCGCCATCGAGGTCGCCACCCGCGCCGCGCTCGACGGCAAGGTCTCCGGGATCGTCACGGGCCCCATCAACAAGGAGGCCATCTGGAAGGCCGGCTCGAAGCACCTCGGCCACACCGAGATGCTCGGCGAGCTGACCGGCGTGACCCGCCAGGACACCATGTTCGTCGTGCGCAACACCGCGGCAGAAGGCCACCACCTGCGCATCTTCTTCACCACCCGGCACGTCGCGCTGCGCACCGCGCTCGACCAGATCACCGCGGAGCGCGTCGGCAAGTCGATCCGCGAGGCCGTCACCGCGCTGCAGGTCTTCGGCACCGAGGCGCCCCGGCTGGCCGTCGCCGCGATCAACCCGCACGGCGGCGAGAACGGCGCGTTCGGCGACGAGGAGATCGTGCACATCGCCCCCGCCGTCGAGGCGGCCCGCGCCGAGGGCCTGGACGTCAGCGGTCCCGTCCCCGCGGACTCGGTCTTCCACCAGGGCCTCGTCGGCCGCTACGACGGCGTGCTGTCCCACTTCCACGACCAGGGCCACATCCCCGCCAAGACCTACGACTTCGACGGCACCATCTCCGTCACCGTCGGGCTGCCGATCCTGCGCACGTCCGTCGACCACGGCACGGCCTTCGATATCGCGGGCACCGGCCGCGCCGATCACGGCACAATGCTCTCGGCGTATCTCGCGGGCGTGGACTACAGCCCGTTCGCGGACCGGATCCGCCGGACGTACGGCTGACCCACCCCGCCCGCCGCGGGATCCGCCGCGGCGGGCGGACACGACAGACGGAGGCACGTGTGGCCCACCCGACGGCGCGACGCGGCACGCGTGAGCGGCACGAAGCCCTGCTGCGGCTGCTCCGCGAAGGCACCACGCAGGTGGAGGAGCTGGCCGCGGCGCTCGCCGTGTCGCCGTCGACCGTACGGCGCGACCTGGGCCGGCTCACCGAGGGCGGCCGGGTGACGCGCACGTACGGCGGCGCGGTGGTGCCCGAGGCGTTCCCCGAGCGGCCGGTGGGGGAGAGCGCGCTGGTCCGGCTGCACGCGAAGGCCGCGATCGCCGAGGCCGCGGTCGCGCTGGTGCCGGAGAGCGGCGCGGTGTTCGTCGACGCGGGCACCACGTGCGCGGCGCTGGCCCGCCAGTTGCTCGACGCGGACGCGCACGCGGGCGGCAGCGTCGTGGTCACCCGCGGCCTGGAGACCGCGCAACTGCTCGCCGGGGCACCCGACATCGACGTGGTGATGCTCGGCGGCAGCGTGCGCCCGCTCAGCCACGGCCTGGTCGGCCCGCTCACGGACCTGGCGCTTGACCGGCTGTCGTTCTCGGTGGCGTTCCTCGGCGCCGACGCGGTCGACCCCGCACGCGGGGTCGGCGAGCCGACGCTGGAGGAGACGGCGGTCAAGGAGCGCGTCGCCGCGCGGGCGCAGCGCGTCGTGGTCCTGGCCGACGCGACGAAGCTGGCCGTCGACGACGCCCCTGCCTGGACCCGGCTGCCCCGCGGCTGGACGCTGGTGACCGACGCGGAGGCGCCGGAGGGCCTGGCGGAACGCTGTGCGGCGGCGGGCGTGACGCTCGTGCGCGCGGGCTGATCCGCCGCGCCGGTACGCGGCCGCGGTCCCCGCGCACGCGAGGCGGGCCGGTGCGCGGGCACGTCAGGCCCGGGCCGCCGCCCCGCCTCTCCCGTCCTTACGGTCCTCAGCCCGCGCGGCGCAGCAGCGCGCCCGCGTCCGCGAGCACCGCGCCGATCCGCTCCAGCGTCGCGTCGTCCCGCTCCAGCGGCTCGTACGTGCGCCCCTCCGCCGTGGACCAGCGCCTGGCCACCGCCGCCGGGTCCTCGTCCAGCAGCAGCCCCGCCGCCTGCGCCGCCGCGCCGAGGGCGACCAGCTCCTGCGCCCGCGGCACCTGCACCGCCCGGCCCGACAGCCGCCGCACCGTCTCCCGCCAGGCCGCGCCCTGCGCCCCGCCGCCGATGAGCAGCAGCGGCGCGCCGGGGTCGGCGTCGGGCCCCGAGACCTCCGCCAGCGCCGTCAGCAGCGCGTGCACCGCGCCGTCGTACGCGGCCTGGAGCACCTGCCCCGGGGTGGTGTCGTGGCGCAGTCCGTGGACGAGGCCGGAGGCGTGCGGCAGGTCGGGGGTGCGCTCGCCGTCGAGGAAGGGCAGCACGACGGCCGTGCCGCCGGGCCGTACCTCCTCGCGGTAGCGGCCGAGCAGCGCGGCGATCCGGTCCACGGCCTGCGTGCAGTTGAGGGTGCAGGCCAGCGGCAGCCAGTCGCCGCGCGCGTCGGCGAAGCCGGCGACGGTGCCGGTGGGGTCGGCCGGGCGGTGCGCGGAGACGGCGTAGACGGTGCCCGAGGTGCCGAGGCTGAGCACCGGCTGCCCGGCGCTGAGGCCCAGGCCCAGGGCGGCGGCCATGTTGTCGCCGGTGCCGGGGGCGACGAGGGCGCCGCGGGGTACGGGCAGGCCGTCGGCGCGTACCGTGCCGGCCGCCTCGCCGGGCCGCAGCACCCGCGGCAGCCGGTCGGGGGAGAGGCCGACGTGCTCCAGCGTCGCGCTGTCGTACGTCTCCGTCGCGGCGTCCCACCAGCCGGTGCCCGAGGCGTCGCCGCGGTCGGTGACGGCCTCGCCGGTGAGCCGTTCGGTCAGGTAGTCGTGCGGCAGCCGGACGGCCGCGGTGGCGGCGGCGGAGTCCGGCTCCTCCTCGGTGAGCCAGGCCCACTTGGTGACGGTGAAGGAGGCGACCGGCACGCTGCCGGTGCGCTCCGCCCAGCCCTTCGGCCCGCCCAGCTCCGTGACCAGCCGGTCGCGCTGGGCGGCGGAGCGCACGTCGTTCCAGAGCAGCGCGGGGCGTACCGGACGCCCGCCGGCGTCCAGCGTCACCAGCCCGTGCTGCTGCGCGCCCACTGCGATGGCCGCCGCCTCGCGGGCGGGCGGGCCGCAGGCGGCCAGCGCGGCGCCGAGCGCCTCCCACCACTGCTCCGGATCGCTCTCCCGCCGGCCGCCGGTGCTGACGACGTGCGCGGCCTGGCCGTGCGCCACCACCTGGCCGGTCTCGCTGTCGACGACCAGCGCCTTGGTGGACTGCGTCGAGCTGTCGACGCCGATGACGAGGGGCCCCATGCTGTGTCCTCCGCGACTCGTGGGCCGGCTCTTCCCTCCGACCCGGTCGGCATCCTATTTTGTAAAGCGGCCTTACGAAATAGATCCGCCGAAGGAGCCGTCATGTCGTATACCCCGACCCCCGAGGACAAGTTCAGCTTCGGCCTGTGGACCGTCGGCTGGCAGGGCCGAGACCCCTTCGGCGAGGCGACCCGCGAGCCGCTCGACCCGGTCGAGAGCGTCCGCCGGCTGGCGGAGCTCGGAGCGTACGGCGTCACGTTCCACGACGACGACCTCATCCCCTTCGGCGCCTCGGAGACGGAGCGCGAGTCGCACGTCAAGCGCTTCCGCCAGGCGCTCGACGCCACCGGCATGGCCGTCCCGATGGCCACCACCAACCTCTTCACCCACCCCGTCTTCAAGGACGGCGGCTTCACCGCCAACGACCGCGACGTGCGCCGCTACGCGCTGCGCAAGACCATCCGCAACATCGACCTCGCGGTGGAGCTGGGCGCGCGGATCTACGTCGCGTGGGGCGGGCGCGAGGGCGCCGAGTCCGGCGGCGCCAAGGACGTGCGCGCCGCGCTCGACCGGATGAAGGAGGCGTTCGACCTCCTCGGCGAGTACGTCACCGGCCAGGGCTACGACCTGAAGTTCGCCATCGAGCCGAAGCCCAACGAGCCGCGCGGCGACATCCTGCTCCCCACCGTCGGGCACGCGCTGGCCTTCATCGAGCGGCTGGAGCGCCCGGAGCTGTACGGCGTCAACCCCGAGGTCGGCCACGAGCAGATGGCCGGGCTCAACTACCCGCACGCCATCGCCCAGGCGCTGTGGTCGGACAAGCTGTTCCACCTGGACCTCAACGGGCAGAACGGCATCAAGTACGACCAGGATTTGCGCTTCGGCGCGGGCGACCTGCGCGCGGCGTTCTGGCTCGTGGACCTGCTGGAGACCGGCGGCTACACCGGCCCGCGGCACTTCGACTTCAAGCCGCCGCGCACCGAGGACAAGGAAGGGGTGTGGGCGTCGGCCGCGGGCTGCATGCGCAACTACCTCATCCTCAAGGAGCGCGCCGCGGCGTTCCGCGCCGACCCCGCGGTGCAGGAGGCGCTGCGCGCCTCGCGCCTGGACGAGCTGACGCAGCCCACCGCGGACGACTCCGGCCTCGCCGGGCTGCTCGCGGACCGGTCCGCGTACGAGGACTTCGACCCGGAGGCGGCGGCGCGGCGCGGGATGGCCTTCGAGCACCTGGACCAGTTGGCGATGGACCACCTCCTGGGCGTCTGACCCGCGGAGGGCGGCGTACGGGCCGCGCCGCCGGGAGCCCCGCGGCTCCCGGCGGCCGGCCCGTACGTCCCCCGAATCCAAGTAAGTCGCCGTACTTCCCCCGCGCACCCGCCCCAGGGTAGGCCGCCCCTCCGACAACGGCGGGCGCCCGTGGGCCGGCCGCGGGCCTCTGACCGGCGGCGGAGTGTCGCAACCCTGTCACGAGCCCGGCGGAGCCATCCCTTCCGCCGCCACCGCGGGCGAAGCTGGGGCCATGAGTTACCCGCCGCCCGCAGACGCCCCGCCGCCGGACCACACACCCCCGCTCGGCAGCAGCACCCAGCACTGGCCCGCCCCGCCCCCGCCCCCCGACGGCAGCAGGAAGCGGTGGCTCGCGGCGGCCGGCGCGGTCGTGGTGCTCGCCGGGGGCATCGGCCTGACGTACGCGCTCGTCAGCGGCGGTGACGAGGACCAGGGGACGTGCGCCTGCAAGCCGCCGCCGAGCGAGGCCCCGTCCGCCAGTGCCGACGACCCCAAGCTCCCCGACGACATCCCGACCGAGCTGCTGCCCAGCGGTCTGGACCCCGAGGACCTGCCCAGCGGCCTGAACCCGGAGGACATCCCCACCGAGCTGCTGCCCAGCGGCCTCGACCTCGACGACCTGCCCAGCGGTCTGAGCCCCGAGGACATCCCCACGGAGCTGCTGCCGGAGGGGATCTCCTAGGTCCGCCGCGGGCGGCCGCGGGGGTGCGCCGCCGGCCGCCGTAGGATCGATCATCATGACGACCCGGGCGGAGACCGTACGGCGAGCCGAGCGGCACGAGTTGACGTTCGAGGGGCGCCGCCGGCGCTTCCTGCTGCTACGGCCGGACTCCGGCCCGGTCGACCGCCCCGTGCCGCTCGTCGTCGACCTGCACCCCAGCGGCCTCGGCCCCGCCGCCCAGCTCCGCGGCAGCGGCCTCGGCGAGCTGGCCGCGCGCGGATACGCCGTCGCGGCGCCCCAGGGCGCGCTGTCCTACCAGGGCGGCTGGGCCTGGTCGCTGCCCGGGGTGCCGCTGGCGGGGGAGGAGCGGATACGGGACGAGGCCGCCGGCGTCGACGACGTCGTCTTCCTCGCCGCGCTGCTCGACACCCTCGACGGCATGCTCCCGCTCGACCCCGCCCGCCGCCACCTCTCCGGTTTCTCCGGCGGCGCCCGCCTCGCGAGCCACGCGGCCGTCGCCTTCGGCGACCGCCTCGCGTCGGTCGCCTGCGTCGGGGGCGTACGCCGCCCGGGCGGCCCGGGCGACACCGCACCGCCGCTGCTCGCCGTCCACGGGCTGCGGGACGACACCAATCCGTACCGCGGCGCGGCGGGACCCCGCTGGGACGAGCCCGTGCCCGAGGCGGTCGCCCGCTGGGCCGGGGCGGCGGGCTGCGCGGCGGAGCCGGTACGGACCGAACCCGCGCCCGGCGTCACGGAGTTCCGCCACCGCGACGCCGCGGGCCGCGAGCCCGTACGCCTCGTCGCCGTCGCATCGCTGGGCCACGCCTGGCCGGGCACCCCCGACCCGCTGCTCGGCGGGCACGTCAGCGGTACGGGCAGCGACGCGTACGACGCCTCGGCGGCCGTACGCGGCTTCTTCGACGAGTTCGGCGGCGAAAGGGCCGGCGGCGAACCTCCCGCGCCCTGACCGGACAGGACTCGGCAGCAGCACCCCGGCGGCACCCCGGACGCAGCGGCACCCGGCACCCGGCCCCCGGCGGCACGGCCTCCGGGACCGCGGCAGACCGGCCCCGGACACCCGCAGAAGCACGCCCCTACAGCTCCGCGACCTCCGCCGCCGCCGGGTCCAGTACCCGCGCCAGGAACGTCCGGGTCCGCCGGTGCTGCGGGTTGCCGATCACCTGCTCCGGCACCCCCTGCTCCACGATGGCGCCCTCGTCCATGAACACCACCCGGTCCGCCACTTCCCGCGCGAAGCTCATCTCGTGCGTGACCACCAGCATCGTCATGCCCTCGTCCGCGAGGTGCCGCATCACCGCGAGCACGTCGCCGACCAGTTCCGGGTCGAGCGCGGACGTCGGCTCGTCGAAGAGCATCAGCTCCGGCTCCATCGACAGCGCCCGCGCGATCGCCACCCGCTGCTGCTGCCCGCCGGACAACTGCGCCGGGTACGACGACTCCTTGTCCGTCAGCCCCACCCGCACCAGGTTGGCCCGCGCGACCTCTTCCGCGGCCGACCGGCTGCGGCCGAGCACCCGCCGCTGCGCGATGGTCAGGTTGTCCAGCACCGTGAGATGCGGGAAGAGGTTGAACGACTGGAAGACCATGCCGATCCGGCGCCGCACCCGGTCGATGTCCACGTCCGGGTCGGTGACTTCGGCGCCGGCCACGGTGATCCGCCCGGCGCTCGGCTCCTCCAGCATGTTCACGCAGCGCAGCAGCGTCGACTTGCCCGAGCCCGAGGGGCCGATGACGCACACCACCTCGCCGCGCCCGACCGTCAGGTCGATGCCGCCGAGCACCTCCAGGTCGCCGAAGGACTTGTGCAGCCCGTCGACGCTGATGGCCGGTGCCCCCGGGGCGGCCTTGTCCCCCGCCTTGTCCAACGTGGTCACCGGGCCTTCGCCGCCTTCGCCTCTAGCCGCCGGACGAGGTGCCCGAGGGGGATGGTGATGATCAGGTAGCACAGCCCCGCGACGAGGATCGGCGTCAGGCTCAGATTGTCGTTGAGCGCGTCGCGGCCGAACTTCGTCAGCTCCTGCTCGTCCACGGTCAGCCCCAGCACGTAGACGAGCGAGGAGTCCTTGGTGAGCAGGATCAGCTCGTTCGTCAGCGGCGGCAGCACGATGCGGAACGCCTGCGGGATGACGATCGTGATCATCGCCCGCGTCTGCGACATGCCCAGCGACCTGGCCGCCTCCACCTGCCCCTTCGGCACGGCCTGGATGCCCGCGCGGATGGTCTCCGCCATGTACGCGGCGCCGACCAGGCCGAGCGCGAGCATCGTGGTGAGCAGCAGGTTGATGTTCACCTTGAAGGCCAGCGGCACGCCGTAGCCCAGGGCGATGAACACCAGCAGCGCGGGCACGCCGCGGAAGAGCTCGATGTACGCGGTCGCCAGCCACCGGTTGGGCGCTACCGACGACAGCTTCATCAGCGCCAGCAGCAGCCCGAGCGCCAGCCCGAAGGCGAAGCCGAGCGCCGTGTACGTGACCGTGTTGACGAGCGCGGTGGTGATGACGTCGGGGAACTGGTTCTCCGCGACGTCGAGGTTGAAGAACGCGTCCTTGACCTCGCCCCAGTCGGCGAGCAGGCCGACCGCGACGGCCGCGGCGAGCAGCACCCCGTACTGCGCGCCGCGCGCCACCTTCATCCGCTGACGCCGCGTCAGGGACCGGCGCCCCGCGACCGTGCTGCCGGGATTGTCGGACTCTTTCACTGGGGCGCCTCACCGAACCACTTCTGGTAGATCTTGTCGTACGTGCCGTCGTCCTTCGCCTTGGCGAGAACGTCGTTGATCACCTTCAGCAGTTCTTCGTTGTCCTTGCCGACGCCGATGCCGTACTGCTCGCCGGTGTCGAACTCGGTGGAGACCTCGAAGTCCGGCCGGTCCTTCACCCAGTCGTAGAGCACGCCGTTGTCGTTGATCGCGGCCGGGATCTGGCCCCCCTCCAGCGCCTGCAACTGCAGCCCGAGGTCCTCGTAGTCCTTGATCTCGGCGCCGTCGGCGTTCTCCTGCGCGTACAACTGGCCCGTGGTGTCCATCTGCGCGCCGAGCTTCTTGCCCTTCAGCGCCTCCAGCGAGTCGATGCCGGAGCCCTTCTTCACCACCAACGCCTGGGTGGCGTCGAAGTACGGGTCGGAGAAGGCGAACTTCTTCTTCCGCTCGTCCGTGATGGTCATGCCGGCGGCGGAGAGGTCGCACTTGTTGGAGGCGAACACCGCACCGGACTCGATGCCTTCGAAGGGGGTGTCGATGACTTCCTGCTCGACGTCGAGCTCTTTCGCGACCAGGTCGATCAGCTCGATGTCGAAGCCGACGATGTCGCCGCTCTTCTTGTCCTGGTACTCGAAGGGCTCGTACGGCAGGCCGGTGCAGTTGAGCAACTTACCGTTCTCGACGAGTGATACCTCGCCGCTCTGCCCGGACTTCTCGGTGCTGCTGCACCCGGCGAGGAGCACGGCCGCCGCGCCGATGGCTATGAGCGGCAGCGGGGGGCGGTACGACACGATGCCTCCTGGGCAGGTCGGCGCAAGTGAGGTGCTGCTGGAACTGCGCATCCTGCCACCGGTCTACGCGCGTGTCGCCGCCCCGGTCATTGCGAGCATGTAACGGAGCCGTTCACATGATCCGTAACGCTCCCTATGGGAGGGGTTGTTCGGGGGGCGGACCGGTGTAGCGGCCGCTCGGACGCATGCGCAGGGGGCGCTCGGCGTACTCCTCCAGCGCGTGCGCGACCCACCCTGCCGTACGCGCCACCGCGAACACCGTCTCGCCCGCCTCCGCCGGCATGTCCGCCGCCACCGTCAGCACCGCCAGCGCCAGATCGACGTTCGGCCGCACGGACACGTGCCGCGCGGTGATCTCGGCGACCTCCCGCGCGGCGGCCAGCGCCGCGGCGGCCCGCGGGATCCCGTCCAGCAGCGCGAACAGCACCTCGGCGCGCGGGTCTTCGCCCGCGTACAGCCGGTGTCCCAGGCCCGGCACGCGCCGGCCCGCGCGCAGGTGGTCGGAGACCACGGCGGCGGCGCTGCCGCGGGCCAGCGCCTCGGCGAGCATGCGGTGCGCGAGGCCGCTCGCGGCGCCGTGCAGCGGGCCGTCGAGGGCGCCGAGCCCGGTGGTGACGACGGCGTACGGGTGCGCGCGGGCGGAGGCGGCGACGCGGGTGGCGAGGGTGGAGGCCGCCAGGTCGTGGTCGATGAGCAGGGTGAGCGCGGTGTCCAGGCAGCGTACGGAGGCGGCGTCGGGCGGCAGCGCCGTCAGCCGGGCCCACAGCCGGCGGGCCGCGGGGGCGTCCGGGCCGTGCGCGGGGCCGGCCGGGGGGAGAGCGGTGGCCATGGTGGCGACCAGGCCGCGGGCGGTGGCGCGGACGGCGTCGCCGGCGAGGTCGAAGCGCAGCGGGTCGGCCGCGGCGGCGGCGACCACGGCGGCGCGCAGCCGGTCGACGGGCCCGGCGTGGCCGGGGAGCGCGGCGACGGCGGCGGTGGCGGCGGCCAGCAGCTCGGGCGGTGCGGTGAAGCGGACACCGGGGGTGAGCCGGCCGGTCCACAGCCAGTCGGCGACCTCCTCGTAACCGTAAGCCGCGGCCAGGGCGGTGGCGTCGACGCCGCGGAAGAAGTAGCGGTCGCGCTCGATGAGCGTGATGCTGGTACGGACCAGGGTGCCGGCCGGCGTCTCGCCGTCCTCCCCGGCGGCGGAAGCAGGGGCAGCGGCGACGGCGGCGTGCGGACGGCGGTGGCGGCGCGCGAGGGCGTCGACCTCGCGGGCGTCGAACAGACTGCCGCGGCCCCCCGGAGCCTTGCGGCTGCCGAGCAGGCCGCGGCTGACGTAGGCGTAGACGGTCTCGGGCTTCACACCCAGCCGCTCGGCGGCCTCGCGCGTGGTCAGCTCGTCCCTCGTCTCCCCGGCCATCGTCCCCTCGCCCTCCCATATTGATCCAATCAAGATTGACAGCCATTGAATCAAGGGTGGACAGTCGAATCAATAGAGCAGAGAGGAAGACCGGCATGGCCACAACCAGGGCCGACGCCCCGGCCCCCGTCCCGCGGGGGCTCAGCGGCGTCGTCGTCACCGAGACCCGGCTGGGCGACGTACGCGGACGCGAGGGCTTCTACCACTACCGCCAGTACTCCGCGGTGGACCTCGCCCGCGAGCGCACCTTCGAGGACGTCTGGCACCTGATGTTCGAGGGTGAACTGCCGGACGCCGCGCAGCGCGCCGCGTTCACCGCCCGCACCGCCGCGCTGCGCCACCTGCCGCCGGAACTGCGCGACGCGCTGCCGGGCATCGCCCGCTCCAGCGTGCTCGCGGGCCCGCTCGCCGGGCTGCGCACCGCGCTCTCCCAGGCGGGCGCGGCCGCGGACTTCCGGCCGCTGTACGACCTGACGCCTGCGCAGCGCCGCGAGAACGCGCTCGCCGCGTGCGCGATGGTGCCCACGCTGCTGACCGCGCTGCACCGCATCGGGCAGGGGCAGGAGCCCGTCGAGCCGCGCGACGACCTGCCGTACGCGGCCAACTACCTGTACATGCTCACCGGGGAGGAACCGGAACCCGCCCGCGCGCGGGCGATCGAGGCGTACCTGATCTCCACCGTCGACCACGGCTTCAACGCCTCGACCTTCACCGCCCGTACGATCGCGTCCACCGGCGCGGACCTGGCGGCGTGCCTCGTCGGCGCGATCGGCGCGCTCTCCGGACCGCTGCACGGCGGCGCGCCGAGCCGCGCGCTGGACGCGCTCGACGCCATCGGCACGCCGGACCGCATCGACCCGTGGATCCGCGAACGGGTGCTGGCGGGCGAGCGGATCATGGGCTTCGGGCACGCGGTCTACCGCACGGAGGACCCGCGCTCGCGGCTGCTGCGGGGGTTCGCGGAGTCGTTCGGCGGGCCGCTGGCGGAGTTCGCGGTCGAGGTCGAGCGGCGGGTGGTGGAGATACTCGCGGAGCTGAAGCCGGGGCGGGAGCTGCACACGAACGTGGAGTTCTACGCGGGCGTGGTGATGGAGCAGTGCGGGCTGCCGCGGGACATGTTCACGCCGACGTTCGCGGCGGCGCGGGTGGTGGGCTGGAGCGCGAACGTGCTGGAGCAGGCGGAGGATCCCAAGATCATCCGCCCGGCGGCCCGTTACGTGGGGCCCCCGCCGCCGCAGCCGATCCCGCGGGCGGCCTGAGCGCGGGGCACCCCCGCGCGGTCGGGGCCCGGCTGCGGAGGGCGGCCGCCGCGGGTGTGCCATGCGGCGGGTGCCGGCCGGAGAGGAAGGCCCGTACGTCCGCCAGGAGCCGCCCCGGCCGAAGCCGGGCCGCTCCAGGCGGAGGTAACGGGACCCGCCGGGCAGAGGCCCGTCTGCGGCGGTGCCCGCCTGCGGTCAGGCGTCCTCCAGGACCGTGGCCAAGGCTGCCGCCGGATCGGGGGCCGGGGGGCCCGCCGGGGTCCAGGTGGTGCCCTCCTTGCGGTACGGCCACCAGCGGCCGTCCGGGCCGTAGCGGAGCTGGGCGCCGCGGCCCACCGCCGTCCAGCGGGTGCCCGTGGCGCGGAGGCGGGGGCGGGTGTCCGGGTCCCAGGCGGCGGCCAACTGGTCCGTGGCGCGGGCCAGGGCCGCCGGGTCCGGGGTCCAGTCGTCCTCCAGCACCGCGAGACCCGCGGCGCCGCCGTGGCGCCAGGCCCGTACCGCACGCTCCATCCCGCCCCGGTCCCGCCCGGTGCCGCGGGCCAGCCGTACGGCGATCCGCGCCGCCGAGCCGTCCGGGTCGGCTTCCGTACCGCCTCCCGGGCCCGCGGACTTCGCCGTCGCCGCCATCCGCACCGCGTCCTGCGACTCCGTCAGCTCCCGCGGCAGCGGCGCGCCCGCGTGGTCCGGCGCCAGGGCGTCGGCCAGCAGCCGGCGGGCCCGTACCGCCGTGTCCGCGACCAGGAACTCCAGCGCCGCCACGTCCAGTCCGGCCGCCGGCTCCGTGCCGCCGGTCAGCACCGGGGGCGTCCCCGCCTCCGCGACCGGGCCCGCGGCGGGCGGCAAGGGGGACGGCGGCGCGGCGTACGCCTCGTCCGCCCGAACCCCTGCGGCGACCGCCGGCCCGGTCTCCTGCTCCGCCCGCGCCGCGCTGCGCTCCTGGAGGTCCGCCAGCAGCCGCGCCTCGCCCCGCCCCCGCATCAGCAGCAGCACGAACGGGTCCGCGTCCAGCAGCCGCGCCACCAGATAACTCAGCGCCGCCGTGTGCTCGCAGTGGTCCCACTCCCCGCACCCGCACTCCGGCTGCAGGTCGCCGATCCCCGGCAGCAGCGACACCCCGGCCGCCGCCGCGTCCTCGTCCAGCTCCGGCGGCATGTCCCGGTCCAGCAGCGCCGCGATGTGTCCCGCGCGGTCGGCGATCGTGTCCAGCAGCCGTTCCCAGTCGGCGTCGTCGAGCTGCTGCACCAGCACGTCCGTGCGGTACGCCGTACGGTCCGCGCCCAGCACCCGCGCCGTGAGCCGCCCCGGCCGCACCGCGACCGCGCCCACCGCGCCCGCGCGCGCGTGCTTGCGCCCGCGGCGCAGCAGCGTGCCGTCAAGCACCGTGTCCTCCAGCGCCTTCTGCCAGGCCCGCCCCCACCACGTGTGGGCGAACCCGCGGCCCTGGCTCGGCGGCAGCGCCTCGAAGGTCAGCTCCTCCTGCTCCGTCATCACTCGCCCCCTCGCGGCCCGGCCAGCCGGACCAGCTCCGCCAGTTGCCCGTCGGACAGTTCGGTGATCGCCGCCTCGCCGCCGCCGCCGAGGACGGCGTCCGCGAGGCCCTGCTTGTGCTGCAGCATCTGCGCGATGCGGTCCTCGATCGTGCCCTCGGCGACCAGCCGGTGGACCTGCACGGGCTGCGTCTGCCCGATGCGGTACGCACGGTCGGTGGCCTGCGCCTCGACGGCGGGGTTCCACCAGCGGTCGTAGTGCACGACGTGTCCGGCCCGGGTGAGGTTGAGGCCCGTGCCGGCGGCCTTCAGCGAGAGCAGGAAGACCGGCACCTCGCCGTCCTGGAAGCGCCGTACCAGCTCCTCGCGCTCGGGCACCGGCGTGCCGCCGTGCAGCAGTTGGGCGGGGACGCCGCGGGCCGCGAGATGGGTCCCGAGCAGCCGGGCCATCTGCACGTACTGGGTGAAGACCAGCGCGCTGCCGCCCTCGGCGAGGATCACCTCCAGCAGCTCGTCGAGGAGTTCGAGCTTTCCCGAGCGGCCGGGGATGCGCGGGGCGTCCTCCTTCAGGTACTGCGCGGGGTGGTTGCAGATCTGCTTCAGCGCGGTCATCAGCTTCAGGATCAGGCCGCGTCTGGCCATCGCGTCCGCCTCGGCGATCGCGGCGAGCGTCTCGCGCACCACCGCCTCGTACAGCCCGGCCTGTTCCACGGTCAGCGCCACGGCCCGGTCGGTCTCCGTCTTGCGCGGCAGCTCCGGCGCGATGCCCGGGTCGGACTTGCGGCGGCGCAGCAGGAAGGGGCGTACGAGCCGGGCGAGCCGGTCGGCGGCGCCGTCGTCCCCTTCGCTCCCGCCCTGCCACCCCGCGCTCGATTCCGCGGCGTCCGCGTAGCGGGTACGGAACCTCCGCAGCGGGCCCAGCAGCCCCGGCGTCGTCCAGTCGAGGATCGCCCACAGCTCGGAGAGGTTGTTCTCCACCGGTGTGCCGGTCAGCGCGACCCGCGCCCGGGACGGGATGGTGCGCAGCGCCTTCGCCGTCGCGGAGAAGGGGTTCTTGACGTGCTGCGCCTCGTCGGCGACGACGAGGGACCAGCCCGCCTCCGCCAGCCGCACGGCGTCGAGCCGCATCGTCCCGTACGTCGTGAGCACGAACTCGCCGTCCGCCAGCGCCGCCAGCGACCGCCCGCCGCCGTGGAAGCGGCGCACGGGCGTGCCGGGCGCGAAGCGCTCGATCTCGCGCTGCCAGTTGCCGAGCAGCGAGGCCGGGCAGACCACCAGCGTCGGGCCCGCGGTCTCCTCCTGCTCCTGCCGGTCGAGGTGCAGGGAGATGAGCGTGATGGTCTTGCCCAGGCCCATGTCGTCGGCGAGGCAGCCGCCGAGGCCGAGCGAGGTCATGCGGCGCAGCCAGCCGAGCCCGCGCAACTGGTAGTCGCGCAGGGTCGCGGCGAGGGCCGCGGGCGGGGCGGTCGGCTCGCTCTGCTCCTCGGGTTCCGCGATGCGCTTGCGCAGGGTGTCGAGCCAGCCGCTCGCGGCGACCTCGACCCGTCCGCCGGGCACGGCCGGGTCGTCGATCTCGCCGGTGAGCGCCGCGCCGAGGGCGTCGACGGGGGTCAGGTCGGCGTCCTTGCGGTCCAGCGCGCGGCGTACGGACTCGGGGTCGACCAGCACCCAGCGGTCGCGCAGCCGCACCACCGGGCGGGCCGCCTCGGCGAGCCGGTCCAGCTCGGCGCGGCTCAGCTCCACGTCGCCGACCGCGTAGCGCCAGCCGAACGCGACGAGTGCGTCGGCCGAGAGGTAGGACGGGCCCGGGCGGCGTCCTTCCGGGTCGTCGGCGGGGCCGACGACGGCGCGGGCGGTGAGGTGGCGGGTCAGGTCGCGGGGCCAGTGGATCTCGACGCCGGCGGCGGCCAGGTCGCGGGCGCCGGGGCCGAGGAGGGCGCCGAGGTCGTCGTCGCCGAGGTCGACGGCGTCGGGCACGGCGGCCGAGAGCAGCGGGGTGAGCGCGTCCCACGCGTGGGCGGCGCGGCGCAGGGTGAGCAGGGCCTGCATGCGGGCGCCGGGGCCGAAGTGGGCCGCGGTCCCGGCCCACACGTCGGCGGCGTCGGCGAGGAGGGTGGGGTCGGCGGTGCCGTGCAGTTGGACGACGGCGCGGAACGCGGGGCGGTCGCCGGTGGTGTCCATGTCGACGCGGAGCGAGACCCGTACGCCCGCGTCGTGCCCGGCGGCGACGTCGTCGGCCCAGGCGCGCTGCTCGGGGACGTGCCGCGGCTCGGGCGCGGCGAACGCCCGCCCGCCGGCGGCCAGTACGGCGGCGGGGGAGCGGGGGAGGCCGTCGGCGACGGCGTCGAGGAAGGCGCGGAGCAGGTGCTCGGGGCCCGGGAGGAGCACGGGGCCCGGGTCGCCGTCCTGCGGCTGCGGCGCTGCGTGCGCCTCCGGCGGCATCGCGGCCGCCAGTTGCCGCAGGTCCCGTACGTCGTGCTCGCCGAGCGGCCCGCAGCGCCAGGCGTCGTACGCGCCCTCGCTCAGCCCCGGCAGCAGCTTGCCGCGCGCGGCGAGCCGCAGCGCCAGCAGCGCGGCGGTGCCCCAGAAGACGGCGGCGGGGTGCACGCCGTCCGCGCCGGCGGCGTGCGCCGCCCGGGCGCGGGTGAGCACGGGCACCGCGTCCGCGGCGGGCAGCAGCAGCGCCGGCACCTCGCGGGTGCCGCCGCCGGGTCCCGCGACGGTCAGCGCCTCGCGGGTGCCGCGGGGGTGGTCGGGCGGGCCTGCGGCGGGATCGTCCCCCCGGCCGGCGGCCAGGCCGTCGTCCGGGAGCCAGAAGGCCATCCGGCCGGTGCGGGCGGGGTCGGCGGGGAGGAAAAGGGCGGCGCAGCGGGCGAGCGGGGGAAGGGCGGTCACGTACGGACGCACTCCTCAAGTTTGACTACCGGGCGGTCGAGGGTACCCCAGGCGTCGCGGCGCCGGACGTCGCCGCGGAGTGATCAACTTCACTTTCGCGTACGCGGTGCCGCAGGGGGTGTATCTGGCACTACCTTGTGCCGGGTGGATTGCACCCGGGCGTTCCGGGTGCTGACGTCACCGCGCCGAGCTCTCCGGTTCCGTAGCGTCGAGGTCCTCGCACCGAGAGACCGGAGGCGCCATGCCGCAGGCCACTGTCACGCCGACTTCCAAGGGGTCGGCGTCCGCCAGGAGTTCGGAGTTCACGCCCCTGTTGCGGGAGGTGAAGGCCGCCGGGCTGCTGCGCAGGCGGCGCGGCTGGTACGGGTTCAGCATCGCGGTCACGCTGCTGTCGCTCGCCGCCACCGGCGTCGGCATCCACCTCCTCGGCAACACCTGGTGGACGCTCTTCCTCGCGGTGCCGGCCGCGGTGTTCACCACCCGCACCGCCTTCATCGGCCACGACTCCGGCCACGCGCAGATCGCCGGCACCCGCAAGGCCAACCGCGCGCTCGGGCTCTTCCACGGCAACCTGCTGATCGGCATGAGCTACCACTGGTGGACGGACAAGCACAACCGCCACCACGCCAACCCCAACCACATCGACAAGGACCCCGACGTCGGCGTCGGCGCCCTGGTGTGGACCCAGCGCCAGGCCGCGCAGCGCGAGGGCTTCGCCCGCTGGCTCACCCGCCACCAGGCCGCCCTGTTCTTCCCGATGCTGCTCCTCGAAGGCATCGCGCTGAAGGTGTCGAGCTGGCAGGACCTGCGCAAGCAGGACAAGGGGGAGCGCCGCCTCGAAGCCCTGCTCCTCGGCCTCCACGTGATCGGCTACGCCGCCGTGCTGCTGACCGCCATGTCGCCCGGCAAGGCCGTGGTCTTCGCGCTCGTGCAGCACGCGGTCTTCGGCCTGCACCTCGGCATGTGCTTCGCGCCCAACCACAAGGGCATGGAGATGCCCGAGGCCGGTGACGACGACTGGGGCCACCTGCGCCGCCAGGTGCTCACCTCCCGCAACGTCCGCGGCGGGGTCGTCACCGACTGGCTCATGGGCGGCCTGAACTACCAGATCGAGCACCACCTCTTCCCCAACATGCCCCGCCCCCACCTGCGCCGCGTCCAGCCGCTGGTACGCGCCCACTGCGCGGCGCTCGGGCTGCCGTACGCGCAGACCAGCGCGGTCGAGTCGTACCGGCTGGCGCTGGAGCACATGCACGAGGTCGGCGAGCCGCTGCGCACCCCCGAGGCCCCGTAGGGGGCGCACGCCTCCGCCCGCCGCCCCGGAAGGGGCGGCACCACCTCCTGCCCCGGGGCGGGCCCGCCTCCCGCCCCGTAGCGGCGCACCTCCCGCCCGTAACGGGGAGCCCGTCCCGTAATGGGTCCCTCATCCACATGTATGACGCCCTCCGGCTCCGGTCATGGGATAAAGGAACCGGGGGAGCGGCGCGGCCGTTCCCCAGTCGAGGGCGGTGTGCCGCCGCTGTAGGAGGCAGGAAGATGTCGAATCGAGGGAAGGTCGCGGCCGGCGGGGTGGCGGTCGGCTTGCTGCTGTGGTGGTTGACCTCGTTCTGGATCGCCGTGCTGGTGATCGTCGGTGTGCCGGTGGCCGCCTATCTGGCGCTCGACCCCGGGCAGCGCCGCAGGCTGAAGAGGGTCACACGCAAGGAGCTCGACCGCTGACCGTGCGCCCCTCTCGTGGAGGCCCACGGCCGGCGAGGCATATGCCATAAGAAAAGTGCCAGGGATGTGCCTCTTCAGGCGTTTGCCTGATCGATCGAGGCAATGACTCTGTCAAATTCAGTCAGGTTTGGCATGCGCCCCGGTCGTGCGCCCCCAACCGGACTAGCGTCCCTGAGACATGGGACACCTCGACCACGCAGCCTACGGGTGGCTGACACCCGTCCTCTCGTACGCGATGGCGTGCATCGGCGCCGCGCTCGGGCTGCGTTGCACCGTCCAGGCGCTGGCGGCCCCCACCGCCCGCTCCCGGCGCAACTGGCTGCTCACCGCCGCGTCCGCCACCGGGACCGGCATATGGACGATGCACTTCATCGCCATGCTGGGCTTCAGCGTCAGCGGCACCGAGATCCGCTACGACATCCCGCGCACGGTCCTCAGCCTCGTGGTCGCCATGGCTGTCGCCGGAGCCGGCGTCTTCGCCCTCGGCCACCTCCGCGCCCGCGGTCCCGCCCTGCTGGTCGCCGGGCTCGCCACCGGGCTCGGGGTGGCCGCCATGCACTACATCGGGATGTCCGCCGTCCGCCTGCACGGCTCGATCGCCTACGACCTCCCGGCCGTGGCGCTCTCCGTCCTCATCGCGGTCGCCACGGCCACCGCCGCGCTGTGGGCCGCGCTCACCATCCGCTCCCCGCTTGCCGTGACCCTCGCCGCCCTCGTCATGGGGGCGGCGGTGACGAGCATGCACTACACCGGGATGGCCGCCGTGTCCGTGTCCGTGATGCCCTCGCCCGAGGCGCTGGCCGGGGCCACCGCCACCCAGTTCGTCTTTCCCCTGACCGTAGGACTCGGCTCGTACCTCTTCCTCACCTCGGCGTTCGTCGCCCTCACGCCGACCGCCGCGGAGCGTGCCGCCACCGTCTCCGCCCAGCGTCTGACCCGGGCGCCCGGCGCCGTCTAGCCGGGCGCGCCGCGCCCGCACACCGGCCGGACGGACCCCGCGGGGCGGGCCGGTCCCGCAAACCGATACGAGGTGGACATGCGAACCCCGGACAGCACCCCGCCGAGCGGCCCGTCCGGTACGCCGTCCGCACCCCCGGCCGAGCGGCCCGCCGGGCGCGGGGCCGGCGGGGCGGCGCCGCCGGTGCCCGCGCCGGTGCGCGGCCGGCGGGCGCACGCCGGGCCGCCCGCCGACGAGCCCGAGCCGCCGGGGCCGAGCGCCTGGGAGCGGGCGTATCTGCCGGCCGGACCGGGCGCGGCGGGCGCCGGGGAACCGGCGGGCTCCGGAGGCGTGCATCCGGGCGGTGCACAGAAGACGCCGGCGTACGGGCACCGGGGGCGGCGCCGGCGGTTCGGGCCCCGTACCGTACGCGCGCGCGTCATCTGCCTGCTGACCGTGCCGGTCGTCTCCCTGATAGCGCTCTGGGGCCACGCCACCGTCGGCACCGCGCAGGACGTCTCCCGGCTGCGCCAGCTCGAACAGGTCGAGACCGAGGTACGCCGGCCCCTTGCCGCCGCCGTCGCGGCGCTCCAGGACGAACGGCGCGCCGCCGCGAGCTATCTCGCCGGCCCCGGCGGCGACCGCCGCGGCGCCTACGGCGCGGCCGGCGTCCGCACCGACCGGGCCGTCGACCGGCTGCGGCTCGACGGCAGCCACACCGTCGCGGAGGGCGCCGACCTGCCCCGGGACGTCACCGGGCGGCTCGACGGCTTCGTCACGGGCACGGAGTCGCTGGGGCGGTTGCGCACCCAGGTGGAGGCCCGCACGACGGACTGGTCGCGGGCGTACGAGGAGTACACCGCGGCCGTCGGCCGCGCCTTCGGCGTCTCCGGCGCGCTCACCGGCATCCAGGACGCGGAGGCGGCGTCCGAGGCCCGGGTGCTGCAGGAGTTCGGCCGGGCCGGCGAGATGCTCGCGCGCGAGGACGCGCTGCTGGCCGCCGGGCAGTTGCGCGGGTCGCTCAGCGCCGCGCACCACCGCGCCTTCGCCGACGCCGCGTCCGCCCGCGCCGCCCTCGAGGAGGGCTCGGCCGCCGACCTCGGGGGCGGCGAGGCGGAGTTGTGGCGGCGGGCCCGCGAGAGCGAGGCGTACCGCACCCTCGGCGAGTTGGAGGACGCCGTGGCCACCGCGGACTCCGGCACCGCCGCCGTGGCGGCCGCCCCGGCGCGGGACTGGGAGGGCCCGTACGAGGACGTGGCCGGTGCCGTCCGCGCCGTCGGACGGGAGCACGCCGCGGCGGCCGACCGCACCGACCCCTTCACCGACGGCGTGCTCACCCCCTCCGGCGCCGCGGCCATCCTGGGCCTCGCCGCCGTGGCCGCGGCACTCCTCATCTCCGTACGGATAGGCCGCGGGCTGATCGTCGAACTCGTCGGCCTGCGCAACTCCGCGCTCGAACTCGCCCGCCGCAAGCTGCCGCACGCGATGCACCGGCTGCGCGCGGGGCAGGAGATCGACATCGCCGGCGAGGCCCCCAGGGGCGACCCGGGCGACGACGAGATCGCCCAGGTCGGCGAGGCGCTGACCACCGTGCACCGGGCGGCGCTGCGCGCCGCCGTGGAGCGGGCCGAGCTGGCGAGCGGCATCTCCGGGGTGTTCGTCAACCTCGCCCGCCGCAGCCAGGTGCTCGTCCACCGCCAACTCGCGCTGCTGGACAGCATGGAGCGGCGTGCCGAGGACCCGGAGGAACTGGACGACCTCTTCCGGCTCGACCACCTCACGACCCGCATGCGGCGGCACGCGGAGAGCCTGATCATCCTCTCCGGCGCGGCCCCCGGCCGGGCGTGGCGGATGCCCGTGCCGCTGCAGAGCGTGGTGCGGGCGGCGGTCTCGGAGGTGGAGGACTACGCGCGCGTGGAGGTGCGGGCGCTGTCGGACGTGGCCGTGGTGGGCGCGGCGGTGGCCGACCTGACGCATCTGCTGGCGGAGTTGGTGGAGAACGCCGCACAGTTCTCGCCGCCGCACACCAAGGTGCGGGTGTACGGCGAGCAGGTCGGCAACGGCTACGCGATCGAGGTCGAGGACCGCGGCCTGGGCATGGGCAAGGAGGCGCTGGCCGCGGCGAACCGGCGGATCCGGCAGTCGGAGGCGCTGGACCTGTTCGACAGCGACCGGCTGGGGCTGTTCGTGGTGAGCCGGCTGGCGGCGCGGCACGGGATCCAGGTCAGCCTGCGGGAGTCGGCGTACGGGGGGACGACGGTGGTGGTGCTGCTGCCGACGGCGCTGCTGGAGGCGGCCGTCGAGGGGGCGTTGGACCCGGGGACGGGAGCGCGGGGCGCGGCGGCGCGGCCGTTCCCGGGGGGGCTGGTGCCTGGCGGGTCCCGTGGGCCTTTCGGTTCTGTCGGGCCTGTTGGGGCCGGCGGTTCCGGCAGTTCCGGCGGTTCCGGCGGTTCCGCGGCGGCGGGGGCGGCGGGTGGTTCGGCGGTGCCGGGGCTGCCGGGTGGTGCCGGGGTGCCGGGGTTGCCCGGGGTGCCGGTGCGGAACGGCGTGGACGGGGGCGGCTCCGGCGCGCACGGGGCGGAGAACGGGGCGCGGGTCACGGAGAACGGGCTGCCGGAGCGGCGGGCCGGGCGGGCGCTGCCGGGGCCGTGGAGCACGGGGCCCGGGGGGCCGGCCGCCGGGCCGGTGGGGGAGCGGCCGGTGCTGGCGTCGCGGGAGGACGTGGTACTGCTGCGGGCCCGGCTCGGCGTGGATCCGGCGGGTGGTACGGAGGACGGGGTGGACGGCGGCGCAGGTGGCCGGGACGGCGCGGGGGTGGCGCCGGGCGGGGCGGCGGTGGACGGGGGTGCCTTCGGGACGTACGCGGGGCGGGCCGGGCAGGAGGCGGCCTCCGTGCAGGCTCCCGGGGACGTCACGGAGCTGCCCAGGCGCGTACGGCAAGCGAGCATGGCGCCGCAGTTGAGGCTGGAGCCCGGCTCCGGCGACGACGGCACGGACACCGGGGACACCGGGTACACCGGCATCGGTGGGGCCGGCGCGGACGACGGCACGGACACCGACGTCACGGACACCGGCGGCGGGGACGCCGGAGCGCGCGGGGAGCGCGGCGCCGCGGGCCGCCCCGCACCGCGGGAGCGCACGCCGGAAGAGGCGCGCGCCCGCATGGCCGCGTACCGCAGCGGCTGGTTACGCGGCGGCGGCCTGCCCGCCGGCCGCACGTACGGCGGTGAACCGGGCGGCGGGCGCCCGGAGCCGGACGAGACCGCGCACACGTCGAGGGAAGGGGATAGCCCATGATCGAGCCGGAGACCGTGCACACGCAGAGATCCGGGGGACTCGACTGGCTGCTGGACGACCTCGTCGGGCGGATCGCCGACGTGGACCACGCCGTGGTGCTCTCCGGCGACGGCCTCGCGGTCGCCAACTCCAGAACGCTCTCCCGCGAGGACGCCGAGCACCTGGCGGCGGTCGCCTCCGGCTTCCACAGCCTCGCCAAGGGCGCCGGGCGGCACTTCCGCGCGGGCGGCGTACGGCAGACGGTGGTCGAGATGGACGACGGCTTCCTCTTCGTGGCCGCGGCCGGGGACGGCTCCTGTCTTGCCGTACTCAGCGCCGCGACGGCGGACATGGGCCTCGTCGCGTACGAAATGGCCCGCCTGGTCGCACGGGTGGGCGAACATCTATACACCGCCCCGCGAACGGCCGCAGCGAAGCCGCGGAATCCGGGCTGAGCACGGCGGTGACACGTTATGACTGAAGATATGAGTGGCACCCCTCCGCACCACGGCAGTCACTGGTACGACGCCGAGGCCGGTCCGCTGGTCCGCCCGTACGCGATGACCGGCGGCCGGACCCGGCCGGTGACGACCACGGTGCGGTTCGACCTCATCGCGCTCATCGACCTGGAGGAAGAGGCGCTGGAGGCCGCGGGGAAGGAGGCCGAGGCGTTCGGGCCCGAGCACCGGGCGCTGATCGACCTCTGCCGGATCGAGACCCAGTCCGTCGCCGAACTGGCGGCGGAGACCGATCTGCCGGTCGGGGTGGTACGGGTGCTCCTCGGCGATCTGGTCGAACTCGGCTGCGTACGGGTCAGCAGGCCCGTACCGCCGGCGCAGCTTCCCGACGAGATGATCCTGAGAGAAGTGATCGATGGACTCCGCGCCCTCTGACCGCAGGGTCGACGACGCGCTGGCGCTGAAGATCCTCATCGCCGGCGGCTTCGGGGTGGGCAAGACCACCCTGGTCGGTTCCGTCAGCGAGATCCGTCCGCTGCGCACCGAGGAGCAGTTGAGCGAGGTCGGCACCGCCGTCGACGACACCGGCGGCGTGGACGAGAAGACCACGACGACCGTGGCGATGGACTTCGGCAGGATCACCATCCGCGCCGGGCTCGCGGTCTACCTGTTCGGCACGCCGGGGCAGGACCGCTTCTGGTTCCTCTGGGACGAGCTGGCCACCGGCGCGCTGGGCGCGGTCGTGCTGGCCGACACGCGCAGGCTGCAGGACTGCTTCCCGGCGGTGGACTACTTCGAGCACCGCAGCATCCCGTTCATCGTCGCGGTGAACTGCTTTCCCGAGTCGCGCAGTTACGGCGCCCACGAGGTCGCCCGTGCCCTCGACCTCGACCAGGGCACTCCCGTCGTGCTGTGCGACGCCCGCGACCGCGACTCGGGGAAGGAGGTGCTGATCAGGCTGGTCGAGTACGCCGGGCGGGTGCACACCGCCCGGCTGCTCGACACCGTGGG
Organism: Streptomyces sp. NPDC004134; assembly: GCF_042874195.1. Classification (NCBI taxonomy): domain Bacteria; kingdom Bacillati; phylum Actinomycetota; class Actinomycetes; order Kitasatosporales; family Streptomycetaceae; genus Streptomyces; species Streptomyces sp. NPDC004134. The sequence continues at coordinate 283,202 of NZ_JBIAMS010000002.1, read as the reverse complement.
CTCGGAGCCGGTGGGGTGAGCGGGGCCCGGCGTGCCGGGAGTCACTCGGCGACGCGGGCCTCGGAGACCACCTTGTCGATGCCGACGCGGACGAGGAGTTCGCCGGCGACGGCGTTGCGCGCGCCGTAGGTCTCGGCGAGTTCCCTGTCCACGTAGCGTGCGGCGATGACCGTGGCCCAGTGGCGCATCTCGTCCAGGTCGTCGCTGAGCCGGGCGCGGCCGGAGAGCACGGCGAACGAGTACGGATAGCGGTCGTCGTCGACGCAGAGGCTGGCGCGGCCGTCGCGCGCGAGGTTCCGGCCCTTGACGGTGCCGGCGCCGGTGTTGAACACGAAGTCACCGCCGTCGAGCACGAACCAGATCGGGGCCACGTGGGGGCTGCCGTCGGCGCGGACGGTAGCCAGCTTGCCGGTGCGGGTGCCTGCGGAGACGAAGGTGCGCCACTCTTCGCCGGTCATCTTCTCGCCCATGCGAGCACGTTATCCACAGGGGAGGCGAGTCGGGGAACGACGCGCTAGGGTCGTCACTGAGAGTAATCGAGATGGCGCTTTTCGAGCGACGACGGGGGAGATGGCCATGGTGGTACGGACCGGGGCGGGCACGGGTGCGCGGACGGCCGGCGCGGCGGGCGAGCGGGCGGAGCTGCTGACGTTCGGCCGGGCGGCCGCGGAGCTGGGGCTGCTGCCACGCGAGTTGGAGCTGGCGGCGCAGCTCGGGCTGGTGCCGACGGAGCCGCCGCAGCGGGCCGGCGGCCGGCGCCGGGTGGCCCGGGCCGAGGTGGCGCGGCTGCGGGCGGAGGACGGCACCGGGGGCGCCGGGGCGGCGGCTGCGCTGCCTGAGCGGCTGCGGCTGGTGGGGACGGCCGCGGGGGCGGAGGAGCTGGGCATCTCGTCCGTCCGCTTCACGCGGCTGGCGCGCGCGGGGTGCTTCGCGCCCGCGCGGTTCTATGTGAACAGGTACCGGGTCGTGGTCTGGCTCTATCTCGCGACGGAGGTGGAGCGGTTCGGGGAGCGGGAGCCGGGCCTGCTGCGCGGACCGCTGCCGCCGGCGATGCGGGGGGAGCTGGCCGGGGGCGCGGACGCCCGGGCCCGCGGCTGGCGGCAGCGGCGGGTGGAGCAGTTGCTGTCGGAGCGGGTGGACCCGTGGGAGCGGGCGGGCGCGTATGCGGCGGTGCTGAGCGACGCGGAGCTGGCGGAGGAGGTGCCCGACGCCGCGGAGCGGGGGCACGTCGTGGAGCACCGGGCGGAGCTGGTCGCCCCGGCGCGGGGCGGCAGCGAGACGGCCCGCCGGGCGGCGGAGGACGTGCTGCTGGCGGACTCCGACGCGGAGGCCCTGGGCTACCGGCTGGGCCTGGCGGTCGAGCTCCACGCCGCGCGGGTCGACTACGCGGCCCCGCCCTCGTTGCCGGTCGCTTCCCCGCCCCCGGTTGCGGCTCCGTCCCCGGATGCGTCCCTGTCCACGTTCCCGGCGCCGCTCCCCGTCCCGCTCCCGGCTCCGCCGGCGCCTCCGGGCGGCGCCCCGCCGGCGCGCCCGGCGGGAGCCGCCCGACCACGCCGCGGCAGCCTCAACTGGCTGCGCAGGGGCCGCCGGCGCCGCACGGGCCTGCCGCGCTGACGGGAGGTCAGCCGCGCGGCCGGCTCAGGGGGCCGCTCAGCCGGCCGGCCGGCTCAGCGGGCCGACGTCGGTGACGCGGAGGACGGCGCGGGCCTCGGCGTCGGAGGCGGTGAGGTCCACCTCCGCGGAGATGCCCCAGTCGTGGTCGCCCTCCGGGTCGGCGAAGGTCTGGCGGACGCGCCAGAGGGCGTGCTCCGGGTCCTCCTCGATCCGCAGCAGCCGCGGCCCGCGGGCGTCGGGACCGGTGCCGATGTCCTCGTACTCCTCCCAGTACGCGTCCAGCGCCTCGCCCCAGCGCTCGGCGTCCCAGCCGGACTCCTCGTCCAGCGTGCCCAGCTCGTCCGCGTCGTCGAGCGCCGCCAGCTCCACCCGGCGGAACAGCGCGTTGCGTACGAGGACGCGGAAGGCGCGCGCGTTGGCGGTCACCGGGCGCACCTGGTCGGCGTGCTCCATGGCCTGCTCGGCGGTCTCCTCCGCCGGGTTGGCCAGTTGCTCCCACTCGTCCAGCAGGCTGGAGTCGACCTGGCGGACCATCTCGCCGAGCCAGGCGACGATGTCCTCGAAGTCCTCGGACTTCCGCTCGTCCGGCACGGTGTGGTCCAGCGCCTTGTACGCGCCGGCCAGATAGCGCAGCACGATGCCCTCGGTGCGGGCCAGTTCGTAGAAGGAGACGAACTCGCCGAAGGTCATGGCCCGTTCGTACATGTCACGGATGACCGACTTGGGGGAGAGGGGGTGGTCGCCGACCCACGGGTGGCTCTTGCGGTACAGGCCGTAGGCGTGGGACAGCAGCTCCTCCAGGGGCTTGGGGTAGCCGACGTCCATCAGCCGCTCCATCCGCTCCTCGTACTCGACGCCGTCGGCCTTCATCTCCGCGACCGCCTCGCCGCGCGCCTTGTTCTGCTGGGCGGCGAGGATCTGCCGGGGGTCGTCGAGGGTGGACTCCACGACGGAGACCATGTCGAGCGCGTAGGAGGGGGATTCGGGGTCGAGGAGGTCGAACGACGCCAGCGCGAAGGTCGACAGCGGCTGCTGGAGGGCGAAGTCCTGCTGCAGGTCGACGGTCAGCCGCACGATGCGGCCCTGCGCGTCCGGCTCGTCGAGCTGCTCGACCACGCCGCCGTCGAGGAGGGAGCGGTAGATCGCGATGGCGCGGCGGATGTGCCGGAGCTGCTTCTTGCGCGGCTCGTGGTTGTCCTCCAGCAATCGGCGCATGGCGGTGAAGGCGTTGCCGGGGCGGGCGATGACGGACAGCAGCATGGCGTGGGTGACGCGGAACCGGGAGGTGAGCGGCTCGGGATCGGCGGCGATGAGCTTCTCGAAGGTGTTCTGCGACCAGTTGACGAAGCCCTCCGGGGGCTTCTTGCGCACCACCTTGCGGCGCTTCTTCGGATCGTCGCCGGCCTTGGCGAGCGCCTTCTCGTTCTCCACGACGTGCTCCGGCGCCTGCGCCACCACCAGCCCGGAGGTGTCGAAGCCGGCCCGCCCGGCGCGGCCCGCGATCTGGTGGAACTCGCGGGCCCGCAGGGTGCGCACCCGGCTGCCGTCGTACTTGGTCAGCGCGGTGAACAGCACCGTGCGGATGGGCACGTTGACGCCGACGCCAAGGGTGTCGGTGCCGCAGATGACCTTCAGCAGCCCGGCCTGCGCCAGCTTCTCCACCAGCCGCCGGTACTTGGGCAGCATCCCGGCGTGGTGGACGCCGATGCCGTGCCGGACGTAACGGGAGAGCTGCTTGCCGAACCGGGTGGTGAAGCGGAAGTTGCCGATGAGGGCGGCGATCTCGTCCTTCTCGGCGCGGGTGGACATGTTGATGCTCATCAGCGCCTGCGCCCGCTCCACCGCCTGCGCCTGGGTGAAGTGCACGATGTAGACGGGCGCCTGGCGGGTCTCCAGCAGCTCGGTGAGGGTCTCGGTGAGCGGGGTGGTGCGGTACTCGTACGACAGCGGGACGGGCCGGGTCGCCGAGCGGACCACCGAGGTCGACCGGCCGGTGCGCCGGGCCAGGTCCTCCTCGAAGCGGGAGACGTCGCCCAGCGTCGCGGACATCAGCACGAACTGCGCCTGCGGCAGCTCCAGCAGCGGGATCTGCCACGCCCAGCCGCGGTCCGGCTCGGCGTAGAAGTGGAACTCGTCCATCACCACCTGGCCGATGTCGGCGTCCTTGCCGTCGCGCAGCGCGATGGACGCCAGCACCTCCGCGGTGCAGCAGATGACGGGCGCGTCGGCGTTGACGGAGGCGTCGCCGGTGAGCATGCCGACGTTCTCCGTGCCGAAGATCTTGCAGAGGTCGAAGAACTTCTCCGACACCAGCGCCTTGATCGGCGCGGTGTAGAACGAGACCTCGTCCCGGGCCAGCGCCGCGAAGTGCGCACCGGCCGCGACCAGCGACTTCCCGGAGCCGGTGGGGGTGGACAGAATCAGGTTCGAGCCGGAGACGACCTCGATCAGAGCCTCTTCCTGCGCCGGATAGAGGGAGATGCCCCGCTCCTCGGTCCAGGAGGAGAACGCCTCGAAGAGGTCGTCGGGGTCGGCGGTGGGCGGCATCTGATCGATTAGGGTCACCCGACCATACTGCCCTCCGCCGCCCCGGAAGTGTGAACCCCCGGTACGTGTGAAGATCACCCGCGCTAGGCTGTGCCGCCGACGGGCGGAGCCTGTGGGGCCAACGGCCGTTCACCACACGGGCGGACGAGGGGTGGGGGAGCTTTTCATGATGGGTCCAGCGCACTCGCTTTCGGGGGCGGCGGCGTGGCTGGGGGTGGGCGCGGCGGCCACCGCGGCGGGCCACGAGATGCCCTGGCCGGTGCTGGTCGTCGGCGCTCTCATCTGCGCCGGCGCGGCCCTCGCGCCCGACCTGGACCACAAGTCCGCGACCATCTCCCGCGCCTTCGGCCCGCTGTCCCGCATTCTCTGCGGGGTCATCGACAAGCTCTCCGCCCGCGTCTACAAGGCGACGAAGAAACGCGGCGACCCGCGCCGCTCCGGCGGCCACCGCACCCTGACGCACACCTGGCTGTGGGCGGTCCTGATCGGCGCCGGCTTTTCGGCGCTCGCGGTCCTCGGCGGCCGGTGGGCGGTCCTCGGGATCCTCTTCGTCCACATGGTGCTGGCCATCGAGGGTCTGCTGTGGCGGGCCGCCCGGGTCTCCAGCGACGTCCTCGTATGGCTCCTCGGCGCCACCAGCGCCTGGATCCTCGCCGCCGTCCTCGACAAGCCCGGCAACGGCTCCGACTGGCTCTTCACCGACCCCGGCCAGGAGTACCTGTGGCTGGGCCTGCCCATCGTCCTCGGCGCCCTCGTCCACGACCTCGGCGACGCCCTCACCGTCTCCGGCTGCCCGGTCCTGTGGCCGATCCCGGTGGGCCGCCGGCGCTGGTACCCGATCGGCCCGCCGGACTTCATGCGCTTCCGCGCCGGAAGCTGGATCGAGCTGAAGATACTGATGCCGTTCTTCATGCTCGCCGGCACCGCAGGCGGCCTCACCGCGATGGGCGTCATCGGCTGACGACGCCCCGGCCGGGGCACGGAAGGGTTCCCGGCCGGGGCGCGCACGAGGGGCGGCGGACCGGTCAGGGGCCGGGCCCGCCGCCGGGCCGGGCCCGTCAGCCGTGCCAGGAGCGCCAGAGGGCGGCGTACGCGCCGTCTGCCGCGACCAGTTCGTCGTGGCTGCCGAGTTCGCTGATGCGGCCCTCCTCGACCACCGCGATCACGTCCGCGTCGTGTGCGGTGTGCAGACGGTGGGCGATGGCCACGACCGTGCGCCCGTCCAGGACCTTCGCCAGCGACCGCTCCAGATGCCGCGCCGCCCGCGGGTCGAGCAGCGACGTCGCCTCGTCGAGGACCAGCGTGTGCGGGTCCGCCAGCACCAGCCGGGCGAGCGCAATCTGCTGCGCCTGCGCCGGGGTGAGGGCCGTGCCGCCCGAGCCGACCTCCGTGTCCAGGCCGTCGTCCAGCGCCCGGGACCACTCGCCCGCGTCGACCGCGCCCAGCGCCGCCCACAGCTCCGCGTCGCTCGCCTCGGTACGCGCCAGGCGCAGGTTGTCGCGCAGCGAGCCGACGAAGACGTGGTGCTCCTGGTTGACCAGCGCCACGTGCTCGCGGATCCGCTCGGCCGGCATCCGGGCCAGCTCCGCGCCGCCGAGCCGGATCTCGCCGCGCCGCGGCGAGTAGATCCCGGCCAGCAGCCGCCCCAGCGTCGACTTGCCCGCACCCGAGGGCCCGACCAGCGCCAGCCGGCTGCCCGGCCGCAACCGCAGCGAGACGCCGTGCAGCACGTCCGCCCCCGCGCGGTAGCCGAAGCGGACCTCGTCGGCGTGCACGTCCCGGCCGCCCGGCCGCACGGCCGCGTCGCCGGGCTCCTCCTCGATGTCCCGTACGCCCACCAGCCGGGCCAGCGACACCTGGGCCACCTGGAGTTCGTCGTACCAGCGCAGGATCATGCCGACCGGCTCGGTGAGCATCTGCGCGAGCAGCGCGCCCGTCGTCAGCTCGCCGACGCTCATCCAGCCCTGGAAGACGAACGCGCCGCCGAGCAGCAGCACCGAGCCGACCACGACCACGTGCGTGGCGTTGAAGACGGGGAAGAACATGCAGCGCAGGTAGAGCGTGTAACGCTCCCACGCCACCCACTCCTTGACCCGCCGGTCCGACAGCGCGACGCGGCGTGCGCCCAGCCGGTGGGCCTCCACCGTGCGCCCGGCGTCCACCGTCTCGGAGAGCGCCGCGGCCACGGCGGCGTACCCCGCGGCCTCCGAGCGGTACGCGCTCGGCGCCCGCTTGAAGTACCAGCGGCAGCCCACGAGCAGCACCGGCGCGGCCAGCACCACCGCCACCGCCAGCGGCGGCGCCATCACCACCATGCCGCCGAGTACCAGCCCGACCCACACCACCGCGATCGTCAACTGCGGCACGGCCTCGCGCATCGCGTTCGCCAGCCGGTCGATGTCCGTGGTGATACGGGACAGCAGATCGCCGGTCCCGGCCCGCTCCAGCACGCCCGGGGGCAGGCCCACGGACCGCACGAGGAAGTCCTCGCGCAGGTCCGCGAGCATCCGCTCGCCCAGCATCGCGCCGCGCAGCCGCACCAGCCGGATGAAGACCGCCTGCACCGCCAGCGCGATCGAGAACAGCACCACGGCGCGCGTCAGATGGAGCTCCTCGACCCCCGCGGACAGGTCCTCGACCAGCCCGCCCAGCAGGTACGGGCCGGTCATGGAGGCGATGACGGCGACCGCGTTGACCGCGATCAGCAGCAGGAACGCCGTCCGGTGCCGGCGCAGCAGCTCCGCCACGTAGCCGCGCACGGTCGCGGGCGCGCCCACCGGCAGGGTGGTCGCGGTGCGCGGCGCGGCCGGGTCGTACTCCGGCGGTCGCACGCCGATCATGCGGTCTCCTCCATCATCTGCGGTACGCCGCCCTCGTCGCGCACGGCGGGATCGCCTTCCGGTACGCGGCCGGCCCCCTGCGTCTCCTCGTCCGTCTCCCGGGTGACCACGGCGCGGTACCCGGTGTCGCCGTGCAGCAGTTCGCGGTGCGGCCCCACGGCGACCACCGCGCCGTCCTGCACGAACACCACCGTGTCCGCCCGGTCCAGCAGCAGCGGGCTGGAGGTGAACACCACCGTCGTACGGCCCGCGCGGATCTCCCGCAGCCCCTCGGCGACGCGCGCCTCGGTGTGCGAGTCGACCGCCGACGTCGGCTCGTCGAGCACCAGCACCTCGGGGTCGGTCACCAGCGACCGCGCCAGCGCCAGCCGCTGGCGCTGGCCGCCGGAGAGCGACCGGCCGCGCTCGGTGATCGGCGCGCCCATCGGCGCCCCGTCGCCGTCCGGCGCCGCGGCCGCCGCCTGCGCCAGCGCGGTCAGCACGTCGCCGCACTGCGCGGCGGCCAGCGCGGCGGCGGGCTTGACCGAGCCGGACGCGGGTACGTCCAGCAGGTCGGCCAGCGTCCCGGACAGCAGCATCGGGTCCTTGTCCTGCACCAGCACCGCCGCCCGCGCCCCCGCCAGCGGCACGTCGTCCAGTTCCACGCCGCCGAGCCGCACCGACGGCAGCTCGCCCGGCTCCGTCGGGTGCCCGCCGAGCCGGTCGGCCAGCCGCCCCGCGGCGTCCGGGTCGCCGCACACCACGGCGGTCAGCCGGCCCTCCGCGGCCCGCAGCCCGGTCGCCGGGTCGTGCAGCTCGCCGCCGAGGGGGCCGTGGTCGGTGCCGGTGCCGCCGGTCGTGGTGCGGGCGAGCCCGAGGACGCGGGCGGCGCGCTTGGCGGACGGCCGGGAGAAGGAGTACGCCATCGCCAGCTCGGCGAAGTGGTGCATCGGGAAGAGCAGGAACGTCACGGCCCCGTAGACCGTGACCAGCTCGCCGACCGTGATCGTCCCGTTCCTGGCGAGCCCCACCCCGTGCCCGACGACGATCACCAGCAGCACCCCCGGCAGCGCCACCTGCACGGCGTGGATGAGCGCCCACATCCGCGCGCTGCGCACCGCCGCGGTCCGCACCTTCTGCGACGCCTCCCGGTACCGGTCGAGGAACAGCTCCTCGCCGCCGATGCCGCGCAGCACCCGCAGCCCCGCCACGGTGTCCGCGGCCAGCTCGGTCGCCCGGCCGGCCTTGGCCCGCTGGTCGTCGGCGCGGCGGGTGGCGTACGGCAGCAGCGGCAGCGGCGCGAGCGCCAGCACGGGCAGCGCGACGGCGACGACGAGGCCCAGCTCCGGCGCGTAGACGACGAGGCCCGCGGTGACGGCGAGCGCGGTGAACAGCGCGGCGGTGAACCGCGAGAACGACTCGACGAACCAGCCGATCTTCTCCACGTCGCCCGTGCTCACCGCGACCACCTCGCCGGCCGCCACCCGCCGGGTGAGGACCGAGCCCAGGTCGGCCGCCTTGCGGGCCAGCAACTGCTGGACGCGGGAGGCGGCGGTGATCCAGTTGGTGACCGCCGCGCGGTGCAGCATGCTGTCGCCGAGCGCCATCAGCGCGCCGAACGCGATCAGCAGCGCGCCGGCGACCGCGAGCCGCCCGCCGTTGCGGTCCACGACCGCCTGCACGGCCATGCCGACGGCCAGCGGCATCGCACCGAGGGGCAGCATCCACACCAGGCCCCAGAGCAGCGCGGCCACCTGGCCGCCGAGCTGCATGCGGCCGAGCCAGACGAGGAAGTGGCGGCCGGATCGGACGTCGGGTTCCCCGGGGTCCGTATGCGGCAGGTCGCGCAACTGCATGGCATCCCAAAATGGTCGTCTCGGGTGTGGGTGAGCCGTGCAAGGCTGGCGGTTCGCGGGCAGGTTTTCAACCGGTTTTCCCCCGCGCCGTGACCATTGCGCCACGGCCCGCGGGGGACCACCCGGCGGAGCGCGGGACGCGGCGTGTGACGATGGGTGTATGCGTGCGTACGGGACGAGCGGGCGGCTGCCGCGCCGGACGGCCGCCGCGGCGGTGGGGCTGCTTCTGCTGGCGGGCTGCGGCGGTTCCGGCGGCGACGGCGGCGGTACGGGCGGCACGGGCGGTACGGGCAAGGGCGCGGCCACCGGCGGCGCGAGCGCGTCGCCCAGCACCCCGCCCGGCGACATCCCCGGCGTCGGCGCCCGGTTGAACGGGAAGGTGCCCGCGGACTCCCGCCAGGCCGTCGCCGTCTACGGCAAGGGCCCCGACTCCGCCGACGCCACCGTCGTCCTCTACGAGAAGCGCGGCGGGAACTGGCAGCGCCGGGAGAGCTGGCCCGGGCACAACGGCAAGAAGGGCTGGACCCCCGACCACCGCGAGGGTGACAAGCGCAGCCCCGTGGGGGTGTTCACGCTCTCCGACGCCGGCGGCGTCCTCGCCGACCCGGGCGCGAAGCTCCCGTACCTCCGGAGCCCGGCCTTCGCCGCGCCCCACTACTGGCCAAAGACGCACTGGAACGACTTCGACCTCGTCATCGCCATCGACTACAACCGCGTGCGGGGCACCTCGCCGCTCGACCCGACCCGGCCGCAGGGGCAGGGGAAGGGCGGCTCGATCTGGTTCCACATGGACCACGGCAGCGGCACGTCGGGCTGCGTCAGCATCTCCAAGTCCGGGATGACGGAGCTGCTGCGCACCCTGGACCCGCGGAAGGACCCGGTCGCCGTGATGGGCGACCGGGCCTCCCTGTCCGGCTAGCGGCGCCGCGCGCCGTCAGACGGTGCTCACGCCCCGTCGGGCTTCTCCGAGTCGACGCCGGAGCGCTTGTCCTTCCACCCGCCGCGGGTGAAGTCGGGGATCTGCTGCGGCTTGCCGCCCGCCTTGATCGACTGGTGGCTGAGCGGCACGGGCGCGGTCCAGGTCACGGCGTCGTAGACGTCGAAGTCCGGGACCAGGCCGAGGCGCATGCACTGCATCAGCCGGAAGATCATGATGTAGTCCATGCCGCCGTGGCCGCCGGGCGGGTTGGAGTGCTCCTTCCACAGCCAGTGGTCGTACTCCGCGAAGTCCCCGAAGCTGTGCCACCGGTCGTCGGTGTGCATCGGCTCCAGGTAGATGCGCGGCTCGTAGTCCTCGAAGACGCCCTTCGTGCCGCCGAGGGAGTTGATCCGGCTGTACGGGTGCGGGGTGGAGACGTCGTGCTCCAGCCGGATGACGCGGCCCTTGGCCGTCTGCAGCACGCTGAAGGTGCGGTCGCTGCCGATGTACGTCTCCTTCCAGCTCGGGTCGCCGGCGGGCATGTGCTCCTCGCGGTACTCCGCGAGGCCCAGGGCCGGCGTGCCGAAGCTGGAGATCTGCGTGACGCGGTCGCCGCGGTTGACGTCCATGTAGTTGGCCGTCGGGCCGAAGCCGTGGTTGGGGTAGAGGTCGCCGCGCAGCCGGGTGTGCCACAGCCGGCGCCACGGGCCCTCGTAGTAGTCGGGGTCGAACATCAGCCCGCGCAGGTCGTGGTTGTACGCGCCGGCGGCGTGCAGCAGTTCGCCGAAGAGCCCGGCGTGCGCCATGCGGAGCACCCGCATCTCGTTCTTGCCGTACGCGCAGTTCTCCAACTGCATGCAGTGCCTGCGGGTGCGCTCGGACAGGTCGACGAGATCCCACAGCTCCTTCACGGTCATCGCGATGGGGCACTCGACACCGACGTGCTTGCCGTTCGTCATGGCCGCCCTGGCCATCTCGAAGTGCCAGTCCCAGGGGGTGGCGACGTAGACGAAGTCGATGTCGCCGCGGGCGCAGAGCTGCTCGAAGTCGTGGTCGCCCTTGGTGTACGTGGCGGGCGCCGGCTGGCCGGCCGCGACGACCTTCTTCGCGGCCCGCTCCACCTTGTCCACGACCGGGTCGCACAGCGCGGTCACCCGGACGCCCGGCTGGGCCAGGAACAGGTCGATCATGCCGCCGCCGCGGTTGCCGAGGCCGACGATCCCGACCCGTACGGTGGTGTGGGTCTCGAAGGGCACGCCGATCATCGTCCGGCCGCGCCGCGGCGGTACGGCCGGTGCGGCGGCTTCTCCGGCGGCCCCCGCCTCTGCCGCCTGGGCCTGGGAGGCGCCGAAGGCGCCCAGGCCGAGCCCTGCACCGGCGATGCCCGCCGAGCGCAGAACCGAACGGCGGGAGTAGCCGTCGTCGGAATCGCCCGGTTTCGGGGTGGCGTTCTCCTCGCGCATGCGTCCTCCGGAAGGTGTGCGGAAGGTTCGCCGCCACCCTCGCCGGACCCGGGCGCGCCGACAAGAGGTCTGCACCACTGAGGCGTTGGACTTACCGCCCGGGCCGGATGGACTTATCCGCGGCGCCCCCGGACCCCCGCGGGGCGGGTGGCGCGCTCCAGCTCCAGCAGTACGGAGCGGTACGAGCGGCCGGTGGCCCGGTCCATGCCGATCTCGCACATCCGGTTCGCCGACAGGTGCGCGCCGTAGTCGCGGGCGGTGACCTCCGCGGCCTCGCGCGCGGTCGCGGACGCGGTCAGCTCCTTGTGCAGCATGCCTCGGTCGCCGGCGAAGGCGCAGCAGGCCGCGTCGTCGGGCACGACGACCTCCTCCGCGACCGCCTCGGCCAGCGCGGTGAGCCGGCCGGTGTTGCCCAGGTGGCGCATCGAGCAGGTCGGGTGGACCACGGCGGAGGACGTCTTGCGCTCGACCGTCAGACGGGGCAGCAGTTCGTCGGCGGCCCAGTCGAGCGAGTCCACGACGGTGAGCTGCGCGTGCAGCTTGCGGCTCGCCTCCGTCAGATACGGCACCACCTCGTGCGCGAGGCCCAGGGTGCAGGACGAGGCGTCGACGACGACCGGCAGCCGGGCGCCGTCGGTCCAGCGCCAGGCGGCCTCGACGATGCGGTTGGCCATCAGCCGGGTGCCGTCGTCGTAGCCCTTGGAGTGCCAGATGGTGGCACAGCAGGTGCCGGTGACGTCGCCGGGGATCCACACCGGCCGTCCGGCGCGGGCGGAGACGGCGACGACGGCCTCCGCGAGGTTCGGTCCGCGGGCGTCGTCCGGGCCGCCGAAGATGCGGTTGACGCACGCCGGGAAGTAGACGGCGGCGGCGCCCTCGCGGACGGTGGCGGGCAGCCGGCGCGCGGCGGGGGCGGGGATCTCCGGCAGCCACTCGGGTACGAGGTCGGGGCGCACCGCGCGGCGCGCGAGCCGGGTCGCGGCGCCCGGCACCCGGTCGCCGAGCCGGTGCGCGACGGCGACGGCCAGCCGGGCGGCCCGTTCGACCTGGCGGAAGCGGCGGGCGGTGACGGCGGCGGCGCGCTCCTCGCGGGCGGAGTGCCGGGCGTGCCGGAAGTCCTTCATCATCTGCCCGGTGTCGATGCCGACGGGGCAGTCCAGGCTGCACGTCGAGTCGCCGGCGCAAGTGTCGACGGCGTCGTACCCGTACGCCTGGAGAAGGCTCCCGGTGACCGGCGCGTCCGGCGGCTGGCGCAGCATCTCCCGGCGCAGCACGATGCGTTGCCGCGGGGTGGTGGTCAGGTCGCCGCTGGGGCAGGTGGGTTCGCAGAAGCCGCACTCGATGCACGGGTCGGCGACGTCCTCGATCCGCGGGATGGTCTTCAGCCCGCGCAGGTGCGCCTGCGGGTCGCGGTCGAGCAGCACCCGCGGGGCGAGGATGCCCTGCGGGTCGATCAGCTCCTTGATCCGCCACATCAGCCCGGTGGCCCGCTCGCCCCACTCCAGCGCGAGGAACGGGGCGATATTGCGGCCGGTGGCGTGCTCGGCCTTCAGCGAGCCGTCGAAGCGCTCGACGGTCAGCCGGCAGAAGTCGTCCATGAACGACGCGTACCGCTCGACGTCGGCGGGCTCGGCGGCGTCGAAGGCGAGCAGGAAGTGCAGGTTGCCGTGGGCGGCGTGGCCGGCGACGGCGGCGTCGAAGCCGTGCCGCGCCTGGAGTCCGAGCAGCGCCTCGCAGGCTTCGGCGAGCCGGCCGGGCGGGACGGCGAAGTCCTCGGTGATGAGGGTCGTACCGGCCGGGCGGGAGCCGCCCACGGCGGTGACGAACGCCTTCCGCGCCTTCCAGTAGCCGCCGATACGGCCCGGGTCGCGGGTGAACGCGTTGGCTTCCGCGGCGACGGAGCCGACCGGGGCCACGAGGTCGAGCCCCGCCAGCACCCCGGCCGCCGCCTCCTCGTACGCCTCCCGCGCCGCCTCGTCCGGCGCCCGGAACTCCACCAGCAGCGCCGCCGTCTCCTTCGGCAGCTCCGCCCAGTCGGCGGGCACCCCGGCGACGCTCACCGAGGCGCGCAGGGTGTTGCCGTCCATCAGCTCCACGGCCCGCGCCCCGGCGGCGTTGAACGCCGGCACCGCGGTCGCGGCGGCCTGGAGGGTGGGGAAGAACAGCAGCGCGGTGGAGGTGTACCGGTCCAGCGGCAGGGTGTCGAAGACGGTGTCGGCGATGAAGCCGAGCGTGCCCTCGGAGCCGACCATCAGCCCGCGCAGGATCTGCACGGGGGTGGTGCCGTCGAGGAAGGCGTCGAGCCGGTAGCCGTTGGTGTTCTTGATCTCGTACTTGGCGCGGATCCTGGCCGTCAGCTCCGCGTCCGCCTCGACCTCCGCCCTGAGCGCGAGCAGCCCGCGGCACAGCTCCGGCTCGGCGGCGGCCAGCCGCTCGTCGGCGTCCGGCGCGGCGGTGTCCACGACGGTGCCGGAGGGCAGCACGAAGGTCAGCGAAGCAAGCGTGCGGTACGAGTTGCGCGTGGTGCCCGCCGTCATGCCCGAGGCGTTGTTGGCGACGACGCCGCCGAGGGTGCAGGCGATGGCGCTGGCCGGGTCGGGGCCGAGGACGCGGCCGTGCCGGGCGAGGGTGGCGTTGGCCCGTACGACGGTGGTGCCGGGGCCGACGCGGGCGCGCGCCGCGTCGTCGAGCACCTCGACGCCCGCCCAGTGCCGGCGTACGTCGACGAGGATGTCCTCGCCCTGCGCCTGGCCGTTCAGCGACGTGCCCGCTGCCCGGAAGACCAGCTTCCGGCCGTGCTCGCGGGCGAACCGGAAGAGCGCCGAGACGTCCGCGACCGTCTCGGCGACGGCTACCGCCTGCGGCACGAAGCGGTACGGGCTGGCGTCCGAGGCGTACCGCACCAGGTCCGAGGCGCCCGTCAGCACCTTCGCCGCGCCCAGCAGCGCCGTCAGCTCCCCGCGCAGCGGCTCCGGCGTGCCCGCGGCGAGGTCGTCGGCGACCCGGTCGGGCGCGGGCGCCGCCGCTCCGCGGCCGGGGCGCAGGGCCGAGGGCTTGGGCTGGAGCAACGGCATGGAACGGACTCCTCAGCAGGCGTGGCCGTGCGTGTCGACCAGGGGGGCGATGAGCCCCAGCAGTTTTTCACGCTGCTGTTCCGACAGCGGCTCCAGTACGTCCGCGGCCGCCGCGAGGCGGGCCCGGTGCAGCTCGGCGAGCGCCGTGCGGCCGGCCGCGGTGGTCTCGATCCGGATCACCCGGCGGTTCGCCGGGTCGGGTACGCGCCGCACCAGGCCGCCCGCCTCCAGTGCGTCGACGTGGGTGGTGACCGCGCGGGGCACGACGCCGAGGTGCTCGGCGAGGTCGGCCATCCGCGGCGGCTCCTCGTGGCGCTCCAGGGTGCGCAGCAGCCGGGACTGGGCGGGCGTGATGCCCAGCGGCTTGAAGTGGTGCTTCTGCGCGTAGTGGATCCGGCGGGTGAGCAGCAGGAGCTGCTCCGCCAACTGGCCGGTCACGTCTGCGGGGGGCGGGGGCGACTGGGACACGCTCCGAGGGTAGCAGGAGCATATTCATTGTGCATATAGGTAACAATGAGCTACCCTCCCATAAGGTCGTCACACTCTTCTAGGAGGCCCATGCCGCACGATCCACTCGACGGGTGGTCACCCGCGCCCTCCGATCCGGAGCAGCCTGCCCAGGTGCGCCGGATCCTCGCGCTCTTCCGCCCGTACCGCGGCCGCCTCGCCGTGGTCGGGCTGCTGGTGGCCGCGTCCTCGCTGGTCTCGGTCGCCTCGCCGTTCCTGCTCCGCGAGGTCGTCGACACCGCCCTGCCCGAGGGCCGCACCGGACTGCTCAGCCTGCTCGCGCTCGGCATGGTCGGCGTCGCCGTGCTCGGCGGCGTCTTCGGCGTGCTCCAGACCCTCATCTCCACCACCGTCGGCCAGCGCGTCATGCACGACCTGCGCACCGCCGTCTACGCCCAGTTGCAGCGCATGCCGCTGGCGTTCTTCACCCGCACCCGCACCGGCGAGGTGCAGTCCCGCATCGCCAACGACATCGGCGGCATGCAGGCCACCGTCACCACCACCGCCACCTCGCTGGTCTCCAACCTCACCAGCGTGATCGCCACCGTCGTCGCGATGCTCGCGCTCGACTGGCGGCTGACCGTCGTCTCGCTGCTCCTGCTGCCGCTCTTCGTCTGGATCGCCCGCCGGGTCGGCCGCGAGCGCAAGAAGATCACCTCACAGCGGCAGAAGCAGATGGCCGCCATGGCCGCGGGCGTGACCGAGTCGCTGTCGGTCAGCGGCATCATGCTCGGCCGCACCATGGGCCGCTCCGACAGCCTCACCCGCGGTTTCGCCGACGAGTCCGAGAGCCTGGTGGACCTGGAGGTACGGGCCAACATGGCGGGCCGCTGGCGGATGGCCACCATCGGGGTCGTCATGGCCGCCATGCCGGCCGTCATCTACTGGACCGCGGGCCTGGCCTCCGGCAGCGGCGGGCAGGCCGTGTCCATCGGCACCGTCGTCGCCTTCGTCTCGCTCCAGCAGGGCCTCTTCCGGCCCACCGTCAGCCTGCTCTCCACCGGCGTGCAGATGCAGACCTCGCTCGCCCTCTTCCAGCGCATCTTCGAGTACCTCGACCTGCCCGTCGACATCGCCGAGCCCGAGCGCCCGGTGCGGCTGGCGAAGCCCCGCGGCGAGGTGCGCTTCGAGGGCGTCGACTTCGCGTACGAGGCGGGTCAGCCGACGCTGCGCGACGTCGATCTCACCGTGCCGGCCGGCACCAGCCTGGCGATCGTCGGCCCCACCGGCGCCGGCAAGTCCACCCTGGGCTACCTGGTGCCGCGGCTGTACGACGTCACCGGCGGCCGGGTCACCCTCGACGGCACCGACGTGCGCGAGCTGGACTTCGACTCGCTCGCCCGGGCGGTCGGCGTCGTCGCCCAGGAGACGTACCTCTTCCACGCCTCCGTCGCCGACAACCTGCGCTTCGCCCGCCCGGACGCCACCGACGCCGAGATCGAGGCCGCCGCCCGCGCCGCGCAGATCCACGACCACATCGCCGCCCTGCCCGACGGCTACGACACCCTGGTCGGCGAGCGCGGCTACCGCTTCTCCGGCGGCGAGAAGCAGCGCCTGGCCCTCGCCCGCACCATCCTGCGCGACCCGCCGGTGCTCATCCTCGACGAGGCCACCAGCGCCCTGGACACCCGCACCGAGCGCGCGGTGCAGGAGGCGGTCGACGCGCTGGCCGCGGGCCGTACGACGATCACCATCGCGCACCGGCTCTCCACGATCCGCGACGCCGACCAGATCGCGGTCCTGCACGACGGCCGGATCGCCGAACTCGGCCCGCACGAGAAGCTGATGGCCGCCGGCGGCAGGTACGCGGCGCTGGTCCGCCGCGACCTCGACGCCGACGCGAGCGCGGTGGCCGGGGGCGAGCCGGTGGCGGAGGGCGCGTCGGTCACCGTCTGAGCCGCCGTACGGGGCGGGCTCGCCCGGCGCCGGCCCCGTGCCCGTACTACGGTGGCGCCATGGGTGTGCTCACGGCCGTGCGCGGCGACATCACCGAGCAGCAGGTCGACGCGGTGGTCAACGCCGCCAACTCCTCGCTGCTGGGGGGCGGGGGCGTCGACGGCGCCATCCACCGCAGGGGCGGCAAGAGCATCGTGGCGGAGTGCCGCGAACTGCGCGCCGCCGCCTACCCGGACGGCCTGCCCGCGGGTAGCGCGGTGGCCACCGCCGCGGGACTGCTGCCGGCCCGCTGGGTGATCCACACCGTCGGCCCGGTGTGGTCGCGGAGCGAGGACCGCTCGGCGCAACTGGCCTCCTGCTACCGCGAGTCGCTGGCCGTCGCCCGCGAACTGGGCGCCCGCACGCTGGCGCTCCCCGCCGTGTCCACCGGCGCGTACGGCTGGCCGCTGGACGACGCGGCCGGGATCGCGGTGGCCGCCGTCCAGGAGGCCGTCGACAAGCGGGCCTTCGACGAGGTGCGCTTCGTCCTCTTCGACACCCGGGCCCACGAGGCGTTCGCCCGGCACCTCGGCTGACGCGGCCGCGGCGGGGCCCGCCGGGCCGCGCAGCGCCGGCGCTGCGATGCTGGCACCGTGCACACGCCCGAGCCCGTCACCCCCGACGCCCCGCACGCCGTACGGTTCCCGCTGCTCACCCAGCAGTGGCTGGACCTGACGTTCGTCCACTGGGCCGCCGAGCCGGACGCCGTGGCGCGGCTGCTGCCCCGCGGGACCGTGCCGGACACGCACGACGGGGTCGCGTACGTCGGGCTCATCGCCTTCCGGATGCACCGCGTCGGGTGGCTGCGGCTGCCCGCGGTGCCGTACCTCGGCTCCTTCCCGGAGACCAACGTGCGCCTGTACTCGGTCGACGGCCGCGGGCGGCGCGGTGTCGTCTTCCGCTCGCTGGACGCCGCCCGGCTGGTCCCCGTGGTGCTGGGCCGGCTCGGCTTCGGGCTCCCGTACGTGTGGTCGCGGATGGCCGTCCGCCGGGCCGGTGACACCGTCGTCTACACCAGCTCGCGCCGCCGGCCGGGCCCGCGCGGCGCGTACAGCCGCCTGACCGTGCGTCCGGGCGCACGGGTCGGCGAGCCGAGCGAGCTGGAGCACTTCCTCACCGCGCGCTGGGGGCTGCACACCGCCTTCTTCGGCGGGACGGCCTACCTGCCCAACGAGCACCCCCGCTGGCCGCTGCACCGCGCGGAGCTGGTGCGGTGCGAGGAGAACCTGGTCGCGGCGGCGGGCCTGCCCGCGCCCGCCGGCGACCCGGTCAGCGTCCTGTACTCGCCGGGCGTCCCGGTACGCCTCGGCCGTCCGCGGCGCGCCTCGTGGCGGCCGGCCCGTGACCGCCCGGTCAGGCGCCGCCGATGATGGCGTCGATCCGGGACTTCACCGACGTCACGTCCCCGTAGATCGCGGGGGAGACGGCGCAGGTGCCCGCCGTGCCGCGGCTCGTGGCGCCGACGAGCCGCCAGTCGCCGGGCCCGCCGACGACCGCCGGGCCGCCGGAGTCGCCGTAGCACGCCCCCCGGCCGCCGCCGCCGTTCACGCACAGCTCGTACGCGCCCTGGATGCCCGCGCAGGAGGAGTCGGCGAGGACCGTGGTGTCGAGCTGCCGCAGCCCCACCGGCGGGGCGCCGCAGCCGCGGGTCGGGCAGGTCTGCCCCCAGCCGATCAGCCGGGTCGCCGAACCGGCAGGCGCGGCGGCGGCGATGGGGACGGGGGTCTTGGTCGAGGGGGTGCCTAGCCGCAGCAGGGTCATGTCGGCGGCGAGCTGGCGGCGTTCGACGACGCGGCGGACCTCGCCGCCCGCGGTGCGGTCGGTGGTGCCGATCCGCACCTGGTAAGGGGTGCCGCAGTGCGCGGCGGTGACGACCCAGCTCGGGTCGACCAGGCTGCCGCCGCAGGTGTGGCTGCCCGAGGCACTCTGCAGTGAGGCCATGAAGGAGTACGTCTCGGAGGCGGGCTGGCCGCCGACGATCTGCGTGGCCGGCGGGGGCGTGGGCTCCGGGCCGCCGGCGGCCGCGGCCGCGCCCGACATCGACAGAACGGCCACGACGGCGGTCGTTAACCCGCCGAGCCGCATGATGGTGCGCATTCGTCCGTTCATTCGCGTTTTCCTCCCATGGGGACTTCGGCGCGTGTACGTCGAAGGGGAATCGCCAGAGCGTAAACACGAGTTCAGCGGGAGGTAAACAGGGCACCGGGCGAAACGGGAATTCATCTCCCCGGAAATCACGGGTCTGAGCTGGGAGTTCGCCATCCGGAAATCAAGGTTCCGGGGTTCGGGCGGAGAAATCGCTTACATAACGCGGCGATATGGCCATGGAACAATGCAAGGCGCAGGGGAGCGGCGTGAATTACCCCTGCCGGCCGGGTGGTTCGGGGTCGGGAAGCCAGCCGCGCCGCTGTGCCAGGATGCCCGCCTGGAAGCGGGTACGGGCGCCCAGCTCGTCCAGCAGCTCCGCCACCCGCCGGGTGACCGTCCGCGGGCTGACGCCCAACTGCCGCGCGATCGCCTCGTCCTTGACCCCCGCCGCCAGCAGCGTCAGCAGCCCCAGGTCCGAGCACGAGGGACGGTCCGGCACCGGCCGCGGCAGCAGCGGGGCGGCCTGCTGCCACAGCAGCTCGAAGAGGCTGACCAGCGCGTCCAGCAGCGCGCACGGGCGGATCACCAGGGCGCTGTCCACCTGGTCGTCGAGCGCGATCGGCAGCAGCGCCACCGCGCGGTCCGCGAGCGCCAGCTTCATCGGCACCTGCGGATGGACGCGCGACTGCTCGCCGTTGGCCGCCGCCCGCCGCGCCGCGGCCAGCGCGCCTGGGTACTCCAGCGACTCCGGGGCGTAGATGCCGCGCACCACCACCTGCTCGTGCAGCCGCGCCGTCACGCCCTCCTCCGAGGGCGTCACGTCCGTCGCGTACGGCGGCCGGTCGAAGACCAGCAACTCCCGCTCGCAGCCCCGGACGAGCTGGCCGAAGCGCTCCGCGATGGCCTGCCGGCCGGTGAGGACCTCCAGCAACTCGTCCGGCTGCCGGCCCGCGCTGAGCGTCGCCGCCAGCGTCCGCGCGTTGCGCTGCAGTTCGCCCAGCTCCCGGCGGCGCCGTGCGACGAGCAGGTCGACGGCGGTGTCCGGGCGGGTGGCCAGCAGCCGCACCGGACGCCCGGGCAGCCGGCTGACCAGGCCGCATTCCTCCAGTTCCGTGACGCTGCGCCGGGTGGCGCGCTCGGAGCGCCGCAGCTCCCCGGCGAGCTGGGCGACGGTGCGGCCGGGCGCCGCGAGCAGCGCGCGGTAGACGGACTCGGCGTACGGCGGTATCCCCAGGGCCTCAAGCATCCGGCCATGGTGGCTACTTGTGGACGTGGCGACAAGACGCCACGAAGATTCGTTCCGCCGCGCAGGTCCGCCGGGGTAAGACCGGGATCATGTCCTCCAGACGGCTCCCTCAGCACGTCCGCGCCGCCGTGACAGCCTTCCTCCTCGGCGGGCTCACGCTCCCGGCCCTGTCGGCCACGCCGGCCGCGGCCGGCCCCCCGCCCCTCGCCGCGCCGCCCGCGGGCGGCGCCTCCGCCCCCGCGTCCGACTCCGCCACCGTCACCCTCGTCACCGGCGACGAGGTCACCATCGACGCCCCCGCCGCGGACGGTCCCCCCGCCGTCACCGTCACCCCGCGGTCCGGCTCCGGCACCCGCTCCTTCACCACCCTGCGCGACGGCGGCGACGTCTACGTCGTCCCGGACGACGCCGCCGGGCTCGTCCCAGAAGTGCTCGACCTCGAACTCTTCAACGTCACCGCCCTCGTCGAGATGGGCTACGACGACGCCTCCACCGGCGCGCTCCCGCTGATCGTGCAGGGCCCCCGCCCGCTGGCCGCGGCCGGCGCGGCGGCCCGCGAGGACGCCCTGCCGCTGCCCGCCCTCGACGCCGTCGCCGTCGAACTGCCCAAGAAGAGCGCCGGCACCTTCGCCGCGACCCTCGCCCGGCCGGCGGGCCCGGCCGCGGCCGGGGTGCGCCGGGTGTGGCTGGACCGCAGCCTGGAGGCCGCGGAACTCGACGGCAACCTCAGCCAGATCGGCGCCCCCGAGGTGTGGGACGCCGGGCTGAGCGGCGCCGGCGTGGACGTCGCCGTGCTCGACACCGGCGTCGACGCCGACCACCCCGACCTGCGCGGCAGGGTCGCCGGCGCCGCCGACTTCACCGGCGAGGGCACCACCGAGGACAGCAACGGCCACGGCACCCACGTCGCCTCCCTCGTCGCGGGCAGCGGCGCCGCGTCCGGCGGCGCCCGCAAGGGCGTCGCGTACGGCGCCCGGCTGCTGTCCGGCCGGGTCCTCGACGGCGAGGGCGTGGGCCGGGCTTCCTGGATCATCGCCGGCATGCAGTGGGCCACCGAGCAGGGTGCCGACGTGGTCAACCTCAGCCTGGGCGGCACCGCGCCCGAGAACCCCGGGAACGACCCCGTCGCCCGCGCGCTCGACGCCCTGGCCGCCGACACCGGCACCCTCTTCGTCGTCGCCGCGGGCAACTCGGGACCCTACGGCGGCACCATCGGCACCCCGGGCGTGGCGGAGAGCGCGCTGACCGTGGGGGCCGCGGGCGCCGACGGCGGTACGCCCCGGTTCACCAGTGTCGGCCCGACGACCGGCGCGTTCCTCTCCAAGCCCGACCTGATCGCCCCGGGCGTCGCCGTCACCGGCGCCCGCGCGGGCGGCGGTACGGCCGATCCGTACACGGAGATGAGCGGCACCTCGCAGGCCACCCCGCACGTTGCAGGCGCCGCCGCGCTGCTGCTGCAGAAGCACCCCGACTGGGACTGGCGGCGGCTGAAGACCGCGCTCATGACCACCGCGGACGGCGACGCCGCGGCACCCCGGCCGCACGCGGCCGGGGCCGGCGTCCTCGACCTGCCGGGCGCGGCGAACGAGACCCTGCAACTCGACCGCGGCAACGTCGACTTCGGCTACCTGCGCTACCCGGAGGGAGAGCGCCCGGCGTCGATCGAGCTGACCCTGACCAACAACGGCACCGAGCCGCGCGCGATCTCCCTCACCGACCTCGCCACCGAGCGCGCCGGCGCCCCGCTCGCCGACGACGCCGTGACCGTGACGCCCGCCGCCGTGACCGTCGCACCCGGCGCCACCGAGCGGGTGACGGTCACGCTGACGCCCGAGGGCGTCGCACCCGGCGTCTACTCCGGCGCCGTCGTCCTCACCGAGAGCGGGCACGACACCGTCACCCTGCCGCTCAGCTTCTACCTCGAACCGCCCCGCCACGACGTGGACCTGACCGTCCTGGACCGGAACGGCCGCCCCTGGGCGGGCGGCAGCCTGTGGGTGCTCAACATGCGGGAGACGTACCCCGAGACCGGCGGCGGCTTCCGCACCGTCCACCTGGACGAGAACGGCCGCGCCACCGCCCGGATGCTGCCGGGACCGCTGTCGATGCTGGCCAAGGTGGAGACGCCCGCCGCGGGCGGCGAGCCCGCCTCCGTCGCGTTCGCCGGCTCGCCCGAGGTCATGCTCGACGGCGACATCGCGTACACCATCGACGCCCGCAAGGCGCTGCCGCTGCGCCCCGCGACCGTCGAGGGCGCGGACACCAGGGTGCGGGACGCCTCCGTCCACTACGCCCGCCGCGACGAGTCCGGCACCGGCGGGATGGACGAGGGCATCTACGCCTCCGGCGAGGAGGTCGAGCAGGGCCGGGTCTTCCTCCAGCCCACCGAGCCGGTACGGCACGGCACCTCGGCGTTCGCGACCCGCTGGCGGCTGGAGGCCGACGGCAGGCCGCACGGGCGGCAGGCCGACGTCTACGAGCTGGTGCTCGGCCAGGGCAAGACGATCCCCGACCCGCCGCGCTACCGCGTCACCCGCGCGGAGGCCCGGGAACTGGCCCGCGTCGAGGCCGACTACCGCTCGCTGCACGGCCGCGACGACACGTACACCGAATCGCGCGAGGCGCGCCCGGACGGCATCCTGTCCACCATCGTCCACGAGTACCCGCTCGACGTGCCGCGGCGCCGCGTCGAGATGGTCACCGCGCGGCCGGACGTGGCGTGGCGCCACTGCGTCCTCGGCCCCGAGCCGGCGTTCCCGCGGCTGTGCGCGCCCACGCTCCCGTACGAGCCGGGGGAGAGCGCGGATCCGGTCTGGTACGGCGCCCCGGCCCCGGCGGTCATCGCCGGGCTGCACTACGGCGACCAGCTCGACCTGCCGGTGTCGCTGAGCGACGGCGAACACCAGGGCCCGGTCTGGAACGTCGCGTCCGCCGGGAACGAGAGCCTGCGGCTCTTCCGCGACGGCAAGGAGATCCCGGCCCGCCCCGACACCAGCTTCTTCCCCGTCACGCCGGAACCCGCCACGTACCGGCTGGAGCACACCTCGCGGCCCGACCGCGAGGCGCTGCCCATCGGCAGCGAGACCCGCACGAGCTGGACCTTCCCGGCCCGCGGTCCCGCGGATCCGCTGGTGGGGCAGGAGCGGGTGCGGCTGCTGGGCGTCGACTACGCGCCGCGCACCGACCGCGACGGAGCCGTCCCCGCGCACCGGCCGCTCACCGTAGGGCTGCGGCTGACGTCCACCGCGGGCCCGGAGGACGCGATCAGGACCGAGCGCGGCAGCGTGCGGTTCTGGGCCTCCACCGACGGCGGCGAGCGCTGGCACGAGGCGCTGGTGGTCCCCGGGCGGGACGGTGAACTGACCGCGCTGGCACCGCAGGTGTGGCCGCGTCCTGGTCAGGAGGTGTCCGTACGGGTACGCGGCACGGCCGCCGAGGGCCGGGCGATCGAGCAGACGATCATCGACGCCTACCGCGCCGGCTGAGCCGCCGCGCCGGCCCCGGCGGACCGCCGGGGCCGGCGCGCGCTGCCGCCCGCGTCTCACCCGGACCCGTTCACCGGGCTCAAAACTGAGCGAACGGTCGTGCTATCTTCTGACCATGAAGCCTGTCGTCACCGCGCTCATAGGCAAGGTCCTCAACGCCACCGCCGCCGTCTCCCCGGGTCTCGCGGGCCGCGGCGCCCTCGTCCTCTACCGCCACCCGCGCGCCGACCGCGCCTTCGACGACGCCGAACGCCGGCTCCTCGCGGGTGCGTTCACCGGCAGCCTCACCGTGGCCGGCAAGAACGTGGTCACGTACTGCTGGGGCGACGGCGAGCGGCCTGTGCTGCTCGTGCACGGCTGGCGTTCGCGGGCCGCGCACTTCGCGCCGTACATCGCCGCGCTGCGCGCCGCCGGCTACACGCCCGTCGCGTTCGACGCCCCCGCCCACGGTGCCTCGGAGGGCCGCCGCACCACCGTGCTGGAGTACCGCGAGATCATCGCCCGGCTGTACGAGGAGCACGGCAGGTTCGAGGCCGTCGTCGCGCACTCCCTCGGCGGCTCCGCGGCCTTCCTCGCGCTGCGCGGCGCCGCCGCGGCGGACCGCCTCGTGGTGATCTCCGGCGTCGCCGACTTCGACCACGTCGTCGACGTGTTCTGCGCGGGACTCGGCCTCGGGCCCCGGGTGAGGACCGCGCTGCGGCGGCGCGTCGAGATCGACATGTTCCCCGGCGAGCACGACCTGTGGCGGCGCTTCGACGTCACGTACCGGCCGGCCGAGGTCACGCTCCCGATCCTGCTCGTCCACGACGAGAAGGACCGCATGGTCGCGGCCGCGCAGGCGGACAAGACCGCGGCGGCCTACGGCGGGCAGGTCAGGCAGCACCGCACCAGCGGCCTCGGGCACCGGCGGATCCTCGCGGACCCGGGCGTGGTGCGCACGGCGCTGGAGTTCGTCTCAGCAGGGGAGCGCGTCCGGGACTGAGTCCGGCTCCGCGGCCACCTCGCGCAGCCGCGCCACGACGGCGGCGGCGGCCAGGTCGTACGCGTCCTGCGCGCCGTGCAGCAGCGACAGCAGGTTGGCGTGCTCCAGGAGCGCGATCAGCTCGAACGCGAGCCGGCCCGGGGCGGTGTCCGCCCGCAGCTCCCCGGCGGCGCGGGCCTCCTCGACCGTCCGCTCCACGTACGCCGCCCAGTCGCGGTGCGCCGCCGCCACCGCGTCGTGCACGGCGCCGCTGCGGGAGGCGAACTCGGCCGCCGCGCCGTAGAAGAAGCAGCCGCCGGGGAAGACGCGCTCGCGCGAGTAGCGCAGCCAGTGGGAGCAGAGGGACAGCAGCCTGCCGACCCCCGGCGGCTGGTCCTGTACGGGCCCCACCACGGTCTTGGCGAACACGGCGCCCGCGGCCCGCACGGTCGCGAGCTGCAGTTCCTCCTTGGAGCCGAAGAGCGCGAAGACGCCGCTCTTGCTCAGCCCCAGCTCGCTCGCGATCCGGCCCAGCGACAGGCCCTCCAGGCCCTCCACCGAGGCGATGTCCATCGTCCGCCGCAGCACGAGCCTGCGCGTCTGATTGCCGCGCTCGACCCGCCCGTCCACCCGCGTACCGGCCACTCCGCCTCCTTTACCTACCGGCCAGTCTACTGACCGGCGCCGTCCACGCCCCCGGCGGAAAGGGCAGGGTCCGTTGCCGCCCGCGGGCGGCACACTGGTCGGTATGGGTGAGACGCGAACCGCGATCGAGGAGCTGACGGGGCTGTGGTTCTCCAGCGGCGACGAGGACGGGCCGATACCCACGCGCGCGACCGGGCAGGGCGGGAGGGGGCCCCGCGCGAGCGGAAGCCCCGCGGTCCGCGGGGTCCGCGGGGTCCGCGGCTGATCCTGGCTGGCGCCGTCGTGTCCGGGCTGCTGCTGGTCAGCGGGGTGTGGGCGGTGCTGGGGGACTCGCAGCGGAGCTTAGGGGTGCCGGTGCCGGGCGCGGACCTGGTGCACTTCGAGTCCGGTCACGGGTACGAGCCGGTGCGTACGGTGCTGCGCTCGCGCGCGGACGTCGCCGACTTCGCGCGGCGGTACCCGGGGGCGGCGGAGGACGCCAAGGGCGCCGCCGGGCGGGCCCGGCGGGACTTCGGGACCGAGGCGCTGGTCGCCTTCGCGTGGAGCACCGGGTGCACCCGAGCCGGCTCCGCCGACCTGCGCAGCTCCAAGGAGCAGGGCCTGTTCGCGGAGCCGGCGGAGACCACGGCGTACCGGAAGTGCGCGGAGCCCTTCGACGTGCTCGCCGTCTTCGCGGTGCCGCGGGAGTGGGCGCCGCACGGCGTCGAGCTGGCGGGCGAGCCGCCGGACCCGCCGGGACCCACCGGGGCGCCGGAGGAGCCGTGACGGGTGTGACGGGGCGTCAGAAGAACTCGTCCAGCAGGGTGTAGAACGCCGTCCGCGCCGGGTCGACGCGCACGTCCCCCTCGCCGGCCGCCAGGTACGCGTTCAGGAACAGCTCGGCGGCCGCCGGGCCGTGCTGCGGGTTGAGGTCCTCGTCGGTGAAGCTGCGGACCGCCAGGGCGAGGTCCAGGTGCCGGTCGGCGACGCCGAGGCGGCCCAGGTCGATGACGCCGGAGACCTCCAGCGTCACCGGGTCGACCAGCACGTTCGGCGCGCACAGGTCGCCGTGGCAGACCACGAGGTCCTCCCCGGCGGGCCGGGTGCGCTCCAGCTCGGCGAGGAGACCGGCGGCGCTCATGCCCCGCCGGCCGTCGTCGAAGTCCTCCTCGTCCACCAGCCCGGCGGCGACCGCCGCTCCGGCCAGCGACACCGTCACCGACAGGTCCCGTACGAACGGGCAGCCGGCGAGGGGCAGTTCGTGCAGCCGCCGGGTGAACCGGGCCAGCGCCCCGACCGCCCCCGCCCGCAGCTCCGCCGGCCACGGCTCGGCCAGCGACCGCCCGGGCCGCGCCCGCGTCACCAGCCACGTGGTCCCGTCCGCCGCCCCGACGTCGACCACCTCGGGCGCGGGCAGCCCCTGGGCGTGCAGCCACCGGGTGCACGCCGCCTCGTGCCGCAGGTCGGACCCGGGCTCGGGGTGCCCGTCCCGGGCCGCCGCGGTCTTCACGAACAGCTCGCCGGGCCCGCTGAGCCGCCACACGCCCGCACCCGACATGCCGTCGGTCACCGGCCGCCAGTCGTACGCCGCATAGCGGGCCCGCAGTTCGGCCGTCACCGTTCCTCTTCGAAGACGCAGAACTCGTTGCCCTCGGGGTCGGCCATGACGGTCCACTCGATTTCGTCGTCACGCCGGCGGACCAGCGTCGCGCCCAGCGCCTCCATCTCCGCCGGCACCCCCCAGACGTCGAGGTGCATCCGGTTCTTGACGGTCTTCGCCTCCGGGACCGGGTTGATCCAGATCAGCGGGCCCTGCCCGGCCGGGTCGTGGATGGGCACCGGCCACTCGGCGGGCCACTCCTCGGTGGTGTCCTGCCGGCGGGCGTACCCCAGGGCGGTGCACCACCAGTCGGCGAGCGCCTGGTGGTCCCGGGCGTCCAGCGCGAGGTCCTTGAAGCGTGCGGGCATACGGGCGATCCTAACCCGCGCCCGGCGGGCCGCCCGGGCCCGCCGCGGCGCGGGACCCGGGAGCAGGCGCGCACGTCAGCGGTAGAGCAGGTAGCGCCGGCGGCGGCGGGTGAAGTCGGCGAGTTCGTCCTTCCAGGCGGCGACGACCTCGGCCACGTCCCGGCCCTCGTCGATCATCGTGCGCATCCGCGGCGAGCCGGACAGCTTGTCGATCCAGAAGGGCCGCTGCGGGTCCCAACTGTCCTGCCGCCAGGCGAACTCCGGGTAGCGCGCGGCCTCGACGAGCATCGCCACCGCGGCCGTCACCGGCTCGTAGCGGCGCCGGTCGGCGACGTGCACCTGCACGCCCGCGCAGGTCGCGCCCACGTGCTTGCCGAACGTCGGCACGAAGTACGCCTCGCGGAACTCCACCCCCGGCAGCCCGCGGGCGTTGAGCCGGTCGCTGTAGTGGTAGTCCAGGTAGGGCGCGCCGATCCACTCGAACGGGCGCGTGGTGCCGCGGCCCTCGGAGAGGTTGGTGCCCTCGAAGAAGCAGGTGCCGGCGTACGCCAGCGCCGTGTCGGCGGTCGGCATGTTCGGGGAGGGCGGCACCCAGGGCAGGTCGCCGTCCTGGGCGTACGACTCGGGGTCCCAGCCCCGTACCCGTACGACCTCCAGTTCCACCGGGCCGCCCGCGCCCTCGTCGGGCAGCAGTTCGCCGTTGAAGTAGCGGGCCAGCTCGCCCACGGTCATGCCGTGCTGCTGGACGATCGGCTTGAGGCCCACGCCCGAGGTGAAGCCCGGGGTCATCATCGCGCCGTCGGCGCGACGGCCGATCGGGTTGGGGCGGTCGAGTACGACGAAGGCGGCGCCGGTGTCGCGGGCGGCGACCATCGCGTTGTACATCGTCCAGATGTAGGTGTAGAAGCGCGCGCCGACGTCCTGGATGTCGAAGACGACGGTGTCCGCGCCCGCCTTGGCGAACAGCTCGGCCATCTTCGCGGCGTTCGCGCCGTACGCGTCGTAGACCGTCAGCCCGGTGCGCGGGTCGATGGTCTCCGGCTCTGCCTCACCGGCCTGCGCGCTGCCGCGGAAGCCGTGTTCCGGGCCGAAGACGCCGGCGATGTCGAGGGTGCCGGAGGCGTGCATGGAGTCGACGACGTGGCGGGTGTCGCGCAGGATGCCGGTCGGGTTGCTGACGATGCCCAGCCGGCGGCCGCGCAGCACGGACCAGTCCTGTGCGGCGGCGGCGTCGGCGCCGGTCTGCGGCGCGGCGGGGCCACCGCCCGCGCGGGCGCGCGCGGTGGCCGGTGCGGCACCGGCGAGCAGGGGGACGGCCGCGCCGGCGGCGGTGCCCGTCAGGAGCGTACGGCGGGACGGTGCGGAAGGTCTCGGCATGGCGCAGAAGCTAACCGACCGCGGGGGAGGGGAACAGGGGCCCGGCCGGTTGCCAGTGGTGTACAACTCTGGTGGCGGGAGGCGACGGTGGGGGCGTCAGCCCGTGACGAGCACGACCTCGAGCGTCCGCGGCCCGTGCACGCCCTCCACCCGGTCCAGCTCGATGTCGCTGGTCGCCGAGGGACCCGAGATCCAGGTCTGCGGCCGGGCCGGGTCCAGCCGCTCCATGGCCTGCGGCAGCGAGTCCACCACCTGCTCCGGGACCCGCACCACGCACACGTGGTGGTCAGGGATCAGCGTGATGCGCCGCCGGCCCTGCCCGGCACCGGCGTCCAGCACGATCGTGCCGGTCTCCGCGACGGCCAGCGCGCAGCCCGTCAGCACGCTGTCGACCGCGTCCAGGTCCCGGGCGGTGCTCGCGGCCACGTCGGGGACGCGGGCGGCGTCGACCGCCGCGGTCCAGGCGGGCGGCAGCCCGTCCGGTACGAGCAGCGTGCGGGTGCCGCGCTCGGCGAACAGCCGCGCCAGCAGCGCCGGCAGCCCGTCGGCGTCCGAACGGTGCACGAGCGCACGGTAGTCGGCGAGGTTCTCCGCGAGCAGGTCCGCGGACTCGGCGGGGGAGCGGTCGCCGTGGACGCGCAGGTAGTCGCGCGGCACCTCGGGCTCCGGCGTGCCCGCGGTGTCGCGGGTGGCGGCCCGTACCCGCGCGAGGATCGTCTCCCTGCTGCTGCTCACCGCGTACCCCTCACGCTCTGCGTCCCACGGCCCGCCCGTACGGCACGGCCCGTCACGATCCCGCTCCGCGGGTGCGCTGCCACCAGGCGCGGAACGACTCCTTCGGCACCGGCGGCAGGTCCCGGGTCGCCGACCACGCCTTCCCGGGACCCGGCAGCCGGCGCGGGTGCAGCCGCCGGGTGCCGGTCGTGGCGCGCAGCGCGGCGCCGTAGACGCGCGGGTGGTCCAGCGTCCAGCGCGCCGCGCGCATCGCCGCCCGCTCCGCGGCGTGTCCCTTCGCCGGCTTGATCACGGCCTTCGTCCCGCGCACCGTGTACGCGCCGCCCTCGGCGACCCGCGTGCGCAGGTGCACGAGCACCTCGGGGATGTCGATGGCGACCGGGCACACCTCGTAGCACGCGCCGCACAGCGTCGAGGCGTACGGCAGCGAGGCGTCCAGCGCGCTTGCGGTGCCGCGGAGTTGGGGGGTGAGGATCGCCCCGATCGGGCCCGGGTAGGCGGAACCGTAGGCGTGCCCGCCGGCGCGCTCGTAGACCGGGCAGACGTTGAGACACGCCGAGCACCTGATGCACCGCAGCGCCTGGCGTCCCACCTGGTCGGACAGCGTGTCGGTGCGTCCGTTGTCCAGCAGCACGAGATGGAACTCGCGCGGTCCGTCGCCCTCCGCCGGGCCGGTCCAGGTGCTCGTGTACGGGTTCATCCGCTCGGCCGTCGAGGAGCGGGGCAGCAGTTGGAGGAAGACCTCCAGGTCCCGCCAGTTCGGCACGATCTTCTCGATGCCGACGACGGAGATCAGCGTCTCCGGCAGCGTCAGGCACATCCTGCCGTTGCCCTCGGACTCCAGCACCACCATCGTGCCGGTCTCGGCGACCATGAAGTTCGCACCGGAGACGGCGACCCTGGCGTCGAGGAACTTCTCCCGCAGGTGCAGCCGCGCCGCCTCGGCCAGCTCCGCTGGCCGGTCGCCGAGCCCGTCCGGCGCGGGACGGCCCCAGTCGGCCATGCGGTCGCGGAAGATGTCGCGGATCTCGCCGCGGTTCTTGTGGATGGCGGGGACCAGGATGTGCGACGGCAGGTCCTCGCCGAGCTGCACGATCAGCTCGGCGAGGTCCGTCTCGTACGCGCGGATGCCGGCCGCCGCCAGCGCCTCGGTCAGCCCGATCTCCTGCGTGGCCATCGACTTGACCTTGACGACCTCGTCGGCGCCGGTCTCCCGGACCAGCCGGGTGACGATCGCGTTGGCCTCCGCGGCGTCCACGGCCCAGTGCACGTGCCCGCCCGCGGCGGTCACCGCCGCCTCCAACTGCTCCAGATAGCGGTCCAGGTGGCGCAGCGTGTCGTCCTTGATGGCGGCGCCCGCGGCGCGCAGCCGGTCCCAGTCGGCGAGTTCGGCGACGGCCGCCGCGCGCTTGCCGCGGATGGTGCGCGTCGCGTGGGTGAGGTTGGCGCGCAGGGTGGCGTCGGCGGTGGCCGCGGCGGCGGACTGCGGGAAGGCCGCCGGGCGGGTACGGGGCATGCCCAGGAACGTACGGGCCGCTCGGGTCTCGCTCACCAGACGTCCCCTTCCGTGCTCGCCAGGATCTCCGCGAGGTGCACCGGCCGTACCGGCGACCCGCGGCGCGCCAGCGTGCCGCCGATGTGCATCAGACAGGAATTGTCCGCCGCGCACACCGTCTGCGCGCCCGACTCCTCCACGTGCCGCGCCTTGTCGGCGCCCATCGCCGCCGAGACCGCCGGGTTCTTCAGCGCGAACGTACCGCCGAACCCGCAGCACTCGTCCGCGCCCTCCAGTTCGTGCAGTGTCAGCCCCTTCACCTGCTCCAGCAGGTGCCGCGGCCGGTCGCCGAGGCGAAGCACGCGCAGCCCGTGACAGGTCGGATGATAGGTGACCGTGTGCGGGTAGTACGCCCCGACATCGGTCACTTCGAGGACATCGGTGAGGAACTCGGTCAGCTCGTACGTGCGCGGGGCGACGGCCGCCGCGGCGGGATCGCCGATCCGCGGGTAGTTGTCGCGGACCATCGCGGCGCACGAGCCGGACGGCGAGACGACGTACTCGTAGTCCGCGAACACGTCCGCGTAGCGGCGGGCGAGCGGCCGCGTCTCGCGCAGGTAACCGGTGTTGAACTGGGCCTGCCCGCAGCAGGACTGCGCGAGCGGGAAGTCGACCGTCACCCCCAGCCGCTCCAGCAGGGTCACGACCGCGCGCCCGGTGCGCGGGTAGAGCGTGTCGTTGACGCATGTCACGAAGAGCGCAACGCGCATTCCGCTTCCTCCCAGGCCGATCCGCCGCCGCCGGGTTCATACTCCCGCAGCGGCTGCGTTCTGTGAAGCAGAGATCGGAGGTCTGACAGGGTGCCGTCGATCACGCCGGCCGCCCGCGCCTGGACGAGGACGTTGCCGAGGGCCGCCGCCTCCACCGGCCCCGCGACCACCGGCAGCCCGCAGGCGTCCGCCGTCAGCCGGCACAGCAGCCCGTTGCGCGCGCCGCCGCCGACGACGTGCACCACCCGTACCGTACGCCCCGAGAGCCGCTGCGCGTCGGCCACCGCGCGGCGGTGCGCCAGGGCGAGGGAGTCCAGCACGCAGCGCACGGTCTCCGCCGCGGAGCGCGGCTCCGGCAGCCCCGCCCGCCGGCACGCGGCCGCGATCCGCTCCGGCATCCGGCCGGGGGCGAGGAACGCCGGGTCGCCGGCGTCCACGTACGAGCGCAGCGGGGGCGCCGCGGCGGCGCCGGCGAGCAGGGCGTCCAGCTCGTAGGTGTGCCCCTCGGCGTCCCAGGCGCGCAGGCACTCCTGGAGCAGCCACAGGCCCATGATGTTGCGCAGGTAGCGGACCGTGCCGTCCACGCCCAGCTCGTTGGTGAAGTTGGCGGCGCGGCTCTCCTCGGTGAGCACGGGCGCGGCCAGTTCGACGCCCGCCAGCGACCAGGTGCCGGTGGCGATGTACGCGAAGTCCTCGTCCCGCGCCGGCACGCCGACGACCGCCGAGGCGGTGTCGTGCGAGCCGACCGCGGTCACCGGCACCGGACCGGTCAGGCCCGTCTCCTCCAGCACCGCGGGCAGCAGTTCGCCCGCCGGGTCGCCGGGGCGGCGCAGCGGCGGGAAGAGCCCGAGGTCGACGCCCGCGGCCTCGGCGACGCGGCGGGAGAACGCGCCGGTGCGCGGGTCGACCAGCGCCGTGGTGGAGGCGTTGGTCAGCTCGGTGCCGGCCTCGCCGGTCAGCCAGTACGCGACGAGGTCGGGGACGAGCAGCAGTTGGCTGGCCGCGGCCAGCGCGGGCGTGCCGCGGGCGGCGAGGAGCTGGTAGACGGTGTTGAAGGGCAGGTGCTGCAGGCCCGTCGCCCGGTACAGCTCCGCCGCGGGCAGCACCGCGGCCAGCTTCGCCGCCATGCCCTCGGTGCGGGCGTCGCGGTAGTGCACCGGGTTGCCGATCAGCGCGCCGGAGGCGTCGAGCAGGCCGTAGTCGACGGCCCAGGAGTCGACGCCCACGCCGGCCAGCCGGCCGCCGGAACGCCGGCCCGCCGCGCGCAGGCCGTCCAGCACGCCCGCGTAGAGCGCCAGGACGTCCCAGTGGAGCGTGCCGGCCAGCCGGACCGGGCGGTTGGGGAACCGGTGCACCTCCTCGATGTGCAGCTCGCCGCCGCCGGCCCGGCCGAGCATCACGCGCCCGCTGGCGGCGCCGAGGTCGACGGCCGCGAACGGCAGCGAGGTCCCGTCGGCCCCGCCGCCGCCCGCGCTCGGCCCGTACGCCCCGCTCACCGCAGGAACGCGGCGGCGACGCCCGCGTCCACCGGGATGTGCAGCCCGGTCGTGTGGCTCAGCTCGCCCGCGGTCAGCGCGAACACCGCGTTCGCCACGTGCTCCGGCAGCACCTCGCGCTTCAGCAGCGTCCGCTGCGCGTAGAACTCGCCGAGCTTCTCCTCCGGCACCCCGTACACCGCCGCCCGCTTGGCGCCCCAGCCGCCGGCGAAGATGCCGGAGCCGCGCACGACGCCGTCGGGGTTGATGCCGTTGACGCGTACGCCCAGCTCGCCCAGCTCCGCGGCCAGCAGCCGCACCTGGTGCGCCTGGTCGGCCTTGGCGGCCCCGTACGCGATGTTGTTCGGCCCGGCGAAGACTCCGTTCTTGGACGCGATGTAGACGATGTCGCCGCCCATGCCCTGCGCGGCGAGCACCCGCGCCGCCTCGCGGGAGACGAGGAACGAGCCGCGCGCCATGATGGCGTGCTGGGTGTCCCAGTCCGCCGCGGTCGTCTCCGCCAGCGGCTTGGAGACCGAGATGCCGGCGTTGTTGACGACGAGGTCCACGCCGCCGAACGCGAGCACCGCGGCCCGGAACGCCGCCGCGATCTGCTCCTCGTCCGTGACGTCCACCGGCACCGCGACCGCCTTGTCGGGGCCGCCCAGTTCGGCGGCGACCGCCTCCGCGCCCGCCGCGTCCCGGTCGGCGACGACGACGCACGCGCCCTCCGCCGCCAGCCGCCGGGCGATGGCCCGCCCGATGCCCGAGCCCCCGCCCGTGACCAGCGCCACCCGGGTCGCCAGCGGCTTCGGCGGCGGCATGCGGCGCAGCTTGGCCTCCTCCAGCTCCCAGTACTCGATACGGAACTTCTCCGTCTCGGCGATGGGGGCGTACGACGAGACGGCCTCGGCGCCGCGCATCACGTTGATCGCGTTGACGTAGAACTCGCCCGCCACCCGGGCGGTCTGCTTGTCCTTGCCGAAGCTGAACATCCCCACACCTGGCACCAGGACGATCGCCGGGTCGGCGCCGCGCATGGCCGGCGAGTCGGGGACGGCGTGGCGCTCGTAGTAGGCGCGGTAGTCCTCGCGGTACGCCGCGTGCAGCTCCTTCAGCCGGGCGACCGTCTCCTCCAGCGGCGCGTCCGGCGGCAGGTCGAGGACCAGCGGGCGGACCTTGGTGCGCAGGAAGTGGTCGGGGCAGGAGGTGCCCAGGGCGGCCAGCCGCGGGTGGGCCTCGCGCGCCAGGAAGTCCAGCACCGCGTCGCTGTCGGTGAAGTGCCCGACCTGCGGCCGGTCGGCGGCGGCCAGCCCGCGGACGGCCGGCGCCAGCGCGGCGGCCCGCGCCCGGCGTTCGGCGTCCGGCAGCGGCCCGTAGCCCTCGATCAGCGGACCGAAGGGCTCGGGCCGCCCCTGCTCGGCGAGGAACCGCTCGGCGGTGCGGATGATCTCCAGCGAGTTGCGCTCGCACTCGGCGGAGTCCGCGCCCCACGCCGTGATGCCGTGGCCGCCGAGGACCACGCCGATCGCCTCGGGGTGCGCCTCGTGCACCGCGGCGATGTCCAGGCCCAGTTGGAAGCCCGGCCGCCGCCACGGCACCCACACCACCCGCTCGCCGAAGCACCGCCGGGTCAGCTCCTCGCCGTCGGCGGCGCAGGCCAGGGCGATGCCCGAGTCGGGGTGGAGGTGGTCGACGTGCGGGGCGCCGACCAGGGCGTGCATGGCGGTGTCGATCGAGGGTGAGGTGCCTTCTCCCCCCGGGAGCCATCCGCGCCCGTGCAGGCAGTAGTCGAACGCGCCCACCATCTCGTCCTCGCGGTCCACCCCCGGGTACGTGCCGGTCAGCGCCCGCAGCCGGTCGAGACGCAGCACCGCCAGGCCCGCGGCGGTCAGCGTGCCGAGGTCGCCGCCGGAGCCCTTGACCCACATCAGCTCCACGTCGCCCCCGGTCACCGGGTCCTTCGCGGTGCCCTTCGCGGAGGCGTTGCCGCCCGCGTAGTTGGTGTTGCGCGGGTCCGCCCCCAGCTTGTGCGCCCGCGCCAGCAGGCCGGCCACCGGGTCGTACGCGCCGGGCCCCCCGCTCACGCGCCCCACCCGGCCTGCGTGCCGCCGACCCGCTCCGCGACGATCCGCTCGGCCCACCCCGAGCGCCGGTACGCGGCCATCGGGTCCCGGTCGAGCCCCATCTCCTCGCGCACCTCGGCCAGCAGCGGCCGCACGTCGGTGTTGTAGGCGTCCATCAGCACGGCGTTGGCCGCCAGCACGTCGCCCTCGCGCTGCGCGGCGGTGAGCGCCTCGCGGTCGACGAGCAGCGCCTTGGCGGTGGCCTCCTGGACGTTCATCACCGAGCGGATGATCGCCGGGATCTTCGGCTCGATGTTGTGGCACTGGTCGAGCATGAAGGCCACGCCGGGGCCGAGCCCGCCGCCGCGTACCACCTCGTACATGAGGCGGAACAACTGGAACGGGTCGGCCGCGCCGACCATCAGGTCGTCGTCGGCGTAGAAGCGGGAGTTGAAGTCGAAGCCGCCGAGCTTCCCCTCCCGCAGCAGCACCGCGACGATGAACTCGATGTTGGTGCCCGGGGCGTGGTGCCCGGTGTCCACGACCACCTGCGCCCGGTCGCCCAGGCGCAGGCAGTGCGCGTACGCCGTGCCCCAGTCCGGCACGTCCATGTGGTAGAACGCCGGCTCGAAGAGCTTGTACTCCAGCAGCATCCGCTGCCCCTCGCCCAGTCGCTCGTAGACCGCGGCCAGCGCCTCGGCGAGCCGGTCCTGGCGCTCGCGCACGTCGTCCTGGCCGGGGTAGTTGGTGCCGTCGGAGAACCACAGCTTCAGGTCCCGCGAGCCGGTGGCGTCCATGATGTCGACGCACTCCATCAGGTGCGCCAGCGCCTTGCGCCGCACCGCGGGGTCCGGGTGGGTGACCGAGCCCAGCTTGTAGTCGTCGTCCTGGAAGACGTTCGCGTTGATGGCGCCGAGCCTGAGCCCGCGCTCCTTGGCGTACGCCGCGAGCGCCGCGTAGCCTTCTGCGCCCTCCACCCGGTCCCACGGGATGTGCAGCGCCACGGTCGGCGCCACCCCGGTGTGCTCGTGCACCCGGGCGGCGTCGTCCAGCTTCTCCTGGGGCGTGCGCGGCACCCCCGGCTGCGCGAAGACCTTGAAGCGTGTGCCTGAATTGCCGTACGCCCAGGAGGGTGTCTCGATTGCCTGGGACTTGAGTGCCGCTTTCACGGTCATCGCGAAGCCTTTCCGCGCGGGGTGTCGCTGTCGTGTGGGGTGTGGTCAGTTGGCGAAGCGGTGCGTGCCCGCGTCCGCGGCGAAGACGGCGCAGCCGTCCTCCATCCGCAGGAAGCGGGCCCGGCCGTGGGAGACCTCCGCCTCGGCCCGGGCCGGGACCCAGACCTCGGCGGAGGTGTTGAAGGGGAGCGTCACGTCCAGCCGCAGCCGGCCGTCGGTCACCCGCCAGTCGGTGGTGACGGGGCCGTAGAGCGTGCTGAGCCGGCCGCGCGCCCGGTCGACCTTGCCGCCGGGGCGGGGCCGGATCAGCAGCTTGCCGAAGCCCGGCTCTGCCGGGGCGATCCCGGTGATGTGGCGGTACATCCACTCGCCGACGCAGCCGTAGGCGTAGTGGTTGAAGGAGTTCATGCCCGCGTCCTGGAACGAGCCGTCGGGCTTGATGGAGTCCCAGCGCTCCCACATCGTGGTCGCGCCGTTGGCGATCTGGTAACCCCAGCCGGGGAACGTGTCCTGGTGCAGCAGCCGGTACGCGACGTCGGTGTGGCCGGTGGCCGTCAGCACGGGCAGCAGCCGGGGGGTGCCGAGGAAGCCGGTGGACAGGTGCCAGTCGCGGGCGTCGACGAGCGCGACGAGGCGGTCGGCGGCGGGCTTGCGGGCGTCCTCGGGCAGCAGGTCCATCGACAGCGCCAGCACGTAGGCGGTCTGCGTGTCGCCCTTGATCCGGGCGCCGCCCTGGGAGACGTACGCGGCGGTGAACGCCTCGCGCACGGCGCGGAAGAGCGTGTCGTACGGGGCCGGGTCGCGGCCGAGGACGCGGGCGATCCGGGCGACGAGGTCGGCGCTGTGCGCGAAGTACGCGGTGCCGATGACGTCCTTGGGGGTCTCGTCCTGCGTGTTGAGCCAGTCGCCGTAGCCCGCGGCGGGGCGCAGGTAGCCGTTGCTGTTGCGCTTCAGGTACTCCAGCCACTCCAGCATCGAGTCCCACGACTGCTCCAGCACCCGGGTGTCGCCGTACGCCTGGTACAGCGCCCACGGCACCGTGGTACCGGCGTCCCCCCAGCCGGCGACGCCCTTGCCGACGGGCCCGATCCACGGGGCGACGTCGGGGTACGCGCCGTCGTCCGCCTGGTCGTCGCGCAGGTCGTACAGCCACTTGGTGAGGAAGCGGGCGGACTCCATCGTGTACGCCGCGGTGGGGGCGAAGACGTTGATGTCGCCGGTCCAGCCGAGGCGTTCGTCGCGTGCGGGGGTGTCGGTGGGCACGGACAGGAAGTTGCCGCGCTGGCCCCAGGTGATGTTGGAGTGCAGTTGGTTCAGCGTCGGCACGTTGGTCTCGAAGTCCATCGTGAACGGTGCGGCGGTGTGCATGACCCGGCCGGTGACCGCGGTCTTCGGCGGCCGGCCCGGGTAGCCGGTGACCTCGACGTAGCGGAAGCCGTGGAAGGTGAACTTCGGCTCGTAGACCTCGCCGCCGTCCGTGCCGCGCAGGGTGTAGGTGTCGGTGGCGCGGGCGGTGCGCAGGTTGGCGGTGTACAGGGTGCCGTCGGGGTTGAGGACCTCGGCGTGGCGCAGCGTGACGACCGTGCCGGCCTTGCCCTGCACGCGCAGCCGGACGGCGCCGACCATGTTCTGGCCGAGGTCGAAGACGAACACCCCGGGCGCGGGCTCGGTGACCGTCCGCGCGGGCAGCTCGCTCTCCACCCGGGTCGGCGCGTCGACCTGCGCGACGATCGCCGTGCCGCCGGAGTCCGCGGCCTCGGCGGGCCGCCAGCCGGAGTCGTCGAAGCCGGGCGAGGTCCAGCCGCGGGTCTCCAGCCGGGCGTCGTGGTCCTCGCCCGCCATCAGGTCCGCGGCGGTGACGGGGCCGCCGGTGCCGCGCCAGCCGGTGTCCGACAGGATCCGCTCGACGCTGCCGTCGGCGTACGCGACCTCCAACTGCGCCAGCAGCGCGGGGCGCTCGCCGTAGTGGTGCGGGCCGAACCAGCCGAGGTTGCCCGCGTACCAGCCGGCGGCCAGGTCGACGCCGATGGCGTTGGCGCCGGGCCGCAGCAGGCTCGTGACGTCGTACGTCTGGTACTGCACCCGCTTGTGGTAGTCGGTCCAGCCGGGCGCGAGCACGTCCTCGCCGACCCGGCGGCCGTTGAGGTGCGCCTCGTACAGCCCGAGGGCCGTGGCGTACAGCCGCGCGCGGACGATGCGCCGCGCGGGCAGCCGGAACTCGTGCCGGAGTTGGGCGGCGGGCAGCGAGACGGGGACGGTGACCTTGCCCCACGGGCCCGCGCCCCACGGGGCGAGGACCTTGGCGGCCGCCCAGCCGGAGTCGTCGAAGTCCGGCGCGGTCCAGCCGGCGGCCGGCTCGGCGTCCGCGGACTTCCAGGCGCCGTCGGTGACCAGGGTGGTCACGCCGTCGGCGGTGGTGAGTTCGAGGGCGCCGAGCAGCCCGGCGGGGCCGACGGCGCCGTTGGTGGCGGAGACCGCGATCACGGCGGTGCCGGCGGTGAGCAGCCCGGTCACGTCCACGACGTCGGGGCGGTTCCAGGCGGTGCCGGAGGAGACCTCGGTGCCGTCGACGTAGGTGGTGTGGCGGTCGTCCGCGGCCACGGCGAGCCGGGCCCGGGTGACGCCTTCAGGGATGGCGAGCCGGGCGCGGAACCAGCGGGTCTCGGCGGGGGCGCTGCTCGCCGGGTCGCCCTCGGGGAACCAGATCCACGAGGAGCCGGTGATGTCGGGCGCGTCGGTCGGCAGGTCGGGCGCGGAGATCCAGCTCGCGTCCCACTCCTCGCCGCGCAGCCCGGTCTCCCACCAGGTGGGCTCGCTCCAGTCGGAGGCGGTGCCGTCCTGGTCCCAGACGCGGACCGTCCAGTGGTAGCGGGTACGGGGCCGCAACTCGGGACCGCCGTACGGCACGAGGACGGAGTCGCCGGAGGCGACCTTGCCGCTGTCCCACACGTCGGGGTCGCTCAGCTTGTTCTGCGCGGTGGCCACCCTGATCTGGTACGCGCTCTGCGCCCCGCCCGCCGGGCCGGACTCCACGGGCCAGCTCAGCCGCGGGCGGTCGACGTCGAGACCGAGGGGCCGGCCGGCGTACTCGACGGTCGGCCGGGTCACCTCCGCCGCCCGGACCGCATCACTCCCGGCAGCCGTGGCAGCGCGGGCGGCGGGGGCGGCGCCGGTGGCGGCGGCGGTGCCCAGGGCGGTGGCGGTGCCGAGGAGTCGACGTCTGCTGATCACGGGGTCCTCCGGGGGACGGCGCGAGCATGAATCGTTTCAGATCACGAAGTTAGGTAGGTGCTGAGGGGGTGTCAAGGGGCCGCGGTGAACTTGACGTTGCCCGGAAAGTTTCCATGTCCGACCCATTGACGTGCCTGTTGGGGGAGGTCTAGCTTCCGTGAAAACTCATTGAAACCTTTCATGAACTGCCGACCGCAACGGTGCTGACCATGACAGAAGTGCCCGTCCTGGCCGCGCGCGGCCTGAGCAAGTCCTTCGGGGCCGTACGCGCCTTGCAGGACGTCTCCCTCACGCTGCACGCCGGTGAGGCGCACGCCCTCGCCGGCGAGAACGGCGCGGGGAAGTCCACCCTCATCAAGACCCTCGCCGGGGTGTACCGCCCCGACGCCGGCCGACTGCTCCTCGATGACGCCCCGGTGGCCTTCCACGGCCCGGCCGACGCCCGCGACGCGGGCATCGCCGTGATCTACCAGGAACCCACGCTCTTCCCCGACCTGTCCATCGCCGAGAACATCTTCATGGGCCGCCAGCCCCGCCGCACCCTGCGCCGCATCGACCGCGCCTCGGTCGACGACGCCACCGCCGCGCTGATGCGCCGCCTCGGCGTCGACCTCGACCCCGACCGCCCGGCGCGCGGCCTGTCCATCGCCGACCAGCAGATCGTGGAGATCGCCAAGGCGCTGTCGTTCGACGCCCGCGTCCTGATCATGGACGAGCCCACCGCCGCCCTCACCGGCAGCGAGACCGCCCGCCTCTTCGCCGTCGTCGAGGCGCTGCGCGCCGAGGGCGCCGCGGTGCTGTTCATCTCCCACCGGCTGGAGGAGATCTTCCGGCTCTGCCGCCGCGTCACGACGCTGCGCGACGGCCGCTGGATCGCCACCGACGAGGTCGCCGGGCTCACCGAGGACGACCTGGTACGCCGCATGGTCGGCCGCGACCTGGACGAGCTGTACCCCAAGCAGGACGCGGAACTGGGCGAGACCGCGCTGTCCGTACGGCGCCTCACCCGCGAAGGCGTGTTCCACGACGTCTCCTTCGACGTCCGCCGCGGCGAGATCGTCGCGCTCGCCGGACTCGTCGGCGCCGGCCGCAGCGAGGTCGTCCAGGCCGTGTTCGGCGTCGACACCCCCGACGCCGGCGAGGTGCACGTGGCAGGCCGCCCGCTGCGCCGCGGATCGCCGACCGCCGCGATGGACGCGGGCGTCGCCCTCGTCCCCGAGGACCGGCGGCAGCGCGGCCTGGTCATGGAGATGTCCATCGAGCGCAACATCGGCCTCACCGGACTCGGCCGCCTCGGCTCCGCCGGGCTCGTCAAGCGGTCGCTCGAGCGCGGCCGGGCCGCCGACTGGGCGGCGAAGCTGCGGCTGAAGTACGGCCGCCTCTCCGACGACGTCGGCGTGCTCTCCGGCGGCAACCAGCAGAAGGTCGTCCTCGCCAAGTGGCTCGCCACCGAGCCCTCGGTGCTCATCGTCGACGAGCCGACCCGCGGCATCGACGTCGGCACCAAGGCCGAGGTGCACCGGCTGCTCTCCGAACTGGCCGCCGGCGGCCTGGCCGTCCTCATGGTCTCCTCCGACCTGCCGGAGGTCCTCGGCATGGCCGACCGCGTGCTCGTCATGCACGAGGGCCGCCTCGTCGCCGAGATCCCGCGGGCCGAGGCCACCGAGGAGTCGGTGATGACCGCCGCGACCGGCCGCGGCGCCAGGGAGGCGGCGGCATGAGCGCGACCGTACAGAAGACGGAACCCGCCCCCGCGGGCGGCGACGAGCGGTCCGCGCGCTCGCTGACCGACACCCTCTTCCGCGCCCGCGAACTCTCCATCGGCGGCGCCCTCGTCCTGCTGATCCTCTGCACCTGGATCGCCAACCCCAGCTTCCTGGACGACCAGGGCGTCAAGGACCTGCTGCTCAACTCCTCCATCCTGGTGCTGCTCGCCGTCGGCCAGTCCGTCGTCGTCATCACCCGCAACATCGACCTCTCGGTCGGCTCCGTCGTCGGCCTGACCGCCTTCGCCTGCGGCGACTTCGTCTCCGGCACCGACCACAGCGCGTTCGTCGTCGTCCTCCTCGGCATCGCGCTGGGCACCGCGTGCGGACTGGTCAGCGGGCTGCTGGTGAGCTTCGGCAAGGTGCCCGCGCTGGTCGTGACCCTCGGCATGCTCTACGTCATCCAGGGCCTGGACTACTGGTGGGCGGGCGGCGAGCAGATCAACGCCGCCAACCTCCCCGACGACGTCCTCTCCCTCGGCACCGGCAGCGTCCTCGGCATCCCGTACCTGCCGCTGATCACCGCCGCCGTGCTGGCCGGCACCGCGTACTACCTGCGCGCCTACACCGGCGGCCGGGAGCTGTACGCCATCGGCTCCAACCCCGAGGCCGCCCGCCTCGCCGGCATCCCCATCCGCCGCCGGGTGCTCGGCGCGTACGCCTTCTCGGGTGCCATCGCCGGCTTCGCCGGCGCGCTCTGGCTGGCCCGCTTCGGCACCGTCGTCGCCGACGCCGCCAACGGCTGGGAGCTGACCGTCGTCAGCGCCGTCGTCGTCGGCGGCGTCGCCATCACCGGCGGCGTCGGCTCCGTGTGGGGCGCCGCGCTCGGCGCCGCGCTGCTCACCACCATCGGCAGCGCGCTGGTCGTGCTCAAGGTCAGCTCCTTCTGGCAGCAGGCCATCACCGGCGTGCTGCTGCTCGCCGCCATCACCACCGACCGCATCGTGCAGCGGCGCACCACCAGCGCGCTGCGGAAGAGGAGGCGGCAGTGAAGTCGCTCGGCACCTACCTGCGGTGGGACACCGCCGTCGGCATCCTGCTGATCGCGGTGTTCCTGGCCGGCACCTCGTCCACCGACGGCTTCGCCTCCACCGGCAACATGTCCGCCGCGCTGAACGACACCGCCGAGATCGCCCTCA
Organism: Streptomyces sp. NPDC004134; assembly: GCF_042874195.1. NCBI lineage: Bacteria > Bacillati > Actinomycetota > Actinomycetes > Kitasatosporales > Streptomycetaceae > Streptomyces > Streptomyces sp. NPDC004134. The sequence continues at coordinate 240,867 of NZ_JBIAMS010000002.1, read as the reverse complement.
TCGCGCTGCCGATGACGCTGCTCGTCGTCGCCGGCCAGGTCGACCTGTCGGTCGCCTCCATGCTCGGGCTGTCCAGCGCGCTCGCGGGCTCCCTGTGGGACGCGGGGTACGCCTTCGAGCTGATCGTGCCCGTCTGCCTGCTCGCCGGCGCGGCCGGCGGGCTGCTCAACGGCTGGCTCGTCACCCGCGTCGGGCTGCCGCCGCTGGCCGTCACCATCGGCACGCTCACGCTCTACCGGGGCCTGGCCTCGGTGGTCCTCGGCGACAAGGCCGTCGCGGGCTTCCCCGACACCTACTCCCAGTGGGCCTCCTCCACCGAGACCGTGCCGGGCACCTTCGTGCCGTACCCCATCGCGCTCTTCGCGGTGCTCGCCGTGCTCGCCGCGGTGCTGCTGCACATGACCGGCTTCGGCCGCTCGCTGTACGCCATCGGCGCCCAGGAGGACGCCGCCTGGTTCGCCGGCATCCGGGTCAAGCGCATCAAGCTCGCGCTGTTCGTCGTCTCCGGCCTGATGGCGTCCTTCGCCGGCATCGTCTACACCCTGCGCTACGGCAGCGCCCGCGCCGACAACGGCCTCGGCCTCGAACTCGTCGTCATCGCCTCCGTGCTCCTCGGCGGCGTCGACTTCAACGGCGGCAAGGGCACCCTCGGCGGCGCCGTGGCCGGCGTGCTCCTCATCGGCCTGCTCAACAACCTGCTCACGCTCAACGACGTCGCGAACGAGATCCGCGTGATCGTCACCGGGCTGCTGCTCATCGCCTCCGTGCTCGCCCCGCGCGCCATCTCCGCGCTCGCGGAGCGCCGCGGCCGCCGCCTCGCGGCGGCCCCCTGACCTCGTCCCCCGACCCCCGACCCTCGGCCCCCCGACCCTCGTCCCCCGATCTGCCTCTGCTCCGCGGATCCGCGGAACCGAACGCGAAAGGTTCACCCGCATGCGTAACAAGAGCCGCACCCTCGCCGCGACAGCCGCGCTGTGCGCCCTCACCCTGGCGGTTGGCGCCTGCTCGGGCACCACGAAGGACGACGCGGAGAACGACGCCAAGGAGCAGGCGTCCGACGCCACCGCGAACCCGGACGCGCCCCTGAAGAAGGGGCTGAAGATCGCGTTCCTGCCCAAGCAGATCAACAACCCGTACGAGCAGATCGTCGACGAGGCGGGCATCGAGGCGAGCGCCGAGTTCGACGCCGAGGCCAAGGAGGTCGGGCCCTCGGACGCCAAGGCGTCCTCGCAGGTCTCGTACATCAACACCCTCGTCCAGCAGCGCCAGGACGCCATCCTCATCGCCGCCAACGACCCCAACGCGGTCTGCGGCCCGCTGAAGACGGCCATGCAGCAGGACATCAAGGTCGTCGCCTACGACTCGGACACCGCCAAGGACTGCCGCCAGCTCTTCATCAACCAGGCCAGCTCCGAGGAGATCGGCCGCAGCCAGGTGCAGCGCATCGCGGAACAGCTCGACTACAAGGGCGAGATCGCCATCCTGTCGGCGACACAGAACGCCACGAACCAGAACACCTGGATCGACTTCATGAAGGACGAGCTGAAGAAGCCCGAGTACAAGGACATGAAGCTGGTCAAGGTCGCCTACGGGGACGACGACGACCAGAAGTCCTTCCAGGAGACCCAGGGCCTGCTCAAGGCGTACCCGGACCTGAAGGGCATCATCTCGCCCACCACCGTCGGCATCGCCGCCGCCGCCCGCTACATCAGCACCTCCGACTACAAGGGCGACGTCGTGCTCAACGGCCTCGGCACGCCGAACCAGATGCGCAAGTTCATCAAGGACGGCACCGTCGAGGAGTTCTCCCTCTGGGACCCCAAGGACCTCGGCTACCTCGGCGCCTACGCCGCCGCCGCGCTGGCCTCGGGACAGATCACCGGCAAGGAGGGCGAGACGTTCGAGGCCGGCCGGCTCGGCGAGTACACCGTCGGCAAGGACGGCGAGGTCATCCTCGGCCCGCCGACCGTGTTCGACGAGAAGAACATCGACGAGTACGACTTCTGATGGCCGGCGCCGAACCGCGGCGCGTCTGCTTCCTGCTGAAGGTGCGCGCCGACCGGCTGGCGGAGTACCGCGAGCGGCACGCGGCCGTCTGGCCGGACATGCTCGCCGCGCTCTCCGCCGCCGGCTGGCGCAACTACTCGCTCTTCCTGCGCGACGACGGGCTCCTCGTCGGCTATCTGGAGACCCCGGACTTCGCCGCCGCGCAGGCCGCGATGGCCGCGAGCGACGTCAACGCGCGCTGGCAGGCCGAGATGGCCCCGTTCTTCGAGGCGCTCGACGGCGCCGCGCCGGACGAGGCCGTGCGCCCCCTGACAGAGGTCTTCCACCTCGACTGAGGACACCCCCACATGAGACTGCCCTCCCGCACGTTCGTGAAGCCCGCGCTGCTCGCCGCCGCCCTGCTGCTGACGGCGACCGCCCTCCCGGCCGCCGCGGCGGACCCCGCCCCCGCCGCGGCGGCGGGTCCGCCGCCGGCGCCCGCGCCGTCGCTGACCCGGGTCGCCGACACCGAACTCGACCCGGAGGCGGTCTACTTCGTCTCCTTCGACGGCCTGGTCAACAACAGCTCCTTCACGAAGAACGGCATCCTCACCCACAAGCGGCACCAGTACGCGGCCTGGTACACCGCCGACCGCAGCGCCGTCGTCGCCCGCCGCGCGCTCGGCGAACGGCAGTGGGAGACCGTCACGCTGGACCACCGGCTGAAGTACGACGACTCCCACAACGTGATCTCCCTCGGCGTCTCCGCAGCCGACGGCCGGCTGCACGTCAACATGGACTCGCACGCCGACGGGTTCTTCTACCTCAAGTCCGCGCCCGGGCTGATGAACCGGCCGGAGGCGCACGACTGGACGGCGGCCGCCTTCGGGCCCGTGCAGACCTCGCTCGACGGACTCCCGCTCACCGACCGCTTCACCTACCCCCAGTTCGTCGCCACCCCCGCCGGCGGGCTGCTGCTCAGCTACCGCGACGGCGTCTCCGGCAACGGCCGCAACGCGCTGGCCGCGTACGACGGGAAGCGGTGGCGGGCGCTCGGCCAGTGGTCGGGCTCCACCGGCACGTACACCACGGAACACGGCAGCAGCTCCGCCCGCAACATGTACCTGCACGGCATCGACTACGGGCCCGACGGCACCCTGCACGCCTTCTACACCTGGCGCGAGCAGAACACCGCCGTCATGTGCGCCCCCGGCGGCCTCAGCAACCACGACACCGGCTACGTCCGCTCCACCGACGACGGCCGCACCTGGACCAACGCCGCGGGCCGGGTCGTCGGCACCACCGGCGGCCCCGACCTCGTCGCCTTCGACGACCCCGGCACCGTCGCCGACCCGCTGAACGCCGACCACGCGCTGATGAACCAGGAGCACCAGGCCACCGACTCCGCCGGCCGCCCGCACGCCCTCATCAGCTACGTCCCCGGCCGCTTCGGCCAGTGCTCGACGAACTACGTCGCCGACCGCAAGGCCAACGCCCGTACCTTCCACGTCCACCGCGACGACGCCGGCCGCTGGCACAAGACCGAGCTCCCCGTGCCCCTGGCGTCCACCCAGCGCTCCAAGCTCGCCTTCGACCGCTACGACAACGCCTACGCCGTGCTGCCCTACGGCCGGATCGCCGCCGCCTCCGCCGCCTCCGGCTGGACCGACTGGAAGGTCCTCTTCGACGGCGCGGACCTCGACGCCTTCGGCGAGGTGAACCTCGACGAGACCCGGCTCGCCCAGGACGGCGTCCTGTCCTTCATGTACCAGCAGAAGTCCACCGGCACCACGCCCTCGGCGCTGCGCACCGTGGACTTCGCCCTGCCCCGCTAGGCGCGACCGCAAGGAGCCACCATGACGACCGCACGCACCCCCGCCACCGCCCGCCGCCCGCGCATCGGCCTGGTCGCCGGCGGACTCGGCGCGTACTGGCCGCAGTTCCCCGACCTGCTGCCGCAGCTCAAGCGCTCCGCCGCCCGGGTGGCCGAGCGGATGGCGGGGTTCGACGCCGAGGTCGTCGACGTCGGCTTCATCTCCGACGCCCCCGAGGGCGCCGCCGCCGCGGAGAAGCTGCGCGCCGCCGACTGCGACCTGATCGTCGGCTTCCTCACCACGTACATGACCGCGACGATGCTCGTCCCCGTCGCCCAGCGCAGCGGCGCGCCCGTGCTGCTGATCAACCTGCAGCCCACCGAGGCGATGGACCACGCGAGCTTCGACACCGGCCAGTGGCTCGCCTACTGCGGCGCCTGCCCGCTGCCCGAGATGGCCAACGCCTTCGAGCGCTGCGGCGTCCCCTTCCGCTCGGTCTCCGGCCATCTGGAGGACGAGCGGGCGTGGGCCCGGATCGGCCGCTGGATCCGGGCGGCGGGGGTGCGCGCCGTGCTGCGCGGCGGCCGGCACGGGCTGATGGGCCACCTCTACCCGGGCATGTACGACGTCTCCACCGACCTCACCATGGTCACCGCGAACCTCGGCGGCCACGTCGAGGTGCTGGAGTTCGACGACCTGCGGGTACGGGCCGAGAAGGCGGGCGACGCCGAGGTGACGGCGAAGCTCGCCGAGACCCGCGAGGTCTTCGACCTCGACGCGACCGTCGACCCCGACGACCTGGCCTGGGCGGCGCGGGTGTCGGTCGGGCTCGACCGGCTCGCCGCCGACTTCGACCTCGACTCCCTCGCGTACTACCACCGCGGCCTCGACGGCGAGACGCACGAGCGGCTGGGCGCCGGCATGATCCTCGGCGCCTCCCTGCTCACCGCCCGCGGCATCCCCGCCGCGGGCGAGTACGAGCTGCGCACCTCGCTCGCCATGCTCGTCGCCGACCGCTTCGGCGCCGGCGGCTCCTTCACCGAGATGCAGGCGCTCAACTTCCGCGACGGCGTGGTGGAGATGGGCCACGACGGTCCCGGGCACCTGGCGATCAGCGAGGGCCGGCCGCTGCTGCGCGGCCTCGGCGTCTACCACGGCAAGCGCGGCTGGGGGGTGTCCGTGGAGTTCGACGTACGGCACGGTCCCGTCACCGCCGTCGGCCTCGGCCAGACCCGCGACGGCCGCTACCGGCTCATCGCCTCCACCGGCACCGTCACCGGGGGACCGCTGCTGGCCATCGGCAACACCACCTCCCGTGTCGACTTCGGCCGGGATCCGGGCGAGTGGTGCGACGAGTGGAGCGCCAGCGGCGTCGGCCACCACTGGGCGCTGGCCACCGGCAACCTGCTGCCGGAGCTGCGGGCGCTCGCGGACCTCGCGGGGCTCGACCTGGTGGAGGTTGCGGGGAGTGGCGAAGGCGATGCGTAGCATGAGCGACGGGCCGCGGCCGGGGCGCGCCGCGTACGACCGGCTGGACGGCTGAAGGGGAACGCGCGTGGGGCGCATGGTGGGCATCAAGGACGTCGCGCGGCACGCGGGCGTCTCCGTCGGCACCGTGTCGAACGTCATCAACCGGCCCGACAGCGTGGCCGCGGCCACCCGCGAGCGGGTGCAGGCGGCCATCGACCGGCTCGGCTACGTGCGCAGCGAGTCCGCGCGGCAACTGCGCGCCGGACGCAGCCGCATCATCGCGCTGCTCGTCCTCGACATGACCAACCCGTTCTTCGTCGACGTCGCCACCGGCGCCGAGCGCGCCGCGCGCGAGGCGGGACTCGGCGTGATGCTGTGCAACAGCGCGCAGAGCCCCGCCGAGGAGGCCGAGTACCTGGGCCTCTTCGCCGAGCAGCGGGTGCGCGGCGTGCTCGTCACGCCCGCCGACACCAGCGGTCGGACCCTGGAGTCCTTCGGCCGGCACGGCATCCCGTACGTCTTCGTGGACCGCACCGTCGCCAGCGCCGACGCCTGCTCGGTCTCCCTGGACGACGTCCAGGGCGGCGTGCTCGCCGCCCGTCACCTGATCGGCGCAGGCCACGGCTCCCTGGTCTACGTCAGCGGCCCCATGCAGCTCCCGCAGTGCCAGGACCGCCACACCGGCGCCCTGGCCGCCCTCGCCGAGGAGGGGCTCGGGCCGGAGGCGCTGCTGCACGTCGAGACCGAGCAGATGGACGTCGCCGCGGGCCGCGACGCCGGGGCCCGGCTGCTGGGCATGTCGCCGCGTCCGTCGGCGGTCTTCTGCGCCAACGACCTCCTCGCCCTCGGCGTGCTCCAGACCCTCTTCGCGGCGGGCGTCTCGGTGCCCGGCGACATCGCGCTCGTCGGCTACGACGACATCGAGTTCGCCGCCGCGGCGGCGGTGCCCCTGACCTCGGTGCGGCAGCCGGCGCACCGGATGGGCCGGGAGGCCGCGGAACTGCTGATCGAGGAGACGGAACGGGGTGTGGAGGACCACGACCACCAGCGGATCGTGCTCCAGCCCGAGCTGGTGGTCCGCAGCTCCAGCCTCAGACAGCAGCGCTGACGGCGCCCGGCTCCGCGGGTACGGGCCCTGGGCCGGCGTCCGGGCCGGAATCCGGACGGGGCTCAGGGCCGGGCGTGTCGGCCACGAGGCGGGTCAGCTCGCGGACCGCCGCGCGGCCGGCGCGGTTGGCGCCGATGGTGCTCGCCGACGGGCCGTAGCCCACGAGGTGGATCCGCGGGTCCCGGGCCGCGCGGGTGCCCTCCATGCGGATGCCGCCGCCCGGCTCGCGGAGCCGCAGCGGCGCCAGGTGGTCGACGGCCGCGCGGAAGCCGGTGGCCCACAGGATCGCGTCCGCGCGGAAGACCGTCCCGTCCGCCCAGGCCACGCCGTCCGGCGTGATGCGCTCGAACATCGGCCGCCGCGCCAGCACGCCCGCTGCCTGCGCGGCCCGTACCTCGTCCGTCAGCGCCAGACCGGTCTCGCCGACCACGCTCTTCGGCGGCAGCCCGGCCCGTACCCGCTCGTCGACCCTGGCGACCACCGCGCGGCCCCAGTCCTCGGTGAACGGGCCCTCCCGCCACACCGGTGGCCGGCGGGTCACCCACGCGGTCTCCGCAGCGGTCCCCGTCAGCTCCAGCAGGTGCTGGGTGCCGGAGGCGCCGCCGCCGACGACCACGACGCGCTGCCCGGCGAAGTCCTGCGGGCCGCGGTACTGCGCCGTGTGGAGCTGCCGGCCGCGGAACGTCTCCTGGCCCGGGTAGCGCGGCCAGAACGGCCGGTCCCAGGTGCCCGTGGCGTTGACCAGCGCGCGCGCCGACCACGTGCCCGCGTCCGTGACCACCTGGAGCCGCCCGGCCTCCGCCCCGGCGCCCTCGCGCACCTCGGCGACGTTCACCGGCCGGCGCACCGGTAGCTCGAAAGCGCGTTCGTACGCGCCGAAGTACTCCGCGACGACCTCCGCGGCCGGCCGGGTCCCGTCCGCCTCCGCGGCGGCCAGCGGCATGCCCGGCAGGTCGTGCACGCGGTGCGCCTTGCCGTACGTCAGCGTGGGCCACCGGAACTGCCAGGCGCCGCCCGGCCCGGGGGAGTGGTCCAGGACCACGGAGTCCAGGCCCGCGCGGCGCAGGAAGTACGCCGCCGACAGCCCGGCCTGGCCCGAGCCGATCACCACCACCTGCGTCCGTACGATGCCGCTCATGTGTGCGCCAACGCCCGTGGCGGCACCGATCTTCCCCATGCGCGATGCTGGCCCCATGACCGACGTCTTCACGACCCACGCGCTCCGGATCACCACGGGGTCCGGCGAGTCCGTGCACGACCTCACCGCCGAGTGCGACGCCTTCCTGCGCGAGGCGGCCGACGGCCGCGACGGGCTGCTGAACGTGTTCGTCCCGCACGCCACCGCGGGCATCGCGATCATCGAGACGGGCGCGGGCAGCGACGACGACCTCCTCGCCGCGCTGCACGACCTGCTGCCCGCCGACGACCGCTGGAACCACCGGCACGGCAGCCCGGGACACGGCCGCGACCACGTGCTGCCCGCGCTGGTGCCGCCGCACGCCACGCTGCCGGTGATCGGCGGCCGGCTGGAGCTGGGCACCTGGCAGTCGGTGGTGCTGGTCGACACCAACCGCGACAACCCGCACCGCAGCGTACGGCTCTCGTTTCTCGGCTGACCGCGGTTCCCGCCCGGGGGCACGGCACGGAGGTCGTCTGGTGCTGATCCACTTCCGATGACACCATTCCCAGCGATCACCTGCGCTACATCTCTCCCATCTGCCGCGCGCCGCAAGGCTGTTCGCGGCCGAGAAGGAAGGACGCTCCCATGCTGCGACGCAGGGCTTACGCCGTCTTGCCGGCACTGCTGCTCACCGTGGCCGCCGCGGCGCCCGCCGCCGCCGGTCCCGCACCGGCGGAGACCCCTTCGGCGACCACCTCCGGCGCACCCGTCGGATTCCTGACGTACAACATCTGCGGCAACAGCCCCAGCACCGAGGACTGCTCCGCGACGCGCGAGGTGGAGAAGAGACGCGACGCGGTCGTCGCGCACGCCCGCGCGGGGAAGAGCGACTTCGTCTTCCTCCAGGAGGTCTGCTCGCAGCAGTTCGAGACGATAGGCCGGGCCCTGAAGGGGGACGGCTACGACGGGCACTTCGTCGAGACCTTCCAGCGGCCCGGCGTCTGCGACGTGAAGGGGCTGGACGGCACGGTCACCAAGGGCGTGTACGGCATCGCCGTCTACGCCAAGGGGCCGATCACCCCCGGCGAGGCCGTCACGATCGACCCCGACGACGACTACACCCGGAAGTACTCCGGCCCGGAAGCCTGGCACGCGGCGTGCGTCGAGGCGGAGATCCGGGGCCGGAAGACCCGCGGCTGCTCGGTCCACCTCTACCCGCAGTACGACGGCAAGCCGCCGGACATCAACGCCCGGCAGGCCGCCAACCTGGCCGCCGACCCGTGGCTGAACGCCGGCACCCCCGTGGTCCTGGGCGGCGACTTCAACCCGCTGCACCGCACGGACACGATCCCCGACCGCAACACCAGCCCGCGGTCCACCGACCTCGACCCGTTCTACCGGCCCGCGCTGGGCGGCACCGGCCGGCTCATGGAGGTCGACGAGACCGACGCGGCCCGCTTCGACGCCACCTGCAAGGCCGCCACGCCGCGGCCCCGCGCGTGCCGGTCGGGAGAGCCCACGCACGTCCGCCAGTCGGCGGAGGTGAAGGAGGCGAAGCTCGACTACGTCTTCGTGGACGAGGACCACTTCGGGAACGTCAGGGGCGACGCGCTGCCGCGCGACAGCGAGATCTCGGACCACTACGCCCTCGTGGGCTCCGCCACGGTCAGGCAGGACGACGACAACGACGAGCAGCGGTAGCCCGCGCGGCCGGGGTCCACTCGGGGACATCCCTGAGGAATACCTCCGGCCGCGCGCGGCATACTGATTCGTAAGCAACCCGGTCGAACCCGCCGGGTCGCCGCGGCGGTTCCCCGTTGAGACTGCCCCGCGACGGCCCGGCCGGCTCCCTCCGCTACCCGGGACCGAGTCGGGCGTGCGGCCCCCGCGAGGGTCGCGTGCACGAGGGGCGGAGGTGGAGCCGCTGATGGCGACCGAAGCGGAGCGGACGGCGGGCGCGGCGGACGCGCCGCCCGCGGAACGGGCGGCGCGCGCGGCGGATGCGGAAAGGCCGGCGCGCGGCGCGCGTACGGAACGGGCCGCGGGCGGGGCGTGGCCGGCGGTGCTCCCGCTGCACACAGGACATGCCCGGGACCCCGGCCGCGCCGGGGCCAAGGCCGCCGGCCTGGCCCGCGCCGCCGCCGCGGGACTGCCCGTCCTCCCGGGCTTCGTGCTCACCGACCCCGCTCTGGCCCCGGGCGCCCCCGCCGGGCCGGACGCGCTGCGCGCCGCCTGGCGGGACCTCTCCGAGGGCGGGCGGCGGCCGCTGATCGTACGGTCCTCCTCCGCGTACGAGGACGCCGCCGACTCCTCGATGGCCGGCTGGTTCGAGACCGTGCCGGACGCCCGCGGCTGGGACGACTTCGCCGCCGCCGTCCGCCGCGTCCTCGACTCCGCCGCCCGCGGGCTCGTCGGCCCCACCGCCGCGCACCGCGAGGCGCCGCTGCGCGCCGGGGCGCCCGGACGCATGGCCGTCCTGGTGCAGCCCATGCTGCGGGCCGCGGCCGGCGGGGTGATGTTCGGCGCCGACCCCGTCGCCGGACGGCACGACCGGCTGCTGGTCAGCGCCGTCGAGGGCGGCCCCGACACCCTCGTCGACGGCACCGCGCAGGGCGTCCGCTACCAGCTCACCCGGCGCGGCCGGCGCGTCGCCGTCGAGCCCGCGGAGCCGCCCGGCGCGGGGCTGCTCGGCCGCGAGCGGCTGGCCCGGCTGGCGTCGCTGGCCCGGCGCGCGGAGCGGGTCTTAGGCGGGCCGCAGGACGTCGAGTTCGGCTTCGACGCCGACGGGCGGCTGTGGCTCTTCCAGTCCCGGCCGATCACGGCGATGCCGCCGCGCCCGCCGCGTACCGCCCGGCTGCTGGGCCCCGGGCCGGTCGCCGAGACCTTCCCCGCGGTGCTCCAGCCGCTGGAGGAGGACCTGTGGGTCGCGCCCATGTCGCACGGCCTGACCGTTGCCCTCGACATCGCCGGCACCGCGCCGCGGCGGCACCTGCGCGCGCTGCCCGCCGTCACCACCGTCGACGGCCGGGCCGCCGCCGACCTGCGGCTGCTCGGCGCGGTCAAGTCGGCCCATCCGGTACGGGACTTCGTCAATCCGCTGCGCGGCGCCCGGCTGCTCGGCGCGGCCTGGCGCACGGGGCGGCTGCGCACCGCGCTGCCCGTGCTCGCGCTCGACCTGATGGCCGAGGTCGACGAGCAGCTCGCCGGGCTGCCCGAGCCGGCCGCGATGGTCAGCGGCAGGCTGCTCGACGCCGCGGGCTGGGGCCGTACCGTGCTCTCCGCGCTGCACGCCCAGGAGTCGCTGGCCGGTGCGCTGCCCGGCGCGGGCACCGGGGCCACCGCGGCGGGGGAGGCGCTGGCCGTGCTGGCGGAGGTGCCGCGGCAGGACGCGGCGTACGACGACGCCGGGTTGATCGCCCGGCACCCGGTGCTGCTGGCGCTGCTGCCCCCGGCGCTCGGCGCGGCGCCGGCGCTGCCCGTACGCACGCGGTGGAGCGGGGTGCCGCGCGGGGTGGGCGCGTTGCCGGTACGGGAGGGGCTGCGGCTGCGGATCCGGTGGGTGCAGGAGATGCAGAGCCGGGTCGTCGCGGAGCTGGCGGAGCGGCTGACGGCGGCGGGGGCGCTGGACGGGGCGGCGCGGGTGGCGCTGCTCCGGTGGCCGGAGTTGCTCGCGCTCGCGCACGGCGGTGGGCTGCCGCGGGACTTCGCGGAGCGGCGGCCGCGGCCGGAGCGGCTGGGGCTGCCCGCGGCGTTCCGGCTGGCCGGCGGGCGGCCGGTGGCGGAGCCGCGGGGTCCGGTGCGCGCCGGTTCTGCGGCGGGCGGCGGGCAGGGCGCCGGGGGCGGCAGCGGCGCGGGGGTGGCGTGGGACGGCGCGGGGGTGCGGCCGCGGGCCGCGGTGCTGGTGGTGCCCGTGCTCGACCCGGGCCTCGCGCCGCAGCTCGCCGGGCTCGCCGGGCTGGTCGCGGAGACCGGCAGCGCGCTGTCGCACCTGGCGGTGCTGGCCCGGGAGTTCGGGGTGCCGACGGCCGTGGGCGTACCGGGGGCGGTGGAGCGCTTCCCGCCGGGTACGGCGCTGGCGGTGGACGGCACGACGGGTGCGGTGACGGCCGCCGGGGGCGAGGCCCGTACCGGCGGCGACGCGGCCCACGGGGACAGCCGCGAGGCAGCGGCGTGACCGGCGGGCGCGGGTGCCCGGCCGGCCATGTACGGGACCGCACGGCGGGCGCGGCGGGGGAGGCGGCGTGAAGTACGCGGGCTACGTCTTCGGCGGGCTCTCCGGCGCCGCCGCCGGGGGCTACTTCGTGCTCTACCTCTACCGCTGGGAGTGGCAGCGTGCGCTCATCAGCGGCGTGCTGCTGCTGGCCGTCGAGGTGCTGCTCGTCGGCTTCGTGCTGCACGCCCGCGTCTCCCGGCTCCGCCGCGAGGTCGCGGAGGGACGCGACCGCACCGCGGAGATCCTGCGCGGCCTGGAGCGCATCAGGACCGAGCCGTCGCCGCGGTTCCGCTGGCTGGAGGCCGGGCGTCCGGACGGCACGCACCGCACGTACGTCTTCGTGCCCGTGCTGCTGGCCGCGGGGGCGGTGATGTCGGCCGCCGCCTGGGCGGTGCAGAAGCTCGCCTCCGCCACCGGCCGGCCCGCGGACCGCCGCACGGCCGCCCGCCTCGCCGGCCTGGCGGCGCCGCCAGGCGGCGTGGGGCGCGCGGAGCCGCTGGAGTCCCGCCCCCCGGTGCGGCGCCCGCCCCGGGTCCGTACCCTCGTCGTCGCCGTACTGGCCCTGGCCGCCCTGGTGTTCGGCCTCGGCCGGCTCGCGGACGCCACCCAGACCCGGCCGCAGGAGCGCCCCGCCGCGGTGGCGACGTCGGTCGTCTTCGAGGTCGCGGTGCGCGGCTCCGGCGACGCGGCGGCGGGCCGGATGGCCGCGCGTGACCTGTGGGAGAGCTGCCGCCGCGCGACCCGCGTGCCCGCGCACCACGCCCCGCTGAGCCGGCTGGAGGGCGACATCTGGGTGGGCAGCGTGCGCCCGGCGCTCGGCGACCACGACCGCATGCGGCTGCGCGGCTGTCTGGACGACGCCACCGCCGAGCGCACGACGGCGAAGGTTCTGGGCGACGGCCAAGTCGGCGGCTGAATACACGCGGGTGATTTCAGGAAACCGCCCCCCAGCTTCCGCTTTTCCCTCCCCGAATACCGGGGAAAGGTCGCGGTCAACTCCCTTGAAGGCTCCAATCCGAGTAGTGCGGACTACTCGGTCGCGCGGTGGCTCTCACGGCCGAACTCAGTAGCCTTTTCACGGGGATTCGTGCGGCCCGTACGCGCTTCGCATTTTCCCTCGAATTGACGGAAGCTTTAAAGAAACTTGAAAGAGGGAGGATGCGCAGCATGACGATCCGAAGACGCCCTCAAGCCCCCGGATCCGCGCCCCGGCGCAGGTCGGTGCTGCTCGGCGGGATCGGCGGCGCCTCGACCGCCGCCCTGGCCGCGCTGGGCCACAGCGGTTCCGCGACCGCCGCCGAGCCGGCCGGTCAGGCGCCGGCGGCGGCCGCCGACTTCGACTTCGACACGGGCAACTTCGTACGCGATCTGATCGCCACCTTCCGTCCCGCGGAGGACGTCTACGGTCCCATGGACGTGACCGTGCTCCACCGGTTCATCCATTTGTCGACCGCCGCCTGGTTCGACGCCATGGCGCCCTATCACCCGACGGCCGTGGGCGTTTACTCCCGTATCCGCCGCCGCCCTTCGAGCGAGTCCACCACCAACCGGAACAAGAACATCGCCGCGCTGTACGCCAATTACCGGGTGATCAAGGGCGTGGAGCCGGGCCGCGGCACGGCCTTCCGCGACCTCATGACCGCGATCGGTCTCGACCCCGACGACGAGTCGGAGAACCCGACCAGCCCCGTCGGCATCGGCAACCTGGCGGGCAAGGCCGTCCTGGCCCGTACCGCACACGACGGCATGAACCAGCTCGGCGACGTCGGCCGCACCTACAACGGCCGCCCGTACCAGGACTACACCGGCTACCGCCCGGCCAACTCCGCGTACGAGCTGACGAACCCCTCCCGCTGGCAGCCCAAGCACGGCACCCACAACCGCCGCCTCGCCGGGAACGCGGGCGACAAGGGGATCTTCACCGTCCAGTCGTTCGTCACCCCGCAGCAGCGCCTGGTCAGGGCGCACACCTTCCGCGACCCCGGCGCCTTCGGGCTCGCGCCGCCCGAGTTCAGCGACCACACCAGGCCCCGGGACTACAAGCGCTCCGTGGACGAGATCCTGGAGGCGTCGGCCGCCCTGACCGACGAGCAGAAGGTCAAGGCGGAGATCTTCGACAACAAGTTCCTCGGCGTCGGCATCTCCGTGGGCGCCGCGGCGCAGGCGCACGCCGAGCTGGACCTGGACGACCTCGTCCACCTGCTCTTCGGCAGCACCGTCGCGATCTACGACTCGCTCGTGGCGATCTGGCACTACAAGGCCACGTACGACGCCGTCCGGCCGTTCAGCGCCGTCCGGCACGTCTACGGCAGCCGCCGGGTCACCTCCTGGGGCGGCGTGGGCAAGGGCAGGGTGCGCGACATGCCGGCCGACGAGTGGACGAGCTACCTCAACGTCGGCGACCACCCCGAGTACCCCTCGGGATCCGGGGGCGTCTGCGCGGCCCAGGCGCAGGCGACGCGGCGGTTCTTCGACGACGACGTGCTGGACTGGACGTTCCGGGCACCGGCCGGGTCGACGATGGTCGAGCCGGGGGTCACCCCGGGCGCCGACCTGGCGGTGCACTGGGACACCTGGACGGAGTTCGTCAGGGACTGCGCGTACAGCCGGTTGTGGGGCGGCGTGCACTTCTCGAAGACCGCGGAGCGGTCCATCCCGTTCGGCGAGCAGTTCGGCGATCTGGCCTACGAGTTCGTGCAGCGGCACGTCAGGGGTGAGGTCGCGGAGGACTGACCGGCCCGGTCCGCCGGGACGCGGGGGAGCGGGGCGGTGCGCATCCACGGCACCGCCCCGTGCCCCGCCCGCGCGGCACGCCCGGCCCGTACGCACCGGGGCCCGGCCGCGGGTCACGACCCGCCCGTCACCCACGCGAACGCGCGCTCCGCCGAGAACTCCCGCTGCCCGCCCCGGAACACCAGCCCGGCGCCCGACGCGACGGCCTCGTCCGCCTGCTCCAGCAGATACGGCACCGCCACGCACCGCATCCCCGCCCGGCGCGCGGCCTCCCACCCCGGCGGCGCGTCCTCCACCACCGCGCAGTCCTCCGGCCGTACGCCCAGCCGCCGGGCCGCCTCCAGGAACACGTCGGGCTCCGGCTTGCCGCGCTCGACCTCCTCCGCCGAGACCAGCGTGGGGAACAGCCCGTCGAGCCCGGCCGCGGGCAGCACCGCCTCGATGGCGGTCCGGGAGGAGCCGGACGCGACGGCGATCGGGCACCCGGCCGTGCGCAGCATCTCGGCGAACGCCCGCATCTGCGGATACGCCTCGGTCGACGCCCGCGCCAGTTGCAGGTACGCGGCGTTCTTCTCCGCCATCAGCTCCGCCACCGGCGCCGCCAGCGCGTACCGCTCGCGCAGCGTGCGCATCGTCTCCAGGGTGCCGACGCCCAGGAAGCCGGCGTGCTCCTCCCAGGTGAAGCCGGTGACGCCGTGCTGTTCGAGAACACGGCGCCCGGCCTCGTAGTAGTTCGGTTCGCTGTCGACGAGGGTGCCGTCGAGGTCGAAGACGACGGCGGTGGTAGCGGTGGCGCTCATACGGCAAGCATGCCAAGCCCCGCACGAAGCGGACGCCCCGGGTCCGTCGGCGGTCGCAGCGGTCAGCCGGTGACCGGGATGCCGGGGTTGACCAGGCCGCGGCCGCCGCTGACGGTGTTGCTGCCGGAGACGGTCACGGGGCAGTTCTGCGCGTCGTAGTTGGTGACGTTGATGGCGTACCTGCCGGGGCCCGTCGCGCCGCCGAGGTCGGACTCGTTGCCGCGGAAGGTGGCGTTGCAGCCCCAGCCGTCCTGCACCTCGTGGGTCTGGTAGCCGTCGTTCGTCGTGCCCCGGCCGGTGTTGTCCGCCACCAGCACGTCGTTGCCCTTGATGTCGACCCACGAGTCGTCGTAGTTCGCGCCGGTCAGGCCGCTGCCGTCGAAGGTGTTGCCGATGATCCGGGCGCCGGTGGTGCCTTCCTTGATGTCGACGTTCTCGCCGCCGACGCCGGGGCCGATCGTGTTGCCCTCGATCAGGATGCGGTCGCTGCGGTCGCCGGTGCCGCCCGCGCTGCCGACGTAGACGCCCTCGCCCATGCCGCGGCCGTTCTGCCCGGTGTCGTGGATCCGTGAGTCGGTGATCGATCCGTCGGAGCTGGAGTTGCGGAAGTGCACGGCCTCCATGTCCAGGTCGTGCACGGTGACGGAGGCGATGTCCACGTGGCCCGCGGCGTCCATCACGATGCCCTTCTGGCCGCCGGTGACCGTGAAACCGGTCAGGTTCCAGTACGAGGCGCCGTCCAGGTGCAGCCCGTAGCCGCCGCCGGCGACCAGCACGGCGCCGGCGGAGCCGGTGAGGGTGGCGGGCGCGGAGCCGCTGCCGGAGGCGGTGATGTCGAAGTTGCCGCGGTACGTGCCGTCCGCCATGCGGATCGTGTCGCCGGGTCCCGCGGCGGCGAGGGCCGCCTCCAACTCGTCGGCCGTGGACACGTCGATCACCTCGGCGGCGTCCCCGGGCCGGGCGGCGGCCGCCGCCTGGAAGCCGGCCAGGAGGGCGGCGGCGGACACCAGGGCGGCCGCGATACGGGTGCTGTGCGCTCCGTGCATGCTGAGTCTCCTCGGGTGGGGGGTGATCTCACGGTGCGCGGCCCCTGCGCGGACCACATTGTGCTGCACAACCACCCGATGCGGTACGGGCCTGGCAGGCAGGACCGGGCCGGGAAGCGGGCGTGCGGGAGACCGCCGGACGGCCGGGAGATCGTCGGGTAGGGTCGCCCGGACCGGCTCCGGACCTGCTGGAAGGGGAAAACGCATGGGTGAATCGGTTCTGCGGGCTTGTGTCGGCTCGTTCTCCAGTGGCGGCGGCGCCGGGATCACCGTCGCCGACATCGACCCCGGCACGGGCGCCCTCACCCCGCGGCACTCGACCGACGCCCTGCGCGACCCCTCCTTCCTCGCCGTCGCCGACGGCGGCCTGCTGTACGCGGTGAGCGAGACCGAGGGCGGCAGCGTGGCCGCGTTCCGGCTCGCCGACGACAAGCCCGAGCCCGCCGGCGACCCCGTACCCGTCAGCGGCGACCACCCCACCCACCTCGCGCTCGCCGGCGGCCACGTCCTCACCGCCAACTACACCTCGGGCAGCTTCAGTACGGTGACCGTCAACCGCGACGGCACCCTCGCCGGCCCCGCCGCGCTGCTCCAGCACGAGGGCAGCGGCCCGGTCGCCGGGCGGCAGGAGGGCCCGCACGCCCACCAGGTGGTCCCCGACCCGACCGGCCGCTGGGTTCTCGGCGTCGACCTCGGCACCGACTCCGTCCTCGTCTGCGCCCTCGACGCCGACCGCGGCGCCCTGCGGCTGAACCACGAGGTGCCGCTGCGTCCCGGCACCGGCCCGCGCCACCTGGCCTTCCACCCGGAAGGACACCGCGTCTACGTCGCCTGCGAGCTGGAGCCCGTCGTCACCGTCTGCTCCTGGGACGCCGCCACCGGCACCCTCGAACCGCTCGCCGAGGCACCGCTGCTGACGGACGAGACGGCCGCGGCGGACGAGACCCCGTACGCCTCCGGCATCGCCGTCTCCCCGGACGGCCGCTTCTGCTGGACCGCCGTCCGCGGTCCCGACGTCGTCGCCACCCTCGCGCTCGGCGACGACGGCGGCGTCCGCGACCTCGTCTCGAACGTCCCCTGCGGCGGCACCTGGCCGCGGGACCTCGCGATCGACCCGGAGGGCCGGCACCTGTACGCGGCCAACGAGCGCTCCGGGGACGTCACCTGGTTCGACATCGACGCAGATAGCGGTACGCCGAGGCGCTCCGGCTCGGCCGCGCTGCCGGCGGCGTCGTGCGTCGTGTTCGCCTGACCCGGGCGCACGGGCCGGCCCGTACTCCGGGTGCGGGGAAGCGACCTTGAAAACAGCGGAGCCGCCGGCGCACGCCGGCGGCTTCCGATGTCCTGCGGCTGCGTCAGCGCAGCGGGGACCCGGCGGGCTGCGGCGCGATGCCCAGCGTCGTCGTGTACTGCGTCAGCGCCAGTTGCCCCACCGACGGGTACGGGCCCAGCGGCTCCGCCGCCTCGCAGGCCGCCTCCTCCGCCGCGGCGGCCAGCATCCCCGCGGGCAGCTCGGGGCCCAGCGCGTACGGCGCGAGCGCGAGCCGCGCGGAACCCGAACTCCGCAGCGACTCCGCGACCTTGGCCACCGCGCCCGGCCGGTCCAGCGCCGCCGCCATCACCGGCACCGCCAGCCGCGCCGAGAGCAGCATGCCCGTCACGCCCGCCGCCTGCACGGCCTCCTCGCCGCCCACGGCGCCGAGGATGATGCCGTCCGCGGCGGTCGCGACCGTGAACAGCCGCGCGCGGTCCGCGCGGGCCAGGCCCGCCTCGGAAAGACGCACGTGCAGGGCCTCGGCGAGCAGCGGGTGCGGCCCGAGGACGTCGGTGAGCTCGACCGCCGTCCCGCTCGTCGTGATCGCGTCGCGCAGCCGGTCCAGCAGCACCGGGTCCGGGCCCGCGAGCAGTGGCACCACGACGGCCACCGGCACGTCCTCCGCCACCTCCAGCGTCCCGGCCTCGGCGAGCGCCGCGCGCTGCGCCGCGGCCTGCGCGAGCACCGCCGCCAGCGGCGGGAACTCCTCGTTCTCGCCCTGGACGTAGGCAACCCGGCCGTCGAGCCCCGGAAGGTCGGAGCGGGCGATGCTGAGCACCTCCTCCGCCAGGCCGCGAATCTCCGCGGACGGTGCCCCGGGCACGGCCAGGACCAGCGCCGGCGCGCCCTCGGGCGCGCTCGGCCGCTCCGGCTTGCGGTGCCGCCCCGGCTGTCGGCGGGGCATACGTACGGGCAGACCGGCTGCGTGTCCATCGGCAGAGCTCATGGCGCCGCATGCTAACGCCTCCGTGCGGTCCGCCACATGCCCGGGGTCGCCATTCGCCCGCGGGCGTGACCGCGGGAGCACACCGGCGGACAGGCGGTGACGGCTCTCGTACGGATCGTCCCCGCGCCGTTACGCGCGGTCCCCGCGCCGGCGCCGCCCGCCGCCAGGGAAGGCGGCCTACCAGACGTCGAGCATGCCCCGCTCCACCGGCAGCAGCAGCTCGTCGGCCGCCAGCGCGGCGGCGATCCGCAGCGACCCCGCCAGCGGCGTCGCCGCCGCGGTCGACACCCGGGCGCGCGGGAGCCGTACCGCAAGCTCCGCGCGCAGCGGCGCGAGCAGCGGCTCCCCGATCCCGAAGAGCCCGCCCGTGAGCGCGACCGCGCTGCCCGGGTCCGCGGGGCAGACCGCGACGGCCGCGGCGGCGATGTGCTCGCCCGCCTCGGCGAGGATCGCGGCGGCGACCGGGTCGTGCGGCGCGCAGCGGGCGACCTCCGGGGCGAACGAGGCCAGCACCGCCGGGCGGTCGGGCCGCGGGTACAGCATGCCCGGCATCTGCGTACCGGTGCCGAACACCGTCTCCATCCGGGCCAGCAGCGCCGCGGAGCCCCCGCGGCGGCCGTCGAACGCCCGCATCGCCGCCTCCAGACCCGCCCGCCCGATCCACGCGCCGCCCCCGCAGTCGCCGAGCAGGTGCCCCCAGCCGTCAGCCCGCCGCCACCCCGCCGCGTCGAGCCCGGTGCCGACCGCGATCATGCCCGTGCCGGCGGCGACGACGGCGCCGGGGTGCTGCCCGACGGCGCCCGCGTACGCGGTGACGCCGTCGGCGGCGAGCGCCAGGTGCCCTGCGCCGAGGGCGTCCGCCAGGGCGTGCGGCAGCCGGGCGCGCAGATCGGCGCCGAGGCTGGCCATGCCGGCGGCGCCGACGCACACGGCGGCGAACGACTCGGCGCCTGCCGCGTCCAGCAGCCGGTGCGCGGCGGGCAGCAGCTTGCCGAGCAGGTCGTCGGCGTCGATGCCGTTGTCCCCGGTGGCGACGGGGCCCGCGGTCTCCACCGCGGCGTCGCTCTCCGCCGGGTCGCCGCCGTCCGCGGGCACGGCCGCCGCGGCGATGCGCAGCCCGGAGCCGCCGGAGTCGATGCCGAGCACCCATCGGGCCGTTGCGCTGGTCATGGCGGCTATCCGTTCGTCGGCAGCGTCCAGTCCACCGGCTCCGCGCCCTGCTTCTGCAGCAGCTCGTTGGCCCGGCTGAAGGGGCGGGAGCCGAAGAAGCCGCGGTCGGCGGACATGGGGGAGGGGTGGGCGGATTCGATGGCGGGGTAGTCGCTGAGCATGGGGCGCAGGTTGCGCGCGTCGCGGCCCCACAGGATCGCCACCAGCGGCCGGCCGCGGGCGGCGAGCGCCCGGATGGCCTGCTCGGTGACCTGCTCCCAGCCCTTGCCGCGGTGCGCGGCGGGGCGCCTGGGCGCGGTGGTGAGCGCCCTGTTGAGCAGCAGCACGCCCTGCGTGGTCCAGGGCGTGAGGTCGCCGTTGGCCGGGCGGGGGTGGCCCAGGTCGTTGTGCAGCTCGCGGAAGATGTTCTCCAGGCTGCCGGGCAGCGGACGCACGTCGGGGGCGACGGAGAAGCTGAGGCCCACGGCGTGGCCAGGGGTGGGGTAAGGGTCCTGGCCGACGACGAGCACCCGTACGTCGTCGAACGGCTGCTGGAAGGCCCGCAGCACGTTCGGCCCCGCGGGCAGGTAGGTGCGTCCCGCCGCGACCTCGGCGCGGAGGAAGTCGCCCATGGCGGCGATCTGTTGGGCGACCGGTTCCAGGGCCTTGGCCCAGCCGGCTTCGACGATGTCGGGGAGAGGACGTCCAGCCATGGCCGGTCACTCTACTGGCTCCACGGACCCCCACCCGCCACGTCTCAGACAGCCGCGGCCCGTACGCACAGCACGTCCGGCAGGTGCGCGGCGAGCTGCGTCCAGCTCTCCCCTTCGTCGGCGCTGGCGAAGACCTCCCCGTTGCGGTTGCCGAAGTACACCCCCGCGGGGTCGGCGTCGTCGGTGCACAGCGCGTCCCGCAGCACCGTGCCGTAGTGGTCCTCGGCCGGCAGCCCGGCCGACAGCGGCTCCCAGGTCGCGCCGGCGTCCGACGTGCGGTAGACCCGGCAGCGGTTCTCCGCGGGCACCCGGTCGGCGTCCGCGGTGATGGGGAAGAGGTACGCGGTGCCGGCGCGCGAGGGGTGCGCCGCGACGGCGAAGCCGAAGTCCGAGGGCAGTCCTGCGCCGATGTCGGTCCAGGTGGCCCCGGCGTCGTCGCTGCGGTAGACGCCCCAGTGGTTCTGCAGATAGAGCCGGTCCGGGTCCACGGCGTCGCGCGCGACCTTGTGCACGCACTGGCCGAACTCCGGGAACTTCTCCGGCTGGAAGACGACCTGCACGCCCGAGTTCGACGGGGCCCAGCTCGCCCCGCCGTCCACCGTGCGGTACACCCCGCCGGCGGACACGGCGACCGTCACGGACTCCGCGTCCCGCGGGTCGGTGACCACCGTGTGCACCGCGAGCCCGCCGCCGCCCGGCTCCCACTTCTCCCGCGTCGGGTGGTCCCACAGCGACCGCATCAGCTCGAACGTCTCGCCGCCGTCCACGGACCTGAACAGGCCGCCGGGCTCCGTGCCCGCGTACACCACACCGGGGGCCTCGGCCCCCGCGGGCTGCAACTGCCAGACCCGCTCCAGCGAAGTGCCGGTGTCCTTCGGGTACTTCACCGGCTGCTGCCCTGGCTCCTCCCACGTCGCGCCGAGGTCGTCGGAGTGGAAGACCGACGGGCCCCAGTGGGCGCTGTCGCCCCCGGCCAGCACCCGCGGCACCGCGCCGCGGGTGTCGATGCCCACCGAATAGATCGCCTGGGCCTTGAAGTGGGGCCCGTCCAGCTCCCACGCGCCGGCCCGGCGCCGTCCCAGGAACAGCCCCTTGCGCGTTCCGACCGCCAGCACCACGTCCTGCATAGGGTCCACCTCCGTGCGACCTCGTCGTCGACTACGGGTCAGTCTGCACCCGGCCACTGACAACGCCCCCGGGACGCGCGGAACCGCAGGCCGGGGAGCTACGCCAGCTTCTCCATCCGGCCGATCTCGCTGAGCTGCTGCGCGATCACTCCGGTCGCCAACTGCTCGACGTACTCGTTGTTGCCCTTGCCGAGCACTTCCTCGGCCATCTTCACCGCGCCCTCGTGGTGGGCGATCATCAGCTTGAGGAAGAGCGCGTCGAACTCCCCGCCGCGCGCCGCCCGGAGCCGGTCGAGGTCCGCCTCGCTCGCCATCCCGGGCATCCCCTCGTGCCCGCTCCCGTGCCCGCCGTGGCCGTCCTCGCCGCCGCCCGGGTTCTCCTCCAGCCACGCCTCCATCACCGCGATCTCCGGCTGCTGCCCGGCGGCGATCCGCTCGGCGATGCTGCGCACGTTCTTCGCGCCCGCGTGCTCCTCGGCGAGGTCGGTCATCACGATCGCCTGCCCGTGGTGCTCGATCATGTCGCGCATGTACGTGGTGTCCGACGAGTTGGGCCGGTCGTCGCCGCGCGCCTCCTCGACCTCGTCCGCGGGGATCGTGGCCGCCTGTTCACCCGGCTTCCCGGGCGCGATGACGGACGCCTTGCCGCCGTCCCCGGCGTCGTCGGTCGAGTCGCCCCCGGTGCAGCCGGCCAGCAGCAGGGCGGCGGTGAGCGGAACGGCTGAGGCGAGCGCGCGACGGTGCCGCAAGGTGACCTCCGTACAGGTGGTTCCGGCGAGTTGCCAGGTAGGTCTAGCACGACCGAGTACTGACAGGACCAAAAGTTTCCATTACAACTGTGTTTCCGTCTGTTGTTCTGTACATGCATGGCGGGATACTGCCTTGATTTCAACTGCCGTAGGCGTACCACTGGGAGGGAATCACGTGACGTCGTTGCACAGATCACGAACGCGGCGCAGAGGTCTGGCCGCGGCCGCGGCCCTGATCGGGCTCGTGGGCTCGCTGCTGACCGCCGGCACCGCGGCGGCGGTGCCGGGCCCGGGCGACGGGCCGAACGCCCCCAAGAAGCTCAGCAGCACCGAACGTTCGCAGGCGCAGGACGCCATCGAGCGCGGTGACGTGCCGGGCGTGGACGAGATCGACAAGAGCGACAACATCGAGCATGTCGCCCACCTCGACAAGGGTGCCCTCCAGGGCACCAACTCCGACATCGCCTTCCAGGGCCGTTACGCCTTCGCGGGCAACTACGACGGCTTCGTCATCTATGACATCGCCAACCCCAAGAGCCCCGAGGTCGTCAGCGAGGTGCTCTGCCCCGGCTCGCAGAACGACGTGTCGGTCTCGGGCGACCTGCTGTTCCTGTCCACCGACTCGTCGCGCAGCGACGACTCCTGCAACAGCACCACCCAGCCCGCCACGGAGAAGGACTCCTGGGAGGGCATGAAGGTCTTCGACATCAGCGACAAGCGCAACCCCGAGTACGTCGCCGCCGTCGAGACCGCCTGCGGCTCGCACACCCACACCATGGTGCCGGAGCGCAGGGACGTCTACCTCTACGTCTCCTCGTACTCGCCCAGCGACACCTTCCCCGACTGCAAGCCGCCGCACGACGGCATCTCCATAGTCAAGGTGCCGCGGTCCGCGCCGGAGCGCTCGGCGGTCATCGACTTCCCGGTGCTGTTCCCCGAGGGCGGCAACCCGGGCAGCCCCGGCAAGTCGGCCACCACCGGTTGCCACGACATCACCGCCTTCCCCAAGCTCGGCCTCGCGGCCGGCGCCTGCATGGGCGACGGCATCCTGATGGACATCTCCGACCCGGCGAAGCCCAAGGTCATCGATCAGGTCAGTGACTACGAGAACTTCGCCTTCTGGCACTCGGCGACGTTCAGCAAGGACGGCAAGAAGGTCGTCTTCACCGACGAGCTGGGCGGCGGCGGTGCCGCGACCTGCAACGAGGAGATCGGCCCGAAGCAGGGCGCCAACGGGATCTACGACCTCAAGCAGCGCGGCAAGAAGTCCGAACTCATCTTCCGCAGCTACTACAAGATCCCGCGGCACCAGGCGGACACCGAGAACTGCGTCGCGCACAACGGCTCGCTGGTCCCGGTGGCCGGCGGCCGCGACATCATGGTGCAGGCCTGGTACCAGGGCGGCGTCTCCGTCTGGGACTTCACCGACTCCAGCAAGCCCAAGGAGATCGGCTACTTCGAGCGCGGCCCGCTCTCGGACACCTCCCTCGTCACCGGCGGTTCCTGGTCCGCGTACTACTACAACGGCTATGTCTACTCCAACGACATCGCCAAGGGCCTGGACGTCCTGAAGATCAACGACCGGCGCACGGACAGCGCGCGCTGGGTGCGGCTGCCCGAGCTGAACACGCAGACGCAGCCGGACTACCGCTGATCCGCGGGCACCGCTGACCGGCACCTCGCCGGTCGGCACCGGTCCGCGCACCGTCCGGGCCGCGTACCCGGCGGTGGCCGCTTCCCGCGGCTACCGCCGGTGCGCGGCCTGCACCGGCGTCCCGTCGAAGGGCAGCACGCCCTCCGGCGGGACGCCGAGGTGCCAGTCCAGCCCGTACCGCCGGAACAACTCGCCGCGCAGCCGGTCGAGCGGCATCGGGACTCCCGGCAGCAGCAGCGCGAAGACCGCGCCCATGAGCTGGGCGCGCAGCATCGGGTACTCGGTGTCCGGGTGGGGCGAGCCCCAGCACGCCACGGTCTCGCGCAGCAGGACCGCGAGCTGCTGCTGCTCCGCGCACTGGATGAAGCCGTCCGCCTGCAGGATGCCCGCCATGTGGTGCCGCATGAGCACCGGGTGGTCCTGCGAGAGCCCCAGGACCGCGTCGATCGCGCGGGCCATCCGCTCCTGCCCGTCCTCCGTGTGGGACGGGCGCTCCAGGGCGGCCCCGAGCGTAAGATGCATCAGCCGGTGGACGGCCGACTGCACCAACTGGCGTTTGCCGGGAAAGTAGTACGAGACCAGACCGCGCGCGGAACCCGCGCGTTCCGCGATGTCTCCCAAGGTCGTGCCCTCGAAGCCCCGTTCGTCCACCAGCTCCACCGTGGCTTGCAGCAGACGCTCCCTGGAACGGCGTCGGAGTTCTTCATTGACTGCGGGCCTGCGGGGGGACATCCTGTAACTCCTGCCTTCACTGGCTGAGAGCCAGTATACTCAGCGAGGCTTCCGGTACTGAGGCGAGCACGCCCGGTGCCGGGTGGAGCGGTGGGCTCGGGCGATGCGGGGGATCGCCTGAGCCCACCATGTCTCGGCGCGGAGTTTTTTCGTCCTGCCGGGAACCCGGAGCCCCCGTCGGCCGTTTGACGGTGTGAGGCCCCGCGCTCCCCCGTCGCGGGGCCTCACCAATTGCCGTGGCCGGCCGGCCCGCTGCGGTACCGTGCCCGGGGGGACGCGTACGGGAGGATGGGCATGCTGACACCGGGCCGCGAGGTCGAGGTCACGCTGGTCAAACAGCTCAGGCCGGGCCTGAGCTACCCCGCGGTCGTCGTCCGCGACGACGGCAACCACGCGGTGGTACGGGCCCCTTGGGCCGGCCCGAAGGAGCGCGACGCGGGGTACGTCCGGTTCGAGCAGGGCGACGTGTGGACCGAGCACTTCTGGCGCGACCGCTGGTATTCGGTCAAGGAGATCCGGGCCGCCGACGGCCGCGTCAAGGGCTGGTACTGCGACGTGGCCAGACCCGCCCGCGTCGAGGAGGACCGGGTCACCGTGCACGACCTGGAGCTCGACCTGTGGCTCTCCGGCGACCGGCAGACCCTGCTCCGGCTCGACGAGGACGAGTTCGTCGCCAGCGGCCTGCCCGAGCACGACCCCGGCACCGCCGCCCGCGCCCGCGCCGCGCTCGACGAGCTGGAGGAGCTGGCCCGCGCCGGCCTCGACGAACTGCTGGCGGCCTGACGTGACCTCGCGCGACGCCGCCCGGCCGCTCCTGGACCGCTTCCTCGCCGCCCTGCGCGCCGCGGTGCCGCTGGAAGCACTGTGGGCCCACGGCTCGCTCGCCCTCGGCGACTACCGCCCGTACCGCAGCGACCTGGACCTCATCGCCGTCGTCCGCCATGACGTCGGCGCCGACCCCGCCGCCCGCGGACGGCTGGAGGCGCTGCACCGCAGGCTCCACAGCGAGGTGCCGCTCGCCGCCAAGCTGCACTGCTCGTACGTCGCCGTGGACCGCCTCGCCGGCGCCGGCCTCGACCACCTCACCTGGGCCCACGCCGAGTTGTTCAGCCGCCCCGTCACCCCGGTCACCCGGCGCGAGCTGCACACCGGCGCGCTGGTGCTGCACGGTCCCGGCCCTTCCGGGCTGCTCCCGCCGCTGCCGGACGCGGAGTTGACCGCGTTCATCCGCAAGGACCTCGCCGAGTACTGGCTGCCGGCCACCGCCTCGCGGCGGCGGCGGTGGCTGCGCGACGTCTGGGTCGACCTCGGCCCGATCACCGTCGCCCGCGCCGGCGTCACCCTGCGCGAGGGCCGCCTGATCACCAAGGGCGAGGCCCTCGACGTGCTCGCCGCCACCGGCGCCCCCGCGGCCCTGGTCGACGACATCCGCGACCGGCGCTACGCCGAACACCCGGCGCGCACCGCCCCGCTGTGGCGGCTGCGCCGCGCCACGCTGGCCCGCGACTACGTCCGCTCCCGCATCCCCGTCATCCTCGCGGACCCCGGCACCGCTCCTTGACAGGACGGTGTACGGAGTCCACTGTGCCGTGCACTTCCCCACCCCGAACGGGAGTCGCATGGCTGTCTACATCTGCTCGCTCATCGTCGACAAACCGCAGGTCATACCCGCCGACGGCGAGTACCACATCGTCCGCTTCCCGTACGGCTCCCGCGAGTCGTTCGACGCCCACGGCATGCACCAGGCGGCCCAGCCGGACGGCAAGCGGTCCTCCTTCCCGGACCGCCGCTCCGGCCTGATCTGGCCGAGCCGGGAGGGCTGGGGGTCGCTGACCGCGATGGTGTACTGGGAGACGGGCGACTACACCGAGGTCCGGGACCGGTTCGTCCGCGACCCGCTCGGTCTCGCCGGCGGCTACGACGCCACCGCCACCGAGGACCACGCCGGCACCCCGGGCGGCGAGTACCGCCACAAGCACCACGAGATCTTCGTCCGGCCGCGCACCCCGCTGGCGTTCCTCGTCCGCCACAACGGCGGGCGGAGCGCGCGCATCACCCACGCGCAGTTCAAGCTGGCCATCCACCCGGCCGCCGAGATGCCGGCCGCCTGAAGCCGGACTCCCGCGCTGGCGGCGGCCTTACGCGCTGTCAGCCGACGAGCGCCGGCACCGGCCGCAGCCCGTCCGGGCGTTCGGCGGCAGGCAGGTGGTGCACCGGGAAGTAGCCGCACCCCAGCGCCGTGGCGCCGCCGTCGGCGCGGCGGTCGTCGCCGACCATCAGCACGTCCTCCGGCGCCCGCCCGACCGCCTCGCACGCGACCCGGAACAGCCGCGCGTCCGGCTTCTGCACCCCGTGCTCGTACGAGAGCGTGTACGCGTCCACGTACGCGTCGAGCCCGTGCGCGCGGAACACCGGCCGCAGGTCCCAGCCGATGTTGCTCACCACCCCCACCCGCACCCGGCGCTCCCGCAGCCGGCGCAGCACGGCCGCCGCGTCGGGGTACGGGTCCCACGCCGCCGGCGCCATGTGCCGCTCGTACAGCGCCTCGTAGATCCCGTCCGGCCACGGCAGCGGGACCAGCCGGGCCAGGCCCGTGTAGGCCGCCCGGTGCCGCTCCATGCTCCGGTCCCGGGTCCGCCACAGCTCCGCCAGCGACTCCGGTACGCGCTCGGGGAAGCTGCCGCCGGGCAGCGCCCCCGCGCGCTCCAGCGCGGCCGCGTACCGCACGACCGCGGCGTCGTCGGCGGCCACCCCCGAGGCGTCGAGCGCCGCGCGCAGCCACCGCACCGCGGGCTCGATGCGGAACAGCGTCCCGGAGAAGTCGAAGAGCACTGCCTTGGGGCTCATCCGCGTACCTCCGACCGCTCGTCGCGCGGGGACCGCTCCACCGCGCCGTACGCCACCGCCGCGATCGCCGCGACGGCCGCGCCCATCAGGGCGCCGCCGATCACGTCGCTCATCCAGTGCACCCCCAGCCACACCCGGGTGAAGCACACGCCCGCCACCGACACGGCCGCGGCCGTCCACGCGGCGTACCGCAGGCCCGCCGGCACGCCGGGCGTGCGGCTCAGCACCCACAGCAGCAGGCCGCAGACCAGCGCGACCGTCATCGCGTGGCCGGAGGGGAAGGCGGCGTGCGAGGCGGAGTCCACCGGGTGGGCCCACTTCGGCCGGTCCCGGCCGACCCCCGCCTTCAGGGCGTACTGCAGCACCCAGCCCACCGCGACCGCGCTCGCCAGCCACAGCGGCAGCCGCCGCGCGCCGCGCCACAGCAGCCAAAGGATCACGGCCAGGATCAGCAGCCGCATGGTCGCGGGGTCCCAGACCCAGTCGGTCATGATCCGGTTCGCCTTGGTCCAGCCCGGTTCCGACAGGGCGGCGGAGTGCAGCCGCCGGGCCACGGTGCCGTCGGCGTCCATCAGCGGCTGCCAGGTGGCGGCCACCAGCACCGTGAGCAGGACGCTCAGCAGCGTGAGGACGGCGGCGGTGAGGCGCAGGGCGGGGGAGGCGTGGCGCGGCGCGGCGGCTGTCACGACGCCGACCCTACGCGAGCGCGCTGAGCCCGGGGCCGAAAGCCACCAGCAGCGGTACGGCGGGCGCCGCCAGCGCGGCGAAGGTCAGCCGCAGCCGGCGGGCCGGGGTGAACCGCGGCGCCGCCGCGAGCAGCCGGTCGACGCGCTGCGGGAGGTGGGCGTGGTGGCCGTGGCCGGGCCCGGGGCCGAACACGCCGCGCTCCTCGTTGAGTTCGACCAGTGCGGTGGCGAACGTCATCCGTCCGAAGCGGCGCGAGGCGACGTCGTCCGCGGCCAGTTCGCACAGCCGGTGCACCTCGTCGCGAAAGGCCCGGAAGACCGGGAAGCTCGGTACGCCCGCGAGCGCGCCCGCGCAGTGCTGCAGCCAGTGGTGGCGGGCCCGGCTGTGCCCCTGCTCGTGCGCGAGCACCGCGTCGAGCTGGCGCTTCTTCAGCCGCCGCAGGGCGGCCGTGGTGATGACGAGCTGGGCGGCCTGCCCGCCGGGCAGCCACCAGGCGTCGGGGCGCTCGCCCTCCAGCACCACCAGCCGCTCGGCGCCGGTGTCCTCGCCGGGCAGCAGCGGCGCCCGGCGGCGCAGCTCCTCGCGGCGCCGGCGGCGCTGCACCCGGGCGGTACGGACCTCGCGTACGAACATCACGGACGTCCACAGCCCGCCCGCCGCCAGCGCCACGGCGAGCACCGCGGCCCAGGTGGCGCCGGTGGCGTCGCCGTACGCGTCCCGCACCGCGGCCGGCGCCGGGGCGAAGACCCCGCTGTGCACCTGCGCCCAGGCCACGGCGGCGCTCAGCGACATGGCCAGCCCGCAGCACAGCAGCACGGCGGCCACGACGCACTGCCACACCCACAGCGCGAGCACCGGCTCGCGGTCCGCCCACGCGGCACGGGTCAGCAGCCGGGGCGCGACCGCGGCGGCGACGACGGCGAAGGCGAGCAGCGTGAGCGGGATCACCATGTGATCAGCGTACGGAGCCGGGGCGCCGGCCGGTACGTGTCCGCCCGTGAAGTGACGGACGACACCGGGCAGTCAGAGGGCGAGGAGCATGGCGACCATGCCCGTCCCCATGCAGACCCGGCACGCACCGGCCAGCTCGGGCCGCGCCGCCCACCCCGCGACGGTCCCCGTCCCGGCCGGGACCGGCCCCCGCGGACCCCCTGCTCCCGCGGCGACCGGCCTCAGCCCCCCGTGCAGCACATACAGCACGTAGTACGCAAGCAGCCCCGCGGTGACGGCGGGCAGCCCGGCGGCGGCGCCGTGCCCGCCGTGGCCGGCCGCGCCCATGGCCACCGCCATGTACACCATCGCCAGCGCCCCGATCGCGTGGTGCAGATGGTGCCCGGCGGCGCGCAGCGGCAGCACGGCCCGTACGAACGCGGCGCCGAAGACCACCGCGAACGCACCCGCCGTCCACGCCGCGGGCCCCGGCAGCCCCGCGGGAAGGGCCATCGCCGCCATCCCCAGACCCATGAGCGCGTCCCCCGCGGCGCCGCGCCGCTCCTCCGCGGCGACGGCCCGCATCCGTAGCAGACACAGCCCGGCGACGCCCGCGCAGAGCGCGGTCAGCAGCAGGCCGGCGAGCGGCGGTCCGTGCATCCGCGGGCCCCCTCGGACGACGACGGCGGCGGCCCCGCGGCACGACTGCGGCGGCCGGCCGGTGCCGGCCCGGAGTGCAGGGCGCTTTGACGGAAGGCTGCCCGCACGACTGCGCCCGCACGCGAGCGCACAGGCGCAAGGAGCGGGCGCAGGGGGCGCGCGGCGGGTCAGGCGGTGAAGCGCACCGAGTGCTTCATCCCGGGGAAGTCCGTCACCACGCCCTGCAGCCCCAGGCCGCGGGCGAGCTTCAGCTCCTCGGGGGTGTTGACGGTCCAGGCGATGACCTTCAGACCCGCGTCGTGCGCGCGGTCGGCCAGCTCCAGCGTCAGCCGGCGGATGTTCAGCGACAGCATGACCGCGCCGACCTCGCGGGCGCGGTCGACCACCCCGAGCCCGTAGTGGCTGGCGACCAGCACCCGCGGCACGTCGGGCAGCAGTTGCCGCATCTCCGCCAGCGCCTCGTCGTGGAACGACAGCACCTCGACGCGGCCGACGAGGTCGTGCGCGGTCATGGCCCCGGCGAGGGCCTTCGCCGCGGCGGCGTCCTTGATCTCGACCTGCAGCCGGCCCTTCACCGCCTCGACCACCTCGTCGAAGGTCGGGACGCGCTCGCCCTGGCCGGCGTCCAGCTCGCGCAGCTCGGCGAGCGTGAAGTCGGCGATGGGGCCCTCGCCGTCCGTCGTGCGGTCCACGTCGGGGTCGTGCATGACGACCAGGTGGCCGTCCTTGCTCAGATGCACGTCGAGCTCGATGGCGTCCATGCCCTCGCGATCCGCGCGAACGAAGGAGCGGATCGTGTTCTCCGGCTCGACGCCCATCAACCCGCGGTGACCGATGGTCAGAAATGACACTGCGCTCTCGCCCTCCGTCGGCGGTCCGTCACAGACTGGCGCAAAGCCTAGGCCAATTCGGGGAGATCGACACCGGTCGTGCGCGGGTCCGCACGGCGGGTCGACGCGGAGCCGCGGGCGGGGTCACCCGGAGGTGGGAGGGCCGCCCCGCGCGGCTGCCCGGGCACCCGTACGGCGTGGGGAACGGGAAGGGCCAGGGGGTAAACCACGGATCGCCGGAAGATTTACGTTCCGTACCCGCGAGCTGCGCAAGGTTTCCCGGAGGCCCGCTTGAGGGAGGTCCTGGTGCAGAGATACGGTGGGGAAACAGGAAGTTCTTAACGTAGGAGTGGTCCATGACGGAAATTCTTGCTTCCGCAACCGCGGAAGGTGACGTTCTGTCCGCCGCGGACGCCCCGCGCGTAGTCGAGCACCCCGCCTGGGAGCGGCTCAAGGCGGCCGTCGAGGAGGTCCGCCCCTGGCAGGCAAAGGACGGTTCGATCGACTTCGAGGCCGAGGGCGCACCGGCGCGTCCCGCCGTCGAGGACGCGGTCGAGCGCGCCGCCGCCGCGGTACGGGAGCTGTCCCCGCTGGTGCCCCACGACGCCGCGTACCACGACGCCGTCGTCGCCGACCTGCGCCGGTGGGCCGCCGGCGGCTTCGGCGTGCCCGACTTCCTGGACTCGGTGCTCGCCTTCCACCCCGCGGACCACCGGGCCGACGGGCTGCAGCACCTCGTCGTCTTCCCCATGTACACCCAGAACGGCAACCCGGACCGCAACTTCGAGGCCGTCGTCATCCGCGTCGTCTGGCCCGGCTGGCTCGCCGAGCTGGAGCGCACCCGCTACGACAACCCCATGTTCCTCGGCATCACCTTCGAGGACTTCACCGCCGGGTACGACACGAACTCCGCCGTGCTCTTCCCCGAGACCATCGCCATGCGCGAGGTCCCCCCGCGCTTCACCTGGGGCGCCATCTTCTGCGACCGCGAGGCCGCCCGCTTCCGCCGCGTCAGCACCGCCGCCGCCGGGGCCACCGGTCTCGAGCTGCCCGAAGAGGCCCGCGGCCTGCTCACCGACCAGGAGCGCGCCCAGCAGACGTTCGTGCTGTGGGACATGGTCCACGACCGTACGCACAGCCACGGCGACCTGCC
Source organism: Streptomyces sp. NPDC004134 (assembly GCF_042874195.1). Classification (NCBI taxonomy): domain Bacteria; kingdom Bacillati; phylum Actinomycetota; class Actinomycetes; order Kitasatosporales; family Streptomycetaceae; genus Streptomyces; species Streptomyces sp. NPDC004134. The sequence continues at coordinate 209,085 of NZ_JBIAMS010000002.1, read as the reverse complement.
GTTCGACCCCTTCATGATCAAGCAGCGGCAGCCGTTCTGGATGTACGGCATAGAGGAGCTGCGCTGCGACCTCACCGCCTTCCACGAGGCCGGCAAGCTCGCCGCCGACGGCTTCCCGCAGGGCCGCGACGTGCAGTACGCGGTGCTCATGGACCGGCTGTTCCGCTTCCCCGTCACCGGCGAGCGCAACCGCAACTACGACGGTCTCGGTGGCCAGCTCCTCTTCGCGTACCTGCACAAGCACGACGCGCTGCGCTGGACCGACAACCGGCTGTCCGTCGACTGGGACCTGGCCCGCGAGGTCACCGGACGGCTGCGCAACGAGATCGAGACGCTGTACCGCGAGGGCATCGACCGCCCGAAGCTGGTTCACTGGTTCAAGGCGTACGACCTGGTGTCCACCTACCTGGCCCCGCACCCCGGCTCCACCTGGGCCAAGGGCCCCGACGCCCTGGACCTGGCAAAGCCGCCGCGGAAACTCGTGGACGACGTGCTGCCCGACGAGTTTCCCCTCAGCATGTTCTATGAGGCCCTTGCCAAGAAGCTGCGCAAGGTGATCGAGTCGACGCGGGGCATCACGGCCGAGACCGCGGAACTGGCGGACGCCGCGTGACGGACCCCGCGGTCGGCAGGGCAGCGGAGGAGGAGATCGTCATGAGCCCCGGGGCAAACGGCAGTAACGGAAACAGCGGGCCGCTGACCGGCGCCGTCGTGGCCGTGGCGGGAGCGGGCGGGCCCGCGGGCCGGGCTGCGCTGTGCCGGCTCGCCAAGGCCGGCGCGGTCCTCGTCGGCTGCGACGCGGACGCCGAGCGGCTGGCCGAGTCCGTGAGCGCGGCGCGGGCCGCGGGTGGCGGCGCGGCGCAGGTCACCGGCGACACGGTCGACCTGCTCGACCTGCACGCCGCCCACGCCTGGGCCGAGCGCATCGAGAAGGACTACGGCCGCGTCGACGGCCTGGTCCACCTCGTCGGCGGCTGGCGCGGCTCGCGCTCCTTCGCCACCACCGACCTGGCCGACTGGACCGTGCTGCACGACCTGCTCCTGCGTACCGTGCAGCACACCTCCCTCGCGTTCGACGAGCCGCTGCGCCGCAGCGACCGCGGCCGCTACGTCCTCGTCAGCGCCGCCGGCGCCAGCCAGCCCACCGCGGGCAACGCCGCGTACGCCGCCGCCAAGGCCGGCGCCGAGGCGTGGACGCTGGCCATGGCCGACGGCTTCCGCAAGGCCGGGGAGGCCGAGGGGCTGGACGGGCCCGCGGGAGCGGCCGTCATCCTGGTGGTCAAGGCGCTGGTGAACGACGCGATGCGCAAAGCCAAGCCGAACGCCAAGTTCACCGGCTTCACCGACGTGGACGACCTTGCCGACAACATCGCGGAGGTCTGGGACCGGCCCGCGCAAGAACTGAACGGGACCCGCCTGTGGCTCACCGCCCGGCCATGACCACGACGACCACGGGAGCCGCGGGACAGGCTCCGCGCACCGACGCCAAGCGCCGCCACGACCCGGCGGCGCGCGGCTTCGCCAGCGACAACTACGCCGGCGCGCACCCGGAGATCCTCGCCGCGCTCGCCCTGGCCAACGGGGGCCACCAGGTCAGCTACGGCGAGGACGACTACACCGCCCACCTGCAGCACGTCTTCCGCGGCCACTTCGGCATGGACGCCGACGTCTACCCGGTGTTCAACGGCACCGGCGCCAACGTCGTCGCGCTCCAGGCCGTCACCGACCGCTGGGGCGCGGTGATCTGCGCGGACACCGCGCACATCCACGTCGACGAGTGCGGCGCCCCCGAGCGCGTCGGCGGACTGAAGCTGCTGACCGTACCCACCCCGGACGGCAAGCTCACCCCCGAGCTGATCGACCGCGAGGCGCGCGGCTGGGACGACGAGCACCGTGCCATGCCGCAGGTCGTCTCGATCACCCAGGCCACCGAGTACGGCACGGTCTACACCCCGGACGAGATCCGCGCCATCTGCGACCACGCGCACCGCCGCGGCATGCGCGTCCACCTCGACGGCGCCCGGATAGCCAACGCGGCGGCGAGCCTGGACGTGCCGATGCGCGCGTTCACCAACGTCGCCGGCGTCGACATCCTCTCCTTCGGCGGCACGAAGAACGGCATGCTCCTCGGCGAGGCCGTCGTCGTGCTCGACCCCGGCGCCGTACGCGCGATGAAGCACCTGCGCAAGCTCTCGATGCAGCTCGCCTCCAAGATGCGCTTCGTCTCGGCCCAGTTCGAGGCGCTGCTCGCCAGGGACCTGTGGCTGCGCAACGCCCGCCACGCCAACGCGATGGCCGCCCGCCTCGCCGACGGCGTACGCGGCGTCGACGGCGTCGAGGTGCTGCACCCCGTGCAGGCCAACGGCATCTTCGCCCGGCTGCCGCACGACGTGTCGCTGGCGTTGCAGAAGGACTTCCGCTTCTACTTCTGGGACGAGGCGGACGGCGTGGTGCGCTGGATGTGCTCCTTCGACACCACGGAGGAGGACGTCGACACCTTCGTCGCCGCGATCGCGGAGGAAATGCGGAGGACGTAACCGCCGCATGCCTATACGCTCCTCTGCATGGAACTCCAGCAGGAGCGGCCCGACCTGTCCGCGTACCTCGCCGCCGACGCGGTCGTCGACCACGAGCACCCGCTCGTGGCCGGGACCGCGTACCGGCTGCGCGAGGTCGCGGAGGCGCCGGAAGCGTACGCCAAGGGGGCCTACGAGTTCATACGGGACACCATCCCCCACTCCAACGACGCCGGGGACCTCCGCGTCACCTGCCGCGCCTCGGACGTGCTGAAGGCCCGTACGGGGATCTGCTACGCCAAGGCCCATGCCCTCGTCGCCCTGCTGCGCGCGCAGGGCATACCGGCCGGCTTCTGCTACCAGCACCTCGGCGTACTGCACGGCCTGGTCGCGCTTCGGCTGCCGGGGCGCGACTGGATCCGCCAGGACCCGCGCGGCAACAAGCCGGGCGTGGACGCGCAGTTCCGCCTCGACCGCGAGCAACTGGCCTTCGCCCCGGACCCGTCCGCGGGCGAGCGCGACGACCTGCTGGTCCGGGCGACGCCCCACCCGGCTACGCTCGAAGCGCTCCACGCGGCCACCGACCGCCGCCACCTGGACCGCATCCTCCCCACCGCCCTGTAACCCCGGCCCCCGCACCCGCCCCGGCCCCACGCTCGCGCCGCACCCCACGCCCGCGCCGGACTGCACGCCCGTGCCGGCTTGCACACCCCCGAAAACTCCAAAACCCCCACACAACCCCGCACACCCGCCCAAGGGTAGGCCGCCCCACTGACAAAGCCGCCGCCCGCGGCACCCCCGCGGACCCGCCTCCCGTACCGTGCCGTACGCCCCGGCACCACCGCGGCCCACCAGCCCCCGACCCGCCCCGAGAACAGAAGGACCGCATGACCCTCCGCACCCACGTCGCCGACGACGTACGCGCCCTCGCCCCCGGCTTCGCCCACGTCACCGTCGTCGCCCGTGGCCTCGTCGGCGGCCCCAGCGACGCCGCAGGCGCCGCGCTCCTCGACGACGCCGCCCGCCGCCTCGCCGCGCGCCTCGGCGACACCCCGCCGCAGCAGGACCCGCACATGCAGGCGTGGCGGGCCGCGTACGCCGCCTTCGGCGCCAAGCCGTCCAAGTTCCGCAACTCCGCGGAGGCGCTCGCCCGCCGCGCCCTTGCCGACGCCGGCCTGCCGCGCATCAACCGGCTGGTCGACATCTACAACGCCGTCAGCGTCGCCCACCTCGTCCCCGTCGGCGGCGAGGACACCGACCAGACCGACGGCGACATGCACCTCATCCGCGCCACCGGCGAGGAGCGCTTCGACGAGGAGCACCCCGACGCCGGCGAGGTCGTCTGGCGCGACGGCGCGGGCGTCACCTGCCGCCGCTGGAACTGGCGCCAGGGCGTCCGTACCCGCCTCACCGAGGACTCCACGAACGCGCTGTTCCTGCTGGAGCGGCAGGAGCCGATGACGTACGAGGAGCTGACCGCCGCGGCCGAGGAGCTGGCCGAGGCGCTGCAGAAGAGCTCGCCCGGCGCCGAGATCGAGATCCGCGACCCGGCCTGAGGCCGGCCCGCCACCCTGAACCTCACCCTCGACCTGACATCGAGATCGAGATCGAGATCGAGGGTGAGGCTACGGCCCGTCGAGGCAGGTCCGGCGATACGCCCCGGCCCTCCGCCGCGCAGCTCCGGCCCCCGCAGCGCAGCCCCGGCGCCCGCCGTGCGGCCCCCGGCCGCCCGCCGCTCAGACCCCCGGCGCCGGCGCGCTGCCGCCCAGGTGCGCCGGCTGCCACCAGTCGTCCTCCGGCCCCCGCGGGCGGTCCGGGTACGCGTGCTGCGCCGCCTCCAGCAGCTCCTGGATCCGCCCCTTGAGCCGCTCCGTCAGCTTCTCCGCGTCCTCCTGCGCCGCCCCGGCCGGCGCGTCCGCGACCCCGTCCCCGGTCGGCACCGGCGCGCCCAGGCGCATCGTGATGGGCAGGTGGTTCCGCCCGAAGTCCCGCGTCCGGCCCTTGGTCCAGATCCGCTGCGTCCCCCACACCGCCATCGGCAGCAGCGGCACCCCCGCCTGCTGCGCGAGCCGCGCGGCGCCCGACTTGAACGACTTCAGCGTGAACGACTGCGAGATCGTCGCCTCCGGGAAGACCCCGACGACCTCGCCGGAGCGCAGCGCCTTGAGCGCGTGCGCGAACGCCTGCCCGCCCTGCGCGCGGTCGACCGGGATGTGCTTCATCGCGCGCAGCAGCGGTCCCGAGACGCGGTGGCGGAAGACCGACTCCTTGGTCATGAAGCGCACGAAGCGCTTCGCCGGCCGGGCCGCGTAGCCGCAGAAGACGAAGTCCAGGTAGCTGATGTGGTTGCTCACCAGGACCGCGCCGCCGCGGCGCGGCACGTGCTCCTGGCCCTTCAGGTCGATCCGCAGGTCCATCGCCTTGAAGGCGGTTCTGCAGATGCCGACGACGGGCGGGTACACGAGGTCTGCCATGCCGGGCTGGTCCCTTCTCCGGCCCGGAGGGTCAGGAGCTCCCGGCGGAAGTTACGCGTGCGTAGGTGCGTACACCCCGATCGTGCACGACGTGTGCGCCCCGCGCCAGACCCACCCCTTCGGCGTGACGGGATCTTGTCATTGACCACGCGGCGGTGCTGCATGCTGGAATGCATGGCGGACGGCACGACGGAACGGGCGGCGACGGAACGAGCGGGGACGGAACGGGCGGCGGCCGAGCGGGCGGTGGGGCAGCGGGTGGAGCGGCTGACGGCGGCGGACCTCGACGCGCAAGCGCTGGGGGAGCGGGCCACGCTCGTGCAGTTCTCCAGCGCCTTCTGCCGCCCCTGCGCGGCCACACGGCGCGTCCTCGCGGACGTGGCGGGCATGGTCGCGGGCGTGGCGTACGTGGACGTGGACGCCGAGAGCCACCTCGGGCTCGTCCGCAGGCTGGAGGTGACGAGGACGCCGACCGTCCTCGTGCTGGACGCGGACGGCCGGGTCGTACGACGTGCCGCGGGCCTGCCGCGCAAGGCCGACGTCATCGCCGCGCTGGGAGCGGCGATCACGGAGGAGCCGAGGCGGGCGGAACGGGTAGGAAATGTCACAGCCGGTCGACCTTGAGCGAAGGGCGCTCGCACGGGTTTACTGGCGAGTAATAAACTGGACGGCGACCACCGGATCCGCCCGGTGGCAGCCGTCGATGACGCCTATGCTGCCAGCACGGCAGTGTCTCGATACGAAGCGGTGGGAGAGCCGGCGTGAGCTTGAGGATCGTTGTCTGTGTGAAGTACGTGCCCGACGCCACCGGCGACCGGCACTTCTCCGATGACCTGACCACCGACCGCGAGGCCGTCGACGGCCTGCTGTCGGAGCTGGACGAGTACGCGGTCGAACAGGCCCTGCAGATCTCCGAGGCCGCCGGCGACGCGGAGATCACGGTGCTGACCGTGGGCCCCGAGGACGCGCGCGACGCGCTGCGCAAGGGCCTGTCCATGGGCGCCGACAAGGCCGTGCACGTCGAGGACGACGAGCTGCACGGCACCGACGTCATGGGCACCTCGCTGGTCCTGGCCAAGGCCGTCGAGCACGTCGGCTACGACCTCGTCGTCTGCGGCATGGCCTCGACCGACGGCACGATGGGCGTGCTGCCCGCGATCCTCGCCGAGCGCCTGGGCGTGCCCCAGGTGACCCAGCTCTCCGCCGTCGCCGTCGCCGACGGCAAGGTCACCGGCCGCCGCGACGGCGACGCCGCGAGCGAGCAGTTGGAGGCGGCGCTGCCGGCCGTCGTGTCCGTGACCGACCAGTCGGGCGAGGCCCGTTACCCGTCGTTCAAGGGCATCATGGCGGCGAAGAAGAAGCCGGTGGAGACCCTGGACCTGGACGACCTGGGCATCGACGCCGAGGAGGTCGGCCTGGCGGGCGCCTGGACCAAGGTCGAGGACGCCACGAAGCGCCCGGCGCGCACCGCCGGCACGATCGTCAAGGACGAGGGCGAGGGCGGCAAGCAGCTCGCCGAGTTCCTCGCGGGCCAGAAGTTCATCTGAGGCCCCGCACCCCCTTCGCCGTTCCGCCTTCCGCCCTCGTATCGCAGGAGAACGAGATCCATGACTGAAGTCCTCGTCTACGTCGACCACGTCGACGGCGCCGTGCGCAAGCCGACGCTGGAGCTGCTGACCCTCGCCCGCCGGATCGGCGACCCGGTCGCCGTCCACCTGGGCCCCGGCGTCGACGCCGCGGCGCCCGTGCTCGCCGAGCACGGCGCGGTGCGCGTGCTGACGGCCGACGCCGCCGAGTTCGCCGACTACCTCGTCGTACCGAAGGTCGACGCCCTGAAGGCCGCCTACGACGCGGTGCAGCCGGCCGCCGTACTGCTGCCCTCGTCGGTGGAGGGCAAGGAGATCGGCGCCCGCCTCGCGGTGCGAATCGGCTCCGGCATCATCACCGACGCCGTGGACGTCGAGGCCGGCGACGACGGCCCGGTCACCACGCAGGCCGTGTTCGCCGCCGCGTTCACCACCCGCTCGCGCGTCTCGCGCGGCACCCCCGTCATCACCGTCAAGCCCAACTCCGCCGCCCCCGAGGCCGCCCCGGTCGAGAGCGCCGTGGAGCAGTTGACGTTCGGCTTCGGCGAGTCCGCTGCCGGTACGAAGGTCGTGGGCCGGACCCCGCGCGAGTCGACGGGCCGCCCCGAGCTGACCGAGGCGGCGATCGTCGTCTCCGGCGGCCGCGGCGTCAACGGCGCGGAGAACTTCCGCATCATCGAGGAACTCGCCGACTCCCTCGGCGCGGCCGTGGGCGCCTCCCGGGCGGCGGTGGACGCCGGCTGGTACCCGCACTCGCACCAGGTCGGCCAGACCGGCAAGACGGTCTCGCCGCAGCTCTACATCGCGGCCGGCATCTCCGGCGCGATCCAGCACCGGGCCGGGATGCAGACGTCGAAGACGATCGTGGCCGTGAACAAGGACAACGAGGCGCCGATCTTCGACCTCGTCGACTACGGCGTCGTCGGCGACCTGTTCGCGGTCGTCCCGCAGCTCACCGGTGAGGTCAAGGCCCGCAAGGGCTGAGCGCGGCGGGCGAGCGCGGCTCACCGCGCTCGCCGTGCCCTGCTGCCGTTCGGAAGGGCCCGCGGCGTGTGCCGCGGGCCCTTCCGCGTGCCTGGAGACGTCGCGGAGGTGCCGCGGAGACGTCGCGGAGGTGCCGCTGTGGCGCCGTGGTTGGGGGCGTGCGGCGCGTGGGAGGATGCGGCGCATGAGCGCGAGCGGTGGCACGAGCCCGTACGCCTGGCTGCCGCGGGGCGCACGGGAGTGGAGCCCGCCGTACGGCGGGTTGCCGGGCACGTGGCCGCGGTTCACGGCGGCGTACGCCCTGCTGGTGCTGCTGCGGATCACCGGGGACGTGCCGGTGCCGTGGCTGCTCGGCGCGGCGGCGGTCGTCGGCGCGGCGAGCGTGGCGGGGTACTGGCTGCGGCGGCGCGGGTTCCGGCCGCGGGGCGGCAGTTGGGTGGTCGCCGAGCGGGGTGCGGTGTCGCTGGTGGTGCCGGGCGGTGCGGCGGGGGCCGCGGTGCGTACGACGGTCGCGGGCGGGGGCCGGGTCCTCGGCGGTGCGGAGGCGGCGGCCGCGCTGCGCGGGGCGGCGGCGCTGCTGCGCGCGGCGGACCGGGACGCGGCGCTGCCGGCGGCGGTCGCGCCGGGCCCTGAGCGGGACGGCGGGGCGCTGTACGCGGTGTACGACGAGGCGTCCGCCTTCGTGCTACGGGCCGGCGCCCCCGGCGCGGCGCGCGCGGGCCGGCCGGGCGGGAAGCCGGACCGGGGGACGCATGCCCGGCAGCGGGCGCTCCTCCTGGACGTGGCCCGGGAGTTGGGCGCGGAGGTGCCGCCGGGGGACGTCCCGGGCGGCGCGGCCGGCGTAAACGGTGCGGCCGGTGTGGACGGCGCGGGCGGCCCCCGTGACGTACCGGACGAGCAGACTCCGGCCGGGCGCGCCGCCGCGTCCCTGGCGGCGACGGCCGCCGCGGCCGCCGGAACCCCGCTGCCGGGCACGGATCCCGGCGTACGCCCCCTGCCCTGGCCGCCGCACCGCGCCGCCGCCGCGACGGCGGACGGTGCGCTGCGCCTGCTGACGTTCGCGGTGCCCGTCGCGCTGTGGGCCGCCTGGCTCGCGGGCGCCTGGTCCTGAGGCGCCCGGGGCCGGTGCCACCCGCGCGTCACCCGGCCGGGACCTTGCGTACCTCGGTCTCGCCGGGACGCAGCCGCCGCCCGTCCGCCGACAGCACCTCGAGGCCGCGCAGGCGCCGCCCCTCCCGCCGGTCGAGCAGCTCCGAGTGCGGTTCGCCGGGCGCGAAGGCGTTCTCCTCGCCCCACTGCCGCAGCGCCACGATGACGGGGAAGAGCGCCTCGCCCTTCGGCGTCAGCACGTACTCGCGGTAGGCGCTGCCGTCCGAGGCGGGGACGGAGGCGAGGACGCCGCCGTCGACGAGGGTGCGCAGCCGCGCGGTGAGGATGTTCTTCGCCACCCCGAGACCGCGCTGGAACTCCCCGAACCGCCTGCTGCCGTCGAAGGCGTCCCGCACGATCAGCAGCGACCACCAGTCGCCGATCGCGTCCACGGACCGGGCGACGGGGCATTCGCTGTCGTCGAAGCGCGTCCTGGCCACCATGGCGGTCTCCTCTCAAAGTCGGTTGCAACATGCTACCAAGCCGGGCTACCGTCTTGCTGGTAGCAAGATGAAACCAAATCGAGGGGGAGTGCCCATGCCCGGCAGAGCCGACGCCGCGACCCGGCGGGCCGAAGCGCGTAGCGAAGAGAGACCCGCCCTGTCCCGCGGCGTCGTCATGCTGTTCGCCGTCGCCTGCGGCGCCGCGGTGGCCAACGTCTACTTCTCCCAGCCGCTCCTGGTGGCCATGGGCGACGACCTCGCCATGAGCCCGGCGCTCGTCGGCGGCATCGTCACCCTCACGCACGTCGGATACGGGATCGGGCTCTTCCTGCTCGTGCCGCTGGGCGACATGGCCGACCGCAGACGGCTCGTCGTGGCCCAGTTGCTGCTGCTGGTGGCGGCGCTGGCGGTGGTGGCCGCCGCGCCGACCGCGGCGGTGCTGCTCGCGGGAATGGCCGCGATGGGGCTGCTCGCGGTCGTCACGCAGACGCTGGTGGCCTTCGCCGCGTCGCTCGCCCCGCCCGCCGCGCGCGGCCGGGTCGTCGGGCTGGTCACCGGCGGCGTGGTCATCGGCATCCTGCTCGCCCGTACCGTCTCCGGCGTCCTGGCCGACCTCGCGGGCTGGCGCTCCGTCTACCTCGCCTCGGCCGCGCTCACCGCCCTGCTCGCCCTCGTCCTGCACCGCGTGCTGCCGCGGCGCGGCGGTACGCCCCCGGCGAGCCTGCGCTACGGCCAACTCCTGTGCTCCACGGTGACCTTGTTCGTACGGGAACCGCTGCTGCGGCTCCGGGCGCTCTTCGGGCTCCTCGTCTTCGCCTCGTTCAGCACCCTGTGGAGCAGCGTCGCGCTGCCGCTCAGCGAGGAGCCGTACTCCTGGTCGCACAGCGCCATCGGGATGCTGGGCCTGATCGGTGTCGTCGGCGCCCTGGCCGCGTCCGCGGCGGGCCGCCTGAACGACCGCGGGCTCTCCGGGCGGACCACGGGCGCGGCCCTGGCGCTGCTCGCCCTCTCCTGGCTGCCGCTGGCCTTCACGCGCGGCTCGCTCTGGGCGCTGATCGCCGGGGTGATCCTGCTCGACCTCGCCGTGCAGGCGGTCCACGTCACCAACCAGACCCTGATCTACGCGCTGCGCCCCGACGCCGGCAGCCGCCTCATCGGCGGCTACATGGTCTTCTACGCGGTCGGCAGCGCCACCGGCGCCATCGCCGCGACCTCGCTCTACGCGGCGGCCGGATGGAGCGCCGTCTGCGCGCTGGGGGCCGGGTTCAGCGGGCTCGGGTTCGTGCTGTGGGTGGTGACCCGGCGGGGCGCGGCGGTGGCACGCGGGGCGTGAGCGCTGTCCGTTGACGGTTCGCGGACGCCCGGATATGTTCGGATTCAACGTTTTGTTGAACATCGGGAGGGCGCATGGTGGCGCAGGACGACTCGGCCCCGACGTCGATCGGCGCCACCGTACGGGCCCGGATCGCCGCCGCCCTCGGACCCGTCGACGCCGAACTCGCCCGCCGGTACCCCGGCGACCCCGGCACCCGCCAGCCCGTGCACACCGTCTACGTCCCCGCCGACGCCTTCGGCGCCCGTACCGTACGGGAATGGGGCCGCCAGGCGCTCGACGCCCTCGACGCGCACGCGCCGGACGCCGGCGTGCTGGCCGCCGCGCTCGGGCTGCCGGCCGGGGCGGCGGCGGAGGTCTACGACCGGGTGCGCGCCAAGCTCGTGCGCGAGCCGGTCGAGGACCTGCGCGTCGACTTCGAGGACGGCTACGGGCCGCGCCCCGACGACGAGGAGGACGCCGCGGCGGTGGCCGCAGCCCGGCTGATCGCGCGGGCCGTCGCCCGCGGGGGTGCGCCGCCGTACGCCGGCATCCGCGCCAAGTGCCTGGAGGCCGCCGTCCGCGACCGCGGCATCCGCACGCTCGACCTCTTCCTCACCGCGCTGCTGCGGGCCGGCGGCGGCACGCTGCCGGCCGGGCTGGTGCTGACGCTGCCGAAGGTCACGTACCCGGAGCAGGTGAGCGCGATGGCGGCGCTGCTGGGGGAGTTCGAGCGGGTGCACGGCCTCGCGGCGGGGCGGCTCGGCTTCGAGATCCAGATCGAGACGACGCAGGCGATCCTCGGCGCGGACGGCCGCGCCACGGTCGCGCGGATGATCGACGCGGCGGGCGGGCGGGCGACGGGGCTGCACTACGGCACGTTCGACTACAGCGCGGCGTGCGGGGTGAGCGCGGCGCACCAGTCGATGGACCACCCGGTGGCGGACCACGCGAAGGCCGTGATGCAGGTGGCCGCGGCGGGCACGGGCGTACGGCTCTCCGACGGCTCGACGAACGTGCTGCCGGTGGGCGGCACGGCGCAGGTGCACGCGGCCTGGCGGCTGCACTACGGGCTGGTGCGGCGGTCGTTGGCGCGGGCGTACTACCAGGGCTGGGACATGCATCCGGGGCACCTGCCGACGCGGTACGCGGCGGTGTACGCGTTCTACCGCGAGGGCCTGGACGCGGCGTGCGCCAGGCTGACGGCGTACGCGGGGCGCGCGGGCGGGTCGGGCGGCGCCGTACTCGACGAACCGGCGACGGCCCGCGCGCTGAGCGGCTACCTGCTGCGCGGCCTGGACTGCGGGGCGGTGGACGAGCCGGAGGTCACGGACCGAACGGGCCTGGGACGCACGGAACTCGACACGCTGGCGGGCCGCCGGCCGCGGGGGTGAGGGCGGGGCGGCTGCTGGCCGGATACGGCGGACCCGCGGGCCGGCCGGCTGCCGGCGCGGCCCCCCCTGTTGCGGTCATGTGGTGGTCGGGGCGTCATCGGCGCGGGTTGTGCGGGCCCGGGTCTGCGACAGGGAAATGCGGTGGCGCGCGATGTCGACTTCGGTGATCTTCACGGTGAGCGCGTCGCCGACCTCGACGGTGTCTCCGGAGGATTCATCCAGCTCACTGGAGTGCACGAGCCCCTGGAAGCCGTCCGCCCGGTCTTCGATCCGGACGAAGACGCCGAACGGCACGATCCTGGTGACGGGTCCGGTGACCACCTGCCCTGTCCGCTAGACGTAGGGCAGCACGTCACTGCCCGCCTGAGGCCGACAGTGCGGATGCGTTCCGGTGGCGTTCGAGGACGCGGTGGACGGTGGCGCGGCTGACGGAGAAGAGCCCGGCCAGGTCGGCGATGGTGTGCTCGCCGAAACGGTGTTGCCGGACAAGGTGGCCCTGCCGGCGGGGAGAGGTCATGACGCCGGCGTCCCGAGCAGGCCGCGGCGGGCGAGGTTGGCGTACAGGGAGCGGATGCCCGCCTCCCACGGGGGTGCCTGCTCGCTGGTGGTGACCGTGTTGCGCAGGGTGCCGAGGAGAGGCGTCGAGATCTCCACCAAGTCGCCCTCGCGGTGCGTGAAGCCGCTGCCCGGTGCGCCGCGGTCGGCGGTGGGCGCGAAGAGCGTGCCGGTGAACAGCACCACGCCGTCCGGGTATTGATGGCGGCGGTTCACGGCCTGGGCGACCAGGGTCTCCAGCGGCCGGCTGATGCGCGCCATGTCGGACGAGTCGCGCAGCACGAAGCCGTCCTCGCCGCGCACCGACAGGGCGATCGTCGCGTCGCGTACGGAGTCGACGGTGAAGGTGCCGTCGGTGAGGCGGACGAACGGGCCGAGGGCGGTGGAGGCGTTGTTGTCCTTCGCCTGGGGCAGGAGGAGGGCGCTGCGGCCCTCGACGTCGCGGAGGTTCACGTCGTTGCCGAGGGTGACGCCAGCGATGCGGCCGTCCGAGGCGACGACGAGGACCAACTCGGGCTCGGGGTTGTTCCATTCGGAGACCGCGGCCACGCCGATCCGCGCCCCGTACCCCACCGCCGACAGCACCGGGCCCTTGGTGAAGATCTCCGCGTCCGGCCCGAGGCCGACCTCCAGGTACTGCGACCACAGCCCCTGCTCGCGCAGCCACGCCAGCAGCTCGACGGCCTCCGGGCTGCCGGCCCGTACCGTCTCCAGCCGGGTGCCGAGCCGCGCGCCGATACGCGCCCGGATCTCGTCCGCCGCGGCGGCGACGCCGCCCGCGCGCTCCTCGATGACCGGCTCCATCATGCTGTCCGCGAACGTCACCCCGGCCGCCTTGAGCACCTGCAGATCCACCGGCGCCAGCAGCCGCGCCCGCGCCGCGTCCCCGGCGGCGGTGGCCGCCAGCACCTCGTCCAGCGGCCAGATCCGCCCACCCGCGGCCCCGCGGACGCGCCCGGCGGCGTCGGGGTGCTCCAGCAGATCCGAGACGGTCGGTCCGAGGGCGGTGACGTCGACGAGGACGTCGCCGCGGACGGTGACCAGACTCGGGCCGCCGTCGGCGGGGTCGAGCAGGCGCCCGACCAGCAGGGCGGCGTCCGCGTCGGCGGGCAGCACGTCGGCGGGGGCGGAGGGGATCTCACGGGAGGCCATGGGATTCCGGCCTTTCTGTGCGCGTGGCGGCGGTGCTCGTACGGACTTCGCATGATGATCGGAACACACCCCCCGTGGAAAGGGGGAGGCGGGAGGGCACGGCGTCAGCCGACGGTCCGGACGCCGGGGATGTCCAGCCGGGTGAGGGGCGTGCCGTCCGGGTCGTGGCAGCCCTCGGAGATCACGGAACACCGGCAGCAGACGCTCGGCCCGTAGCCGAACGCGGTTCCCGGCATGGCGAAAGCCGGGTCGCCCCGGGGGGCTCGGCACCGTGCCCGGGCGTCACGGCGCCGGCGGCTGTTCGCCCGAGCCGCGGGTGATCAGGCGGGTCGGCAGGACCAGCCGGTCCGGGTCGCCCACCGCGCCGTCCAGGCGCTGGAAGAGGCGGGCCGCCGCGCGGCGGCCCAGTTCCGCCGGGTCCTGGGCGACGACGGTGACCCCGGGGGAGAGCAGGTCGGCCATCTCGAAGTCGTCGAACCCGACCAGCGCCGCCGCCCGCCCGCCCGCCGTCAGCGTCCGTACGGCCGTGACCGTGACCCGGTTGTTGCCCGTGAACAGCGCGGTCACCGCGTCAGGCCCCGACGTCATCCGTACGCACTCCGCCGCCACCCGCGCCGGCTCCGTGCTGCCCAGCGAGGTCCACCCCGCCGCCACCGGCAGCCCGGCGTCCGCCATCGCCGACCGGTAGCCGCGCAGCCGCTCGGCGGCGGTGTGGATGCGGGGGTGGTCGCCGATGAAGCCGATCCTGCGGTGCCCGTGGCCGGCGAGGTGCTCGACCGCCCGGCGGGCGCCGCCGTAGTTGTCGGAGAGCACGGTGTCGGCGCTGATCCGCCCCGGCGGCCGGTCGACGAAGACGGCGGCCACGCCCGCGGCCAGCTCCGGCTCCAGATAGCGGTGGTCGGTGCTCGCCGGCACCACCACCAGCCCGTCCACGCGCCGCGCGCACAGCGCGAGCACCAACTCCTCCTCGCGCGCGGGGTCCTCGCCGCTGGAGCCGTGGATGAGCAGCGAGCCGTGGGCGCGGGCGACCTCCTCGACGGCCCCGCTGAGGGGCGCGTAGAACGGGTCGGCCAGGTCCTCGAGCACCAGCCCGACGGTGGCGGTGCGGCCCTTGCGCAGGATGCGGGCGCTGTCGTTGCGGCGGAAGCCGAGCGCGTCGATGGCCTCCCGTACCCGCCGCTCGGTCTCCTGCGTGACGCCGGGCTCGTCGTTGACCACCCGCGAGACGGTCTTGAGGCCGACGCCCGCGCGGGCGGCGACGTCCTTCATCGTCGGACGGCTGCCGTAGCGGGGCCGCTGCGGGCCGGTGAGGTGATCGGACACGCGCCCGATGATAGGGGCTAGACAACGTTGTCACGGTACGGGCAGACTGTCCGCGCACCGCATCCGCCGCCCGCCCCGGCCCTCCAGGAGACGCCACGATGGTCGCCGCCCAGCCGACCGAGCTCGTCGCCGCGCTCGACATCGGCGGTACGAAGACGGCCGCGGCCCTGGTCGACGTCGGCGGCCGGCTTCTCGCCCGGGCCCAGCGGCCCACGCCCGCCGCCGCGGACGGTGCGACCATCGCCGCCGCCGTCACCGCGGTGCTGCGCGACCTGGCCGCCGCCGACCCCGCGGGATGGGCCCGCGTGACCGCCGTGGGCATCGGCAGCGCGGGACCCGTGGACGCCTCCGTGGGCACCGTCAGCCCCGTGAACATCCCCGGCTGGCGCGACTACCCGCTGGTGGCCGCCGTCGGCGAGGCCGCCGGCGGGCTGCCCGTGGTGCTCGTCGGCGACGGCGTCGCCATGGCCGCCGGCGAGCACTGGCAGGGCGCCGCCCGCGGCCGGTCCGCGGCGCTGTGCATGGTCGTCTCCACCGGCGTCGGCGGCGGGCTCGTCCTCGACGGCCGCCCCTACCCGGGACCCACCGGCAACTCCGGGCACATCGGCCATATCTCCGTCGACCTCGACGGCGACCCCTGCCCCTGCGGCGGCCGCGGCTGCGTCGAGCGGATCGCCTCGGGGCCGAACATCGCCCGGCGCGCTCTGGCCGCCGGCTGGACCCCGGGCCCGGACGGCGACGACACCGCCGCCGGCGTCGCCGCGGCGGCCCGCACCGGCGATCCCGTGGCGCTGGCCTCCTTCGACCGGGCCGCCAAGGCCCTGGCCGCGGGCATCGCGGCCACCGCGACGCTGGTCGAGATCGAGGCCGCGGTGATCGGCGGCGGCGTGGCAGCGGCCGGGGAGCTGCTGTTCGCACCGGTACGGCAGCACTTGAAGGCGTACGCCGCGCTGTCGTACGCCGCGGACGTGGCGGTGGTCCCGGCGCACCTCGGTACGGACGCGGGTCTGATCGGCGCCGCCGCGGCGGCGGCGCAGAAGCTGGGCCTGCGGCGGTTCACCGCACCCGGCTGACCGCCGGATGCGGTGCGGGGCAGCGGCCCGGAGCGTACGGCAGCGGGTGCTGCCGGGCCGGCGCCCCGCGGGCGGGTGCGGCGCCGCGTGCGTCAGGCGCGGCGGCGCACCCGCCCTCTTTCACGGCCGTACCCGACGGGGCGTCAGCAGGTGAACTTCGCGTCCGCCCAGTCGCCGTGGTCGTGGTTCACGCCGTCGCCGCCGTCGGTGACGACCAGCCGTACGGTCTGCGCGTCGCCGATGTCCGCGGACAGCGGCTGCGCCGCCTTGTCGCCCGTCAGCACGCCGGAGTCCGCGACCCTGGCGCCGTCCGCCCAGACCTCGAAGGACACCGAGCCGTTGGTCCCGGTCTCGTCGTCCACCCCGACCTGGGCGCTGAACGTCTCGCACTCCTCACCGGTGTAGAACCCGACGTCGCTGGCGGCGTGCACGCCCAGGCCCTTGGCGTACGTCCGACCGCCGATCGTGAGCGGCTTGCCGTCACCCGCCGGCTGCTCGCCGACGCTGGTGTCCCGCTCCACAGGACCCCAGCCGTTGCCGGCTTCCAGCCACTCCCAGTCGCTCGCGTACGTCGTCCCCGCCGGTGGGCTCGCGACCACGTACGCCGCGCCCGCCGAGGTCAGCGACACCTTCTGTCCTGACGGTGCCGCGTAGCCGGCGGAGAGCGGGAACTCCTGGCGGCCGGTATCGGCGCCCGCGGGTGCGGTGACCTGCCACGTGGTGGTCAGCTCGGCACCCGGCTTGAGCTGCTTCGCGGTGGTGGGGGAGCCGGTCTCCACCTGCCAGCCCTCGGGGGCGTCGAAGGCGACCGTGACGTTCTTCGCCGGCGTGATGCCGGTGTTGCGGAACGTCGTCGTCACCTCGGCCGCCTCGCCCGCCTCGACGTACGGCGTCGCGTCGGTGCCGAACTCGGCGGCCGGCGGGTAGGAGCCGGCGCCGTCTCCGGGCCACACGCGGTACATCACGGTCCCGTGCGCGGGCACCGACGCGGAGATCTCGCCGCCGGTGTTGTAGTCCGCGTGCTGCCACAGGTCGCGCATCCGGTAGCCCTCGGCGGCCGGCAGTCCGACGGCCTCGGCGGTGGTGGAGATGCGCTGCGGCGCGTTCGACTCGTTGAAGAGCGCCACGGCGCGGCTGCCGTCCGCCATCTCCTTGGCGACCACCCACCGGCCGCCCTCGGAGGTGACCACGGCGCCCTGCTTGCCCAGCGGGTCCTGGTCGACGGCGATGACGTCCCTGTTCTCCAGGATGTCGAACGTCGCCTCGTCGGCGGTGCGCAGGTCGGAGCCGATGAGCAGCGGCGCCGCCATGATCGACCACATCGAGAAGTGCGTGCGGTACTCGGTGTCGGTCATGCCGCCGTTGCCGACCTCCAGCATGTCCGGGTCGTTCCACCGGCCCGGGCCCGCGTACTCGGCGAGCGGCAGGTTCTGCTTCATGATGCCGAGCATGCTGGACCAGTTGTCGCTGATGTCACCGGTCGTACGCCACAGGTGCCCGACGTCCGCGGCCCACTCCCACGGCTTGTTCTGGCCCCACTCGCAGATGCTGTAGACGATGGGCCGGCCGGTGGTCTCGGAGGCGGCCTTCAGCGCGTCGCGCATCTTGGTGTACCGCTGGATGGCGTCGACGCCCTGGTTGTTGCAGTTGTCGTACTTGAGGTAGTCGATGCCCCACTCCGCGAACTGCATCGCGTCGCTCTCCTCGTGCCCGAGGGCACCGGGGAAGCCGGCGGAGTTGCAGGTCTTGGTGCCGGCGCTGGTGTAGATGCCGATCTTCAGGCCCTTGGAGTGGACGTAGTCGGCCACGGCCTTGATCCCGTCGGGGAAGCGCACGGGGTCGGGGACGAGCTTGCCGTTCGCGTCGCGCTGGGGGAGTGCCCAGCAGTCGTCGAGGTTCACGTACTCGTAGCCGGCGTCCTTCAGGCCGCGCTCGACGAAGATGTCGGCGATGCCCTTGACCATCTCGTGGTCGAACTCCGCCCGGCAGTGGGTGGAGTTCCAGTTGTTGAAGCCCATGGGCGGGGTCTTCGCGAGCCCGTCGGGCAGCCGCACGGCCGGCTGCGCCCCGGGTTGAACCGCGGGCTGGGCCCCGGGCCGAGCCGCCGGCTTCGCGGCGGCGGTCGCGCTCTGCGTCTGGGCTCCCGTGGGCGCCGCCGCGACCGGCGCGGTGAGGACCGCGCACAGCGCGACCGCTCCCGCGGCACCGATCACCGCGCGCGCGTACGGTCTGGCGGCTCTTCGTGCGGATGGCAGTTTCCGCATCGGATCCACTCCTCTGGGTGGGGGTGCTGCGAACGTGTTGGGTCATGGACGCGTCACACGAGCGTTTACGGTAGAGCTTGTTCGCTTCTGTCGGAAGAGATGCGGTAACAGTTGGCTGACACTCGGTCAAAACCCTTGACAGTGCCGGTGGGTGGAGGTGTGATCCCACAATCTTCGTTCGGTTGTGTTTGGTTAACACTCCACGGAAGGGGAGCGATGAGCGCCTCATCTTCTGCCAGCAGGACTGTAGGCCGCCCCACCACCGCACCACCGATGACGCGCCGGAGTCTGCTGCGAGGAGCCGCTCTCGGCGCCGGTGCCGTCACCCTCCCGACCCTGCTCGCCGCCTGCGGAAGCGGCCCGGGCGGGGACGGCAAGACCGTGACGCTGGGGTCGAACGCCTCCGACGAGGTGCCCCGCAAGGCGTTCCAGGACGCGTTCGACCTGTTTGAGAAGAAATCGAAGAAGAAGGTCGAGGTCAACACCGTCGACCACAACACGTTCCAGGAGAACATCAACCGCTATCTGCAGGGCCAGCCGGACGACGTGTTCATGTGGTTCGCCGGCTACCGCATGCAGTTCTTCGCCGAGCGCGGGCTGCTCACGGAGATCAGCGACCTGTGGAAGGGCTTCGACGGCTTCTCCGGCGCGCTGAAGGACCAGTCCACCGGCGCCGACGGCAAGCAGTACTTCGTGCCGTTCTACTACTACCCGTGGGCGGTCTTCTACCGGAAGAGCGTCTTCGAGCAGGGCGGCTACGAGATACCGACGACCTTCGACCAGTACACCGCCCTGGCCAAGCAGATGCAGAAGGACGGCCTGGTCCCGTTCGCCTTCGGCGACAAGGACGGCTGGCCGGCCATGGGCACGTTCGACTATCTCGACATGCGCGCCAACGGGTACGAGTTCCACAAGTCGCTGATGGCCGGCGAGGAGTCCTGGACCGACCCCCGGGTGCGCGAGGTCTTCGACCTGTGGCGCGGCCTCATGCCGTACCACGACAAGGGCGCCAACGGCCGCACCTGGCAGGAGGCCGCGCAGTCGCTGGCGCAGAAGAAGACCGGCATGGCCGTGCTCGGCCTGCCGCACCCCGGCCAGCAGTTCGCCGAGGCCGACCGCGAGGACCTCGACTTCTTCCCGTTCCCCGAGATATCCCCCGAGCACGGGCAGGACGCGGTCGAGGCGCCCATCGACGGCTTCCTGATGTCGTCCAAGGTCAAGAACGAGGAAGGCGCCCAGGAGCTGCTGAAGTTCCTCGCCACCCCGGCCGCCGAGGACGCGTATCTGAAGTCCGACCCCAACAACGTCGCCGTGCACTCCGGCGCCGACACCTCCGCCTACTCCACGCTGCAGAAGAAGGCGGCGGAGATGGTCTCGAACGCCAAACAGATATCCCAGTTCCTCGACCGGGACACCCGCCCCGACTTCGCCTCGACGGTCATGATCAAGGCGCTCCAGGACTTCATCGACGACCCGGACGACATCGACGGCCTGCTCAACGGCATCGAGAGCCAGAAGAAGACCATCTTCGCCGAGAGCCAGGAGTAGCCCGCCGTGCCGCTCGTCAACCACGCGCGGCGCACCCGACGGCGGGGTCCGAGGCGGTTCACCGCCCGCGACCTCGCCGTCATCGGCGTGCTGCTGGGCTTCACCATCCTGCTCGACCTGTTCATCATCTGGGGGCCGACCGTCGCCTCCATCACCCTCTCCTTCTCCTCCTGGGACGGCCTGTCCGACCTGAGCTGGGTCGGCGGCGACAACTACGACACGCTCGCCGGCGGCGACTACCCGCCGTTCTGGCCGGCGGTGCGCAACAACCTGCTGTGGATCGCGTTCCTGGGACTGGTCGCCACGCCCTTCGGGCTGCTGCTCGCGGTCGTCATCGACCGCGGCGTGCGCTTCTCGCGCTTCTACCAGTCCACGATCTACCTGCCGGTGGTGCTCTCCCTCGCCGTCGTCGGCTTCATCGCCCAACTGATCTTCTCCCGCGACCAGGGCGCGCTGAACGCCATCCTGGGCAACGAGAACAACCCCACCGACTGGCTCGGCGACCGCGACCTCAACATCTGGATGGTGCTGCTGGCCGCCGGCTGGCGGCACACCGGCTACGTGATGATCCTCTATCTGGCCGGACTCAAGGCGGTGGCGCCCGAGCTGAAGGAGGCCGCCGCCATCGACGGCGCGAACGAGCGGCAGACCTTCCTGCGCGTGGTCTTCCCCACCATGCGGCCGGTCAACGTCGTCGTCCTCGTCATCACCGTCATCGAAGCGCTACGCGCCTTCGACATCGTCTACGCCATCAACAAGGGCAGAAACGGCCTGGAACTGCTCTCCGTGCTCGTCACCGACAACATCATCGGCGAGGCCAGCCGCATCGGCTTCGGCTCCGCCATCGCCGTGGTGCTGCTCACCGTCTCCCTGGGATTCATCGTGACGTACCTGGTGCAGGAGATGCGCGGGGAGGAGCACCGATGACCGCCGACACACCCACAGCGACCACGCCGCGCCCCGCCGCGGCGCCGGCGGAGAAGCCGGACCGGGCGGCCGGGAAGAGGCCGCGCCGCGGCCGGTTCGGCGTGCACATCTTCCTCGGCGGGGTCTCCCTGGCCTTCCTCGCCCCGCTGCTGCTCGCCGTGTACGCCTCGCTGCGCCCGTACGAGGAGACCGCCGAGCACGGCTACTTCTCCTTCCCCCGCAAGCTGTCCTTCGACTACTACCGGCAGGCGTTCTCCGACTCGGAGATGAGCAAGTACTTCGTCAACTCGCTCATCATCGCCGTGCCCGGCGTCCTGATCGTGCTGTTCCTGGCGTCGTTCGCCGCCTTCGTGCTGGCCCGGCTGCGCATCCGCGGCGGCTTCTTCCTGCTCATCCTCTTCACCGCGGGCAACCTGCTGCCGCAGCAGGTCATCGTCACGCCGCTGTACGTGATGTTCAACCGCATCGAGCTGCCGTACTGGATGTCCGAGTCGATGACGATGTACGACTCGTACTGGGCCGTCATCTCCGTCAACGTCGGCTTCCAGCTCGGCTTCTGCATCTTCGTGCTGGCGAACTTCATGCGCGCGCTGCCCACCGAGATCCTGGAGGCGGCGGTCGTCGACGGCGCCGGGGTGTGGACCCAGTACTGGCGGATCACCCTGCCCCTGTGCCGCCCGGCGCTGGCGGCGCTGGGGACGCTGCAGTTCACCTGGATGTACAACGACTTCCTGTGGGCGCTGGTCTTCATCTCCGACGGCGACAAGCTCCCCATCACCTCGGCGCTCAACAACCTGCGCGGCCAGTTCTTCACCGACTACAACCTGCTCGCGGCCGGATCCGTGCTGGTCGCGCTGCCGACGATCATCGTCTTCCTGCTGCTGCAGCGGCACTTCATCGCCGGTCTCACGCTCGGCTCGACCAAGGGGTGACGCGGCCGGGGAAGCGGACGGCGGCCCGAGGGGGAAGGGCTACGGCGGCCCGGGGGGAGCCGTCGGTCAGCCCATCTGACCTCCGGACCGGGCCGCCGAACCCGGCCCGCGCGAGGCGGGCAGGTGGGCGTCATCCTGCCTGGTGGGCGGGGTGCGGTGGAGGGGCCGAACGGCCCCCAGCCGGACCCCGTCCGGCACGATTGGGCCGGGCATGAGCGCGTACGCGCCACGCGGCCGCCCGGCTTCGTCCCCGACCCGGCGTCATTGCGCCGGGTTACGGCGGTGTGACGTAGCCCTGCGGCCAAACTCTTCGCACGGAGTTTCCCCGGGAGCGGGTAGCGGGCAACTCTCTGGGGGCGGCTGAGAGGGGGAACATGTGATCGTCTGGTTGAACGGTGCATGGGATACGGGTCTGCGCCGCGTCGCGCACGAGCTGGTGGAGATGACGCCGGGGAGCATTCTCTACGACCCGGAGCTGACGGGCGGGCAACTGCGCGCACTGCTGCCGCAGAAGCGCCTGGACGAGGTGGGCGACGAGCGGGAGCTGCCGTCGTGGCGCCGGCTGGTGGTCGAGACGGCGGCGGCGCTGCTGGCGGAGGCGGACGGTCCGCTCGTGGTGCCGGCGGCGCTGTGGCGCGAGGAGCACCGCGACGAGATCTTCGGCAGGCTGGCCTCGCGCGGCTTTGAAGTACGCCATTTGCTGGTCTCTTTTGACGAAACGATCCTGCACACCGGGTCCTTCCCGCACTGGCTCGCCGGTGACGCTCATCTCGTCGACACCGCAGGTCAGAGTGCACGCGAGGCCGCCGAGGAGATCGCCTCCTGCCTCGGCGCCGGGGCCGGATACTGCGACATCGTGCAGAACTCCGAGCCCACCGGCGAGACGCTCGCCGCCGGCGTGCTGCTCTTCGATGAGGACGACCGGGTGCTCCTCGTCGACCCCACGTACAAGCCGGGCTGGGAGTTCCCCGGCGGCGTCGTCGAGCCCGGCGAGGCGCCGGCGCGCGGCGGCGTCCGGGAGGTGGCGGAGGAGCTGGGGCTGAGCCTGCGGCGGGCGCCGCGGCTGCTGGTCGTGGACTGGGAGCCGCCCCGGCCGCCCGAGTACGGCGGGCTGCGGCTGCTCTACGACGGCGGGCGGCTGGGCCCCGCGGAGGCGGCCGGTGTGCTGCTGCCGGGTCCGGAGCTGCGCGCCTGGCGGTTCGTCACGGAGGACGAGGCGGGCGGGCTGCTGCCGTCGGTGCGGTTCAGCCGGTTGCGCTGGGCGCTGCGGGCGCGGCGGCAGGGGGCGGCGGTCTACCTGGAGGGCGGGGCGCCGGTCGCGGACGGGGCGTAGCCCTAGGGGGACGCGAGGAAGCGAGGGCGCGAGGGAGCGAGGGCTGCGGAGCGCGAGGGACGTGGCGGGACGGCGGGGTGGCCGTGGCAACCCCATTGGCCCTGCTATTGCCCCATTCAGCAGTTTTTGAGTGAGTGTCACCGGCTCCGGCTGCATAGCGTCTCTGCTAGCGGCGGCCCACGTCGTCGCGTCCCCCACTTCAGGAGCGAACGACCGATGCGGATCATATCCACGGCGCTGGCCGCCGCGGCCGTCGGTGCCCTCGCCGCCGGCCTCACGGCCACGGTGGCGACGGCGCAGGGCAACGACGACAACATCACCTCCTTCGGCTTCACGGTCTCCCCCAAGACGGTCAAGCCGGGCGGCACTGTCGAGCTGACCGTGACCGAGTGCGAGAAGGAAGCCACGGCCTCGTCGGCGGTCTTCGACAAGACGGCCCTCGGCACCGGCGGCGGCACCCAGAGCGCGCAGGTGGTGGTCGACCTGGACGCCAAGCCGGGCGCCGCCTTCGACGTGACGTTCACCTGCGGCGCCGAGTCCGGCACCGCACCGCTGACCATCGCGGGCGCCGGTGGCGGCAAGTCGGAGATCGGCGCCACGTCCAGGCCGCGTCAGCAACAGGGCAAGGAGGCGACCCAGTCGGCGCTCCCGTCGCAGCCGGGGAAGGAGGGCGCGGAGCCCGCCGAGCCGGGCAAGGAAGCGGTCCGCCCCGCCGAGCCCGAGCAGCAGGCGAAGCCGGCCCATCCGGCCCGCGGCGGCCTCGGCGGCTCCCAGGAGGACCACACCGTGATGCTCTCCGGCGGCGCCGGGCTGACCGCGGCCGGCGCGTTCGGCGGGGCCCTGCTGCTACGCCGCCGGGAGACGCCCGGCGACGACTGAGCCGGCGCAGGCACCGGTCCGCATCGCGCGTGCCGCCCCGCGGCCCCCGGGCCGCGGGGCGCACGATGCTCCCGTACGCCGCCCCGCGCCCCTTCCCGCGTGGCTCCCCGCGCTCCCTCGGGCAGAAACGGTCCGCACCATGCACGAGCAACGCACCATCGACCCGTACGCCGCGATGCCCTACGGCATGACCCCGCACGGCACGCTGCCCCACGACACGACCGGGTACGGCGCCACCCCGAACGGCACCGCGCCCGGCGGCCCGCCCCCTGACCCCGGCGGCGACGGCGGGGGCGGGGGCGGCCGGAGCGTGGCCGGCACGCTGCGCAACAGGTTCGCCGCGGGCGTCGTCATCTGCGTCATGCTCCTGGGCATCGGGATGATCCACACCGCGCTCACCGGCGGCTTCGGCCCGCCGCAGCCCTCCGCGGAGAGCGCCCTGGCCGACGACGGCCCGCCCGCGCACCCGCCGCTGGCCGCCTCGCGGCCGGCCACGATCCGGATCCCCGCCATCGGCGTCGACGCACCGCTGACCGACGTCGGTCTCGACCCCGACGGCTGGCTCGCCGCGCCGCCGCCCGGCGTGCGCAACCTCGCCGGCTGGTACCGGGACGCCGCCACCCCCGGCGCCACCGGCACCGCCGTCGTCACCGGGCACGTCGACGACGCGGCCGGACCCGCCGTCTTCTACCGCCTCGGCGGCCTGAAGCGCGGCGACGTCGTCAAGGTCGACCGGGAGGACGGCAGCACGGCGGAGTTCACCGTCTACGCCGTCGAGGTCTTCGACGCCGCCGACTTCCCCAGCCGGCGCGTCTACGGCGACACCGACCGGGCCGAACTCCGCGTGCTCACCTGCGGCGGCCGCTACCGCGACGGGAACGACCCCGGCTACGAGGGCAACGTCGTCGTCTTCGCCCGGCTCACGGACGTCGCCTGACGCCCGCGCCGGCAGACGTACCCCGCCGGCCTGTTTCCCGGACCGGCCGTCCGGGGCGGATTCCCCGGACCGGCTCGCCGAAGCCGGCGCCCGGCCGCCCGGCCGCGGGGCCGCCGTCGCCGGCCCGCGGACTCAGTCCTCGCGCCCGGCCGCGTACCGGTGCAGGAACAGCGCCTCCGCGAACGACAGCCGCTCCAGCTCCTCCGGCGACACGCTCTCGTTCACCGCGTGGATCTGCGCCTCCGGCTCGGAGAGCCCGATGAGCAGGATCTCCGCCCGCGGGTACAGCTCGGCCAGGGTGTTGCACAGCGGGATAGTCCCGCCCTGCCCGGCGACCTGCATCTCCTCGCCCGGGTACGCCGCACGCAGCGCCTCGGCCATCGCGCGGTACGCGGGGCTGGTGACGTCGGCGCGGAACGGCTCGCCCGAGCCGTACGACTCGGTGGTCACCCGTACGCCCCAGGGCGCGTGCGCCTCGAAGTGCGCCGTCAGGCGCTCCGTCGCCTCCGCCGAGTCGTGGCCCGGCGGCAGCCGCAGGCTCACCAGCGCCGCGGCGGTGGCCTGCACCGAGGGCGTCGCCTCGGCCACCGAGGGAACGTCCATCCCGATCACCGACACCGCGGGGCTGGCCCAGATGCGGTCCGCGACGCTGCCCGTGCCGATCAGCTCCACGCCGTCCAGCACCTTGGCGTCGCGGCGGAAGGTTTCCTCCGGGTAGGCCAGGCCGTCCCACCGGGAACCGGGCGCCAGGCCGTCGACCGTGGTCGAGCCGTCGGGGGCGCGCAGCGAGTCGAGGATCCGGATGAGGGCGCCGAGGGCGTCCGGGGCGGCGCCGCCGAACTGCCCCGAGTGCAGGTTCCCCGCCAGCGCGTCCACCTGCACGCGCAGCATCGTCATGCCGCGCAGCGTGGCCGTGACCGTGGGCAGCCCGACGCGGAAGTTGCCGACGTCGCCGATGACGATCGTGTCGGCGGCCAGCAACTCCGGGTGCTGCTCGGCGTACTGCTGCAGCCCGCCGGTGCCCTGCTCCTCCGAGCCCTCCACGATGACCTTGACCGAGACCGGCACGCCGCCGTTCTCGCGCAGCGCGCGCAGCGCGGTCAGATGCATGAGGACGCCGCCCTTGCAGTCCGCGGCGCCGCGCCCGTACCACCGGCCGTCGCGCTCGGTCAGCTCGAACGGCGGGCTGAGCCACGCGGATTCGTCGAGCGGCGGCTGTACGTCGTAGTGGGCGTAGAGCAGCACCGTGGGGGCGCCGGCCGGTCCTGGCAGGTACCCGTACACCGAACGGGTGCCGTCCGGGGTGTCGAGCAGCCGCACGTCCGTGAAGCCCTCGGCGGTCAGCGAGTCGGTGATCCAGTGGGCGGCGGCGTCGGATTCGGTCGCCGGGAAGCGCTCCGGATCGATGAGCGCGACCGAGCGGAAGGAGACCAACTCGGCCAGTTCGGTGCGGGCGCGCGGCAGCAGACCGGCGACGGTGCCGGCGAGCCGATCGGTGTCCATGGGAACGCTCCTCGGGCGAACTGCGTTGTGTCCTGCGGTGTCGGGTCCCGGAATCGGGGCGAGCGGTGACGATCATCGCACAGCGGTACGTCGTTCTAGGATGCGGCAGGTGGGCGCCCCCGGGCGGGGGAGGCCGGAAACAGGAGCAGAGAGCCAACGTGACCAGCGAGAACGAGGCGGGCAACGAAGCGGGCGAAGCGGCGGACGGCCGTTCGCCGGGCGACGCACGGGACGCGGCGGGGGAGGCGGCGCCGGACGAAGGGGCCGCGAAGACGCCGCCGGTGGCGCCCGGTACTGAGACCGGTGCCGAGGCCGGTGCGGAGACCGGTGCCGAGGCCCGTGCGGAGGTCGGCGCCGAGGCCCGTGCCGAGGGCGGGGGAGAAGCCGGCGGGGAGCCGAAGGTCTGGGACGTCGTGGTGATCGGCGCCGGCCCCGCCGGTGCCTCCGCGGCGTACGCCGCCGCCGGACAGGGCCGCAGCGTCCTGCTCCTGGAGCGCTCGGAGCTGCCGCGCTACAAGACCTGCGGCGGCGGCATCATCGGGCTGTCCCGCGAGGCGCTCCCCGACGGCGTCGAACTGCCGCTGCGCGACCGCGTCAACGCCGTGACGTTCACCATGCGCGGCCGCCTCGGCCGCACGCGCCGCTCCCGCCGCACCCTGTTCGGGCTCGTCAACCGCGCCGAGCTGGACGCCCGGCTCGCCGAGGCCGCGCAGAGCGCGGGGGCGCGGCTGCGTACGGGCGTGACCGTCGCGCGGGTCGAGCAGCACGGGCCCGACGTGCCGGACCGGCGCACGGTGGCCGTGCACCTGTCGGGCGGCGAGAAGGTGCTGGCCCGTGCCGTGGTCGGCGCGGACGGCAGCGCGGGGCGGACCAGCAGCCACGTCGGCGTGGAGCTGGAGCAGGTGGACCTGGGTCTGGAGGCGGAGATCCCGGTGCCGCCGGAGGTCGCCGACGACTGGCGCGGCCGGGTGCTCATCGACTGGGGCCCGCTGCCCGGGAGTTACGGCTGGGTCTTCCCCAAGGGCGACACGCTGACGGTCGGTGTGATCTCCGCCCGCGGCGACGGCGCCGCGACGAAGCGCTATCTGGAGGAGTTCACCGCCCGGCTCGGGCTTGCGGGCTTCGAGCCGAGCCTGTCGTCGGGCCACCTCACGCGCTGCCGGGCGCACAACTCGCCGCTGTCCCGCGGCCGGGTCGTCGTCTGCGGCGACGCCGCGGGACTGCTGGAGCCGTGGACCCGGGAGGGCATCTCGTACGCGCTGCGCTCCGGCCGGCTCGCGGGGGAGTGGGCGGTGCGGATCGCCGAGGCCCAGGACGCGGTGGACGCGCGGCGCCAGGCGCTCAACTACGCGTTCGCCGTGAAGGCCGGCCTCGGCGTGGAGATGGCGGTCGGACGGCGGATGCTGGCGGCCTTCGAGCGGCACCCCGCGGTGTTCCACGCGGCGCTGACCGGATTCCGGCCGGCGTGGCACATGTTCACGAAGGTCACGCAGGGGTCGACGACGCTCGGCGAGATCGTCCGCACCCACCCCGTGGCCCACCGGGCGCTGTGGCTGCTGGACCGGAAGAGCGCGCTCAACGGGTCTCGGTGAGGCGGAAGACCGGGTGGTCGGGCGCGGCGGCGAGCAGCTCCTCGTCGGAGGACTCCGCCGTCACCCCCTTGAAGTACTGGTTGACCTCCCAGCCCCAGCGCTTGAGGTAGCTGCGCAGCACGGGCACGGCGACGGCGGGCGGCAGCTCCTCGACGGTGAAGGCGCGCACCTTGCGGCCGACGCGGAGCTCGCCGCCGCCGGCCGCGCGCATGTTGCGGACCCACTGGGAGTGGCCGCGGGCGGAGACGAGGTACCGGTCGCCGTCGTGCTCGTGCAGGTTGACGGGCAGGCGCAGCATATTGCCCGACTTGCGGCCGCGTACGGACAGCTCCGTGGTGCCCATGATGCTGACGCCGTGGCGGGCGAGCCAGCCCACCACCTTGTTGAGCCGCGTGGCCACGGGGCCGGTCTTGAGGTAGTAGGGCTGCGTGGTCATCGTGACCTCCTGGGGTGAGCGCTGATCTGAACCGAGAGCACTGCTCTCTCTGGAGAGCAGTGTGCACTAGAGCGGTGGTCCAAATCAAGAGCACTGATCTCGTTTCTGTGCGCCGATCTCGTTTGTGTGCACTGCTCTCCCGATGGCAGACTGGGCCCCATGACGAGGGTCACAGGAGCCAGGGAGCGCGCCCGCACCGAGATCGCCGAGAGCATCAAGGCCGAGGCCAGGCGCCAGCTCGCCGACGCGGGAGCCGCCCGCCTCTCGCTGCGCGCCGTCGCCCGCGAGCTGGGCATGGTCTCCTCGGCGCTCTACCGCTATTACCCCTGCCGCGACGACCTCCTCACCGCGCTGATCATCGACGCCTACGACGCCGTCGGCGCCGCGGTGGAGCGCGCCGTCGCCGCCGCGCCCGCCGCCGACCCCGTCGTCCGCTGGACCGCCGCCTGCCAGGCCGTACGCCGCTGGGGGCTGGCCCACCCGCACGAGTACGCCCTCCTCTACGGCTCCCCGGTCCCCGGCTACGCCGCCCCCGAGACCACCACCGCCCACGCCTCCCGCGTCGCCCGCGCGCTCGTCGGCGTCGCCGAGGACGCCGACGACGCCGGGCTGCTCCACCCCGCGACCGTCGAGTCCGCCGACGTGCTCCGCGACGCCGAGCGACTGGTGCGCCGCCTGGACGTACGGCTGCCCCCGGCGGCGATGGCGCGGCTGGTCGCCGCCTGGTCGCAGCTCTTCGGCCTCGTCGGCTTCGAGGTGTTCGGCCAGTTCCACGAGGTCGTCCACGCCCGCGAGGAGTTCTTCGAGCGGGCCGCCGCGGACCTGGGCCGCGGCATAGGGCTGCGCGCCCCCGCCGCGTAGCCGCCCCGAGGCGGGCCGGCCGTGACCGCCCCGGGCCCCGCGTCCCCGGGGCCCGGCATCGCGTGCCTGCTGCAACCACCGGCCTCACCCCCGCTGAGCAGGTACTCCACCGGGAGTACGCCGGGTGTCCGCGTACGGCTGACGCCCGAAGGCGCCGCCGCCGGTTAGCGTTTCAGCCATGCGACGCGGAGGACCCCCGTGGTGGGGACGGGACGACGAGGCCGGCGGCCGGCGGTGGCCGGGGCCCCCGTTCGGCGGGCCCCACGCCCCCGGCGGCCCGCGCACCGCCCCCGACGACGGCGGCCGCCTGCCCGGCATGCTCCGCTGGCTGCCCAGCCGCGACCGCCTCCCCTGGCGCTCCACCCTCTTCCTGACCTTCTTCATGGTCATCGGCACCCGCGGCGCCGCCCAGGCCACCGACCGCGTCGACCCCTTCCCCGGCGCCATCGGCTTCCTCCTCGCCGCCGCCGTCCTCCTCCTGCTGCGCCACCGCTACCCGCGCACCGCCGCCTTCGGCACCGTCGCCGTCTGCCTCGGCTATCTGGCCACGGGCTTCCCGTACGGGCCGATCTTCCTCAGCGCCGCCGTGGCCTGCTTCGCCGCCATCTCGGTGGGGGAGCGGCACGCCGTCTGGGGGGCGCTCGCGCTGCTCTTCGCCGGCCACGTCGCGTACACCTCCGTCCTCTACCGCTGGCTGCCGCCGAGCGACGACGGCGGCGGCCACTGGGGCCAGGTGCTGTTCGTCATCGCCTGGGTGCTGGCGGTGGTCGCGGGCGGGGAGTTGATGCGTACGCGCCGCGAGCAGTGGGCCGCCGCCCGGGCCGAGCGCGAGGAGGCCAAGCGCCGCCGCGCCGACGAGGAGCGGCTGCGCATCGCCCGCGAGCTGCACGACGTGCTGGCGCACAGCATCTCCGTCATCAACATCCAGGCGGGAGTGGGCCTCGCGCTCCTCGACCAGCAGCCCGAGAAGGCCCGCGAGGCGCTGACCACGATCAAGTCCGCCAGCAAGGAAGCCCTCGGCGAGGTCCGCCAGGTGCTCGACGCGCTGCGCACCCCCGGCGGCGCCCCGCGCTCGCCCGCCCCCGGCCTCGACCGGCTCGGCGAGCTGAAGGAGCAGGCCGCCGCGGCCGGCCTCACCGTGGACGTCACCGTCGAGGGGGAGCGGGCCGCGCTGCCGCCGGGCACCGAACTGGCCGCGTTCCGCATCGTGCAGGAGGCGCTGACCAACGTCGTCCGCCACTCCGGCTCGCGCACCGCCCGCGTCCTGGTCCGCCACGCCCCCGGCGAGCTGGAGCTCCAGATCGACGACGAAGGACCCGCCACCGCGAGCGGCCTCACCGGCGGCGGCAACGGCCTGGTCGGCATGCGCGAGCGCGCCTCCGCACTCGGCGGCACCGTCGAGGCCGCCACCCGCGCCGACGGCGGCTTCCGGGTACGGGCCCGCATCCCGCTCCCGGCGGATACCGTGAGCGCCGGCCGCGAGACCCCCGCCCGCCACACCCCAGAGGAGCGCCAGTGATCCGCGTGATGCTCGCCGACGACCAGGTGCTCGTACGGGCCGGCTTCAGCGCCCTCCTCGACGCCCAGCAGGACCTGGAGGTGTGCGGCGAGGCGGCGGACGGCGAGCAGGCGGTGGCCCTCGTCCGCGAACAGCGCCCGGACGTCGTCCTGATGGACATCCGCATGCCGGTCCTCGACGGCCTGGAGGCCACCCGCAGGATCACCCGCGACCCGGACCTGGCGGGCGTCAAGGTCGTCATGCTCACCACCTTCGAGCTGGACGAGTACGTCTTCGAGGCGATCCGCTCCGGCGCCTCCGGCTTCCTGGTCAAGGACACCGAGCCGGAGGAACTGGTGCGCGCGGTACGGGCCGTGGTCGAGGGCGACGCGCTGCTCTCCCCGGGCGTCACCCGCCGGCTGATCTCCGAGTTCGCCGCCCGCTCCAAGGAGCCCGCGGCGGCGGCGGCGCTGGACGAGCTGACCGAGCGCGAGCGGGAGGTCATGGCGCTGGTGGGCATGGGCCTGTCGAACGACGAGATCGCCCGCCGCCTGGTGGTCAGCCCGCTGACGGCGAAGACGCACGTGAGCCGGACCATGGTCAAGCTCGGCGTGCGGGACCGGGCCCAACTGGTGGTGCAGGCGTACGAGTCGGGGCTGGTACGCCCCGGCTGGCTCGGCTGATCCCGGGCCGCCCGCACTCAGCCGGGCGCCCCCGCCCGTACCGGGCCGGGTTCCCCCGCCAGGCCCTCACGCCCCGGCCCATGCCCCCGGCCGCGCCGCCGCCGTGCCCAGACCCGCCGGTGCCCCGCCCGGCAGCCCGGGGCCGCCCGCGTCCTCCGCCAGCTCCGCGGCCCCGTACCGCCGCACGTGCAGGTGCCAGTTGCGGATCCCGGCCATCCAGTTCTGCAGATCGCGTACGTAGCCCGCGACCGCCGCGCGCACCTCCTCCGCCGCCTCCACGTCCGCGTACAGCACCGGCAGCCCGGCCGCCACCACGTGCTCGAACTCCCGCAACCGCCCCGCCGCGAGGTCGTGCACGATCCGCACCGCCTCCGGACGGCCGACGCCGAAGAAGCTCTCCACCACCAGCACCGCGTTGTGGATGTCGCCCTCGTACTCGATCTCCTTCTGGTACGAGAACAGGTCGTTGAGCAGGCAGGCGTAGTCGGCCGCCGAGTTCTCCAGCGCGCGCACGGGACCGGACCCGGACACCTCCGGCGGCACCCCGTGCCCGCGGCGCAGCCGGCCCAGGCACATCGTCAGATCCGCACCGAACGTCGCCCGGCGCATCTCGGCGTAGTCGACCGGGTCGGGGATGCGGTTCTGCACCCGGTTGCCCAGCTCCCACAGCCAGGCGTCCAGCATCACGTCCACCGCCGCGCGGAAGGCCGTCCGCCGCTGGGGCGCCTGCGGGCCGGCCGTGCGCGCCCACAGGTCGGTCAGCCCGGCCTCCATGGCGTTCGCCGCCGGCGGTACGGGCGTTGCCTCCGTCAGCGGCATGCACAGCTTCAGCCGCTCGGCCGCGGTCCGCGCCCCCGCCAGGTCGCGGGCGCGGCCGAAGACGGCCGGGAAGTAGTCGTCCGCGTACGTGCCCCACGTCAGCCACAGCGCGACGAGCTCCAGTTCCTCCTCGTCCGCGTCCGGGTGCAGCCCGGCGGCGCAGAGCGGGAAGTCGTAGCCGCGCAGCCGCGGCCCGTCCCAGATGTGCGAGCCGGGCACCCCGGGCTGGGGCTGGAGGAGACCCGTGCGGCGGGCCCAGTCGACCGTCCGGGTCCGGGCCGCGTCGAGGTGCGGCGAGAGGCGCAGCCCGTACGGCATGGGCAGCTCCGGCACCGGCGACGGGCCGACCCGCCGGTGCGGCACGTGCGCGTACGAGCGCAGCCGCGCCGCCCCGGTCGCCGTCAGCAGCCCGCGCACGTCCACCCCGGGCGCCGCGGCCGCGTACGGCAGGGCGGGCGGGCCGGCGGCGGCGCCCTCGTTCATGTACCGGCTGGAGCGCAGGTGCCACTCGTGCCCGCCCGACTGCCAGTCCTGCATCCCCTTCGCGTACGCGACCACCCGCGCGCACTCCGCCGGCGTCAGCTCCTCCTCGGCGAAGAGCAGGGGCAGTTCGGTGAGCGCCGTGTGCTCGAACTGCTGCATCCGGGACGTCAGCAGGTCGTTGACGCGCTCGGCTGCCTCCTGCGTACCGCAGCCGAGGAACGTCTCCATCACCAGGACGCCGTTGCTCAGCTCGCCCTCGTCCTCCACCTCGCGCTGGTACGAGAAGAGGTCGTTGCGCAGGTGCACGGCGTCGGAGAAGGTGTCGCGCAGCACCAGCAGGGGCCGGGACCCGGCCACCCGGTCCGGCACCTCCGCCGCCGCCGCGTACTCCACCAGCCCCGCGGACCACGGCGCCCCGCCCACCTTGCGCCGCATCTCGACGTACTCGACGGGGTTGGCCACCCGCCCCTCGTCGATGTTGGCCAGCTCCCACAGCGACTCGTCGAGCAGGTTGACCGTGCTCTGCGCGAACCGCCGCCGCCACCCCGCCGACATCGCGGGCACGGTCCTGGCCCACAGGTCCGCGAGCCCCGCCTCCACCGGGTTGCGCGGCTCCGGCATGTCCGCGCCGGACGACGCCGGCGGCATGAACGCGGGCAGCCGGTCGAGGTACGCCTTGGCGCCGGCCCGGTCGCGGTCGCGCTTGAACGCCTCCACGAAGTGGTCGTCGAAGAAGAACACCCACACGTACCAGTCCGTGACCAGCGACAGCACGTCCGCCGAGCACTCGGGGTGGGTGTACGCGCACAGCAGCGCGTAGTCGTGTGCGTCGAGGTCGGCGGTGTCCCAGATGCCCGAGCCCTCCAGCATCCCCATCCCGCGCGCCCACGCCCGCGAGTGCGCCCGCGCCTGCTCGACGTGCGGGTTGAGCCGCGCGGGCCACGGCAGATAGAAGGTCGGCAGTTCGAACGGCTGCTTAGGCGGCATCCGCCCCTCCCCGGGTTCGTTCGCGTCCAGCGCCCGGGGCAGCACTACCCCCCGCGTCGCGCCGGCACCCCGGGAAGCACCCGTAGGGGTGACGCGCGGGGCGCGCGTGCGGGTCGGTCACGGGTCGTATACGGCGCCGCCCGCGGGCGTACGGGCCGGGCGTGCGCGCGCCCGCGCCGGCGCGGCCGGGTGCGTGCGCTTCAGCCGGCCCAGCGGTAGCGGTGCTCGGGCCGCCCCGTGCCGCCGTACTTCAGCGACAGCTCGGCGCGGCCGGAGTCGGCGAAGTGCTCCAGGTAACGCCGGGCGGCCACCCGGGAGATGGCCGCCGCCTCCGCGCACTCGCTGGCCGAGAGCCCCTCGGGATGCTCGCGCAGCACCCGCTCCACCAGCTCCGCGGTGCGCACGTTGAGCCCCTTGGGCAGCGCGCCGGAGACGGTGGGGCGGGTGCTGAAGAGGCGGTCGACGTGCGCCTGCTGGACCCCGCCGGTGTCGTCGAGTGCGTCGAGCCGGGCCCGGGTGGCGGCGAAGTGGCGCAACTGCTCCTGCAGCGCGGCCTGGCTGAACGGCTTGATCACGTAGTGCAGCGCGCCGCCGTGCAGCGCGCCGCGGATGGTTTCGGCGTCCCGGGACGCGGTGATCATGAGTACGTCGGTGTCCGCGTGTTCCCCCGCGCGCAGCCGCCGCAGCACCCCGATGCCGTCCATGTCCGGCAGATAGACGTCGAGCAGCACCAGGTCGGGGCGCAGCCGCGCCACGGCGCGCAGCGCCTCCGCGCCGCTGTGCGCGACGCCGGCCACCTCGAAGCCCTCGGTCGCCGCGACGTAGCGGCTGTGCAGCTTGGCCACCATGAAGTCGTCGTCGACCACCAGTACCCGGATCACGGCGGTCAGGCTAGCGCTCCGGGGCGGTCCGCGCCGGGACCAGAACGACCAGAAGTTTCCTTGCGTTCACAAGCGCGACACCTGGGGACCGCGGCGGGAGCATGTGGCGACATCCGGACCCCAGTGATCATCCACGGCTCCGCGGAGCCGGCTCCTCGACGAAGAGGCGGTGACCCGTACCGTGCGTCTGCCGACCACTCTACGCACCCCGTTCGCGCTCGCGGCGGCGGCGCTGCTGGTGCTCCTCGGCCCGCCGCTCATCACGGAGGGGGACGGCGCGGCGACCGGCAGCCGGATCCCCGGCCTGGAGCTGATGGTGCCCAACACCCCGGGCGGGGGCTACGACATCACCGCCAGGACCATCGCGAGGAACATCGAGGAGGCCGACCTCGGCAGCAACGTCGAGGTCTTCAACCTCCCCGGCGCCGGCGGCACCGTGGGCCTGTCCCGGCTGGTCAACGAGCACGGCAACGGCAAGCTCGCGATGTCCATGGGGCTCGGGGTCAGCGGCGCGGTGCGTACCAACACCACCGGCCACACGCTCGCCGACACCACCCCGATCGCGCGGGTGACCGAGGAGCCCGACATCGTCGTGGTCCCCGCGGACTCCCCGTACGAGACGTTCGAGGATCTGCTGGCCGACTGGAAAGCCTCCCCGGGCAAGACCCCGGTCGGCGGCGGCTCGTCCCCCGGCGGCCCTGACCACCTGGCGCCGATGCTGATGGCCCGGGCCGCCGGGATCGTGCCCAAGGAGGTCAACTACGTCCCGTACGACGGCGGCGGCGAGCTGCTCGCGTCGATCCTCGGCGGGAAGGTCGCGTTCGGCGTCTCCGGCGTCGGCGAGTACCTCGACCAGATCGAGGCGGGCGACCTGCGGGTGCTCGCGGTCACCGGCGGCGAGCGGCACCCGGGTCTGGACGCGCCGACGCTGCGCGAGACGGGCATCGACGTGGCGTTCACCAACTGGCGCGGCTTCGTCGCCCCGCCGGGGCTGTCCGACACCGAACGCAAGAACCTCATCCACCTCTTCGAGAAGCTGCACGACACCGACGAGTGGCGGCAGTCGCTGAAGACGAACGGCTGGACCGACGCCTTCCTCACCGGCGAGAAGTTCGGCGACTACCTCGACGCGCAGGACCGGCGCGTGGTCTCGGTGCTGAAGGAGCTGGGCCTGTGACGAACGAGCCGAAGAGAAGCGAGCCGGCGGCGGGCGGGACCCGTACCCCCGCGGAACCGCCGGACGGCAAGGACGCCCCGGACGGCAAGGACGGCAAGGACGGCACCGCGGCCCCGGACGCCGGGCCCGCCCCGGCCGGCGGCCCCGGCGGCCCGCTCGCGCTGCTGCGCGGCAAGTCCGAACTCGGCGTCTGCGTCCTGCTGCTGGCCCTCGGCGTGGTGGTGCTGATCGACGCGCTGACCATGGACACCGACTACGCCCAGCGCGGCCCGGTCGGCCCCGAGGCCGTCCCCACCGTCATCGGCATCGCCCTCCTCGTCGTCGCCGCCCTCCTCGCCGTCGACGTGCTGCGCGGCGGCAGGGGCGAGGCGGAGGGCGGCGAGGACATCGACCTGGACGCGGCCTCAGAGTGGCGCACCGTGCTGCTGCTCGCCGGGGTCTTCCTCGCCTCCGCCTTCCTCATCGGCGAAGTCGGCTTCCCCATCGCCGGCGCCCTGCTGTTCTGGGGCGCGGCCTACGCCCTGGGCAGCCGGGCGTTCGCCACCGATCCGCTGGTGGCCGCCGTGCTGTCGGTGGTCACGTACACCGTCTTCAACAATCTGCTGGGCGTCCCGCTGCCCGGCGGGCCGCTCATGGAGGTGCTGTGAGATGGACTCCTTCACCTCTCTCATCGACGGCTTCGGCACCGCGCTGACGCCCGCCCACCTCCTCTGGGCCGCCGTCGGCGTCCTCCTCGGCACCGCGATCGGCGTCCTGCCCGGCATCGGCCCGGCGATGGCCGTCGCGCTGCTGCTCCCCGTGACGTACGGCCTCGAGCCCACCGCCGCGCTCATCATGTTCGCCGGCATCTACTACGGCGGCATGTTCGGCGGCTCCACCACCTCGATCCTCCTCAACACCCCGGGGGAGAGCGCCGCGGTGGTCGCGGCCATCGAGGGCCATCCGATGGCCAAGTCGGGCCGCGGCCCGCAGGCCCTGGCCGCCGCCGCGATCGGGCACTTCGCGGGCGGCATGATCGGCACGATCCTGCTGGTCGCGCTGGCCCCGCTGATCGCCGACCTGGCCGTCGACATCGGCGCGCCGGACTACTTCGCCATCATGGTCCTCG
Source organism: Streptomyces sp. NPDC004134 (assembly GCF_042874195.1). NCBI lineage: Bacteria > Bacillati > Actinomycetota > Actinomycetes > Kitasatosporales > Streptomycetaceae > Streptomyces > Streptomyces sp. NPDC004134. Next base: position 172,276 of record NZ_JBIAMS010000002.1, on the reverse strand, counting down.
CGTTCATCGCGGTGACCTCCGTGCTGGGCCGCTCCCGCATCCGCGGCTTCGCCTCGCTGCTCGTCGGGCTGACCATCGGCCTGGTCGGACTCGACCAGATGACCGGCCAGGAGCGGCTGACGTTCGGCTCGCTGCAACTCGCCGACGGCATCGACGTCATCATCGTCGCGGTCGGCCTCTTCGCGGTCGGCGAGGCGCTGTGGGTGGCCGCCCGGCTGCGCTCGGACAACCAGGGCGCGATACCCGTCGGCCGCCCGTGGCTGGCCCGTTCCGACGTGCGGCGCACCTGGAAGCCGTGGCTGCGCGGGCCGGCGATCGGCTTCCCGTTCGGGGCGATCCCCGCGGGCGGCGCGGAGATCCCGACCTTCCTGTCGTACGTGACGGAGAAGCGGCTGTCGAAGCACAAGGACGAGTTCGGCAAGGGCGCCATCGAGGGCGTCGCGGGGCCGGAGTCGGCGGCGTCCGCCTCCGCGGCCGGGACGCTGGTGTCGATGCTCACGCTCGGCCTGCCGACCACCGCGACCGCCGCCGTGATGCTGGCCGCGTTCCAGCAGTACGGCATCCAGCCGGGCCCGCTGCTCTTCGACCGCGAACCCGACCTGGTGTGGGGCCTGATCGCGTCGCTGTTCGTCGGGATGTTCCTGCTGCTGCTCATCAACCTGCCGCTGGCGCCCGTCTGGGCCAAGCTGCTGCGCATCCCGCGGCCGTACCTCTACGCGGGCATCCTCTTCTTCGCCGCGGTCGGCGCGTACGCCGTCAGCGGCGAGGCGGTCGACCTGGTCATCCTGCTGGTGATCGGCCTGATCGGGCTCGGCATGCGGCGCTACGGGCTGCCGGTGCTGCCGGCGATCATCGGCGTCATCCTCGGCCCGGCCGCCGAGCAGCAGATGCGCCGGGCGCTGCAACTCAGCGACGGCAGCCTGAGCGGCCTCGTCAACACCCCGTTTGCGGTCACGCTCTACGCCGTCATCGCGCTGATCCTGCTCTGGCCCCTGGTCAGGCGGCTGGTCACCAGCGACGCAGCACGAGCGCGACGCGGATCACGAACGCCGTAGCCCCGGCCGCCTTCGCGGCCGTCAGCACCCCCACCCTTGCGTCGCCGCGCACCGCGTCGAAGAACAGCGCGGGCGCGGCGACCGCGAGGAACACCGCACCCGCGAGCAGCGCGGCCGTGACGGCCGCGTACACGATCTCGACGGTCAGGGCGTCCCGTTGGCTCTGCGTCCTCGGTCCCCGCATTTCCAGCCCCCTCATACTCCGAACTCTAACCCCGAAGCGCCGTGTTCAATCCGTTGCACACCGGCCGTCACATCCCGCTCACGGGCTGGTACGGTGCCATGCCATGGCAACGGGGAGCGCCGAAGGCGCGGTCGTTTCTCAATGGCGGGAGATCCGCGCGGTGCACGCGCGGGCGGTGGGCGAACTGGACCGTGAGCTGCATCGATACGGCATCGGGGCCAGCGACTTCGAGGTGCTGGACGTGCTCCTCGGCATGGCGAACTCGGGTGACAGGGCGAGCCTGCGGGTGCAGGAGCTGGCGGACCGGGTGCACCTGAGCCAGAGTGCGCTGTCCCGCCTCGTCGGCCGGCTGGAGAAGCACGGTCTGGTGACCCGCGGCATGTGCCCCGAGGACCGCAGAGGCGTGCAGGTGTGCGTCACCGACGCGGGCCGCAGGCTGCACGCCGAAGCGCTGCCGGTGCAGCGGGCGGTGCTCGCCCGTACCGTCGGCATCAGATGACCTGCCGGCCCGGCTCCCGGGCCCGGCTCCTCACGTCCCCCGCGGGCGCCCGCCGTTCTGCACGGCCTGCATCGCGTACGCGATGAGCGCCGCCGCCCCGGCGAGCAGCGCCACCGTGCTCAGCGCGGCGCGCAGCGAGAACCAGTCGGCGAGGAAGCCGATCGCCGGCGGCCCGAGGAGCATGCCGCCGTAGCCGAGGGTGGACGCGGCGGCGACGCCGTTCGGGCCCGCCAGTTCGCCGGCGCGGCCGATGGCTATGGGGAATATGTTGGCCAGGCCGAGCCCGGTGAGGGCGAAGCCGGCCAGGGCGCCCCAGACGTACGGGGAGAAGGAGCCGAGCAGCATGCCGACGCAGGCGGTGGCGCCGCCGGCGACCAGGGCGCGGTTCTGGCCGAGCCGCAGCAGCAGCGCGGTGCCGGAGAGCCGGCCCGCGGTCATGGCGAGGGCGAAGACGGAGTAGCCGGCTGCGGCCAGTCCTGGCCCGGCGTCCAGGGACTCCTTGAGGTGCAGCGCGCTCCAGTCGGCCATGGCGCCCTCGCCGTACGCGGTGCACAGCGCGACGAGCCCGAGCACGGCGACGAGCAGCCGGGTGCGCCCGGCGGGCCGCTCCGCGGCGGCCGCCTCGCTGCCCGCCCCGGCTGGGTTCTGGCCGTCGGCGACCTCGGGCGCGGGCGGCCGCTTCGGGGCCGGGAGGGCGAGGAGCGCGGGCCCGGCGAAGGCGGTGACCGCGAGCCCGAGCAGCGCGAGGAGCAGCAGGTGCCGGGTGGGGGAGAGGTGCCCCGCGACGAGCGCGCCGAGCCCGGCGCCGAGCATTCCGCCGAGGCTGAACGCCGCGTGGAAGCCGGGCATCACGGGCCGCCGCAGGGCGGCCACCAGGTCGACGGCCGCGCTGTTCATCGCGACGCTGATGGAGCCGAACGCGGCGCCGAAGACCACCAGGACGAGGCCGAGCGCGAGCGCGGAGCGGGTCAGCGGCGGCAGCACCACGCCCGCCGACAGCAGCGCCGCCGTGCCCACGGTCACGGCGTGCGCGCCGTAGCGGCGGATGAGCCCGCCGGTGAGCACCATGGTCGCCACCCCGCCCGCGGACACGCCGAGCAGTGCGAGGCCCAGCGCGCTGGGCGAGGCGCCGGTCTGGTCCTTGATGTCCGGGATCCGGACGACCCAGCCGGCGAAGACGAAGCCGTCGAGGGCGAAGAAGACGGTCAGGACGGTACGGAGGCGGGCGAGCCGGGCTCCGGCGGGGCCGCGGGGCACGCCGGTGCCGCGCAGTGACCGGGGGAGCGCCGCCCGTATTTTGTTTAGCGTCGGCACAAAGACAGAATAGAAGCGTGACGCCGACTCGTACAAGGCCCGCGCGACCCGAGAGGGGCCGGAGCGCGCTCGGCCCCGCGCTGGAGCTCGTCCACACCGGCCGGGCGCCCACCCGCGCCGTGCTCACCGCGGAACTGGGGGTGACCCGCGCCACCGCGGGTGCCGTCGCGGCTGAGCTGGCGGCGCTCGGCCTGATCACCGTGGACTCCCGGCCCGCCGCCGCCGGGCACCAGGGCCGGCCCTCGCACGGCCTGTCCGTCAACCCCCGGGGCCCCGTCGTGCTCGCCGCGCAGGTGCACGCGGACGGCTTCCGGGCCGCGCTCGTCGGGCTCGGCGGCCGCATCGTCGCCACCGCCCCCGGCTGCGGTACGGTCCCGGCCGACCCCGCGCACGTACTCGCCGCCGTCGTCGAGGAGGGCGCCAAGCTGCTCCGCGCCACCGGGCGGACCTGCGTGGGCGCCGGCCTGGCCGTGCCGTCCGCGGTCGCGGAACCGGACGGCGAAGCGCTCAACCCGCTGCACCTCGCCTGGCCCGCGGGCGCGCCCGTGCGCCGCATCTTCCACGACTGCCTGACCGCCTCCGGCATCGACTTCGCCGCCGCCCCGCGGGCGTTCACCGGCAACGACGTCAACCTCGCCGCCCTGGCGGAGCACCGCCACGGCGCGGGGCGCGGCTCCGCGCACCTGCTGTGCGTCGCCACCGGGCACCGCGGCGTCGGCGGGGCGCTCGTCCTCGACGGGCGGCTGCACACCGGCAGCGCCGGGCTGGCGCTGGAGGTCGGCCACCTGACCGTCAACCCCGACGAGGGCCTGCCCTGCCACTGCGGCAGCCGCGGCTGCCTGGACGTCGAGACCGACCCGCTGGCGCTGCTGACGGCCGCCGGCCGCGCGCCGGGCCCCGAGGTCTCGCTGCTCCAGCAGGCCCGCGAGCTGGTACGCGACGAGTACGCGGACCCGGCGGTCGCCGCCGCCGTCGAACTGGTCGTGGACCGCCTCGGGCTCGGCCTCGCGGGCCTCGTCAACATCCTCAACCCCGACCGCATCATCCTCGGCGGCCTGCACCAGGTCCTGCTGGCCGCCGCCCCCGAGCGGCTGCGCGCGCGGGTGGCGGACCGCAGCTTGTGGGGCCGCAGCGGCGGCGTCCCGGTGCTGGAGTGCACGCTCGACCACAACAGCCTGGTCGGCGCGGCCGAACTCGCCTGGCAGCCGGTGCTCGACGACCCCTTCGGCGTCCTGGCGGGGTGAGCGCGGGGCGGGGCCGCCCCGCCGCGTGGCGATGACTTTCGCGCCCCGCCCTGGTCACATCCTTGGACGTAGTCCGCAGATCACCGGAGGCAAGGCACCCATGGCAAAACTGCTCTACTCGGCCACCATGTCGCTCGACGGATTCATCGCAGGACCCGGCGGCGACATGTCCTGGCTCGCCGACCACCTCGGGGCCAACCCCACGGTCGCCGGGCTGATCCCGCAGGTCGGCTCGATCCTCTCGGGCGCCCGCAGCTTCCGCGGCGACGACCCGAACGCCGGCACCGAGGCCGAGGGCGAGGCGTTCGGCGGCGGCTGGGAGGGGCAGCAGTTCGTGCTCACCCACCACCCGCCGACCGAGCCCGTCCCCGGCGTCACCTTCGCCGGCGACCTCGACACCGCCGTCGCCGCCGCGAAGGCCGCGGCAGGCGACCGGTACGTGAACGTCATCGGCGCCGACGTCGCCCGCCAGTGCATCGAGGCGGGTCTGCTGGACGAGGTGCTGGTGTTCACCGCGCCGGTGCTGCTCGGCGACGGCGTCCGGCTCTTCGACCACCCCGGCGGCGCCCGGGTCCGGCTGGAGCAGGTGCAGGTCTCCGCGATGCCGCACACCACGGGGATCTGGCTGCGCGTCCTCGGCTGAGCGCCCGTACGACCGGGCGCACCGCACCCGTACGCCCCCCTCGCCCCGGTCGCGGGCTGCCGCGGGCCGGACCGCCGTCCGGTCCGCGGCGCCCGCGCCGGTGGGGGGTTGCCGCCCGCCCGGCCGGCCAGGTGCCGGGTCCGGCACGGCCGGGCGGGGCGGCTACGGAACCGCCGCCAGGCTGCGGGGAAGCGAGCGGACCCGATGCCGCACAGTCAACTCGCCACCCGTGGCCACCGGGAGGGCGCACACGCCACGACTGCGGGCGCGCACTTCACACCCCGTGTGAAAGTCCCTCGGTTACGCTGGCGAACACCCTGCTCGCAGGAGGGCACATGGAGCCCAACACCCTGCTCGACGCGGCACTCGACGAAGCCGGGATCTCCCACGCCGGGCTCGCCGCGCACGTCAACCGGGCCGGCGCGGCCCGCGGACTGCGGCTGCGCTACGAGCACACCGCCGTGGCCCGCTGGCTCAAGGGCCAGCGACCACGCGGCCAGGTGCCCGACGTCATCTGCGAAGTGCTTGCCGAACGGCTCGACCGCCCGGTCACGCTGGACGACATCGGCTTCGGCGCCGCCGGCGGCCCCTCGGCCGCCGCGCCGCTCGCCCGCTTCGTCGAGCGCGCCACCGCCCTGTGGCGCTCCGACGAGCAGCAGCACCCGCACGTCGTCAGCGCCCGCGCGCTCACCGGCACCCCCGCCGTCATCCCGGTGTGGGAGTGGGAGAACCCGCCGGAGGACGGCGACGTCTCCCGTACCGGACCCGTGCACGTCAGCGAGGCCGACGTCACCACCCTCAAGGCCGCCCGCGCCCACTACGAGCAGATGTACCGCAAGGCCGGCGGCATGGCGACCCGCGCCCGCGTCGTGCGCTTCCTCAACTCCGAGGCGGCGCCGCTGCTCCGCGGCTCGTACGGCGACGACCTCGGCCGCCGGCTGCACCGGGCCACCGGCGGCCTCGTCGCCGTCGCGGGCATCTGCGCGTACGACTCGGACGCCCTCGGCCTCTCCCAGCGCTACTTCCACCAGGCGCTGCGGCTGGCCAAGGCAAGCGGGGACCGCGGCTTCGGCGCGTACGTCATCGCCATGCTCGTCAACCAGTCGCTGTTCCTCAGGGAGTACCGCCAGGCGGTCGCGTTCGCGGAGGCCGCGCTGCGGGCCGCCGACCAGGACGTCAGCCCCGCCCTGGCGGCCGATCTGTACGCGATGCAGGCCAAGGCGTACGCCTTCCTCGGCGACCGCTCGGGCGCCCTGGACTGCATCCGTCGCGCCGAGTCCGCCGCCGGGCGGATCAGCGCACGCCAGGAGCCGGCCGAGACGGACTACGTCCAGCCGGGTCTGGTCAACGTGCAGGTCGCCGAGGCGCTCTTACGCATCGGGGACCTGCGCGCCGCCCGCGAACAGGCGGCGACCGCCGTGCACCGGCCCGCTCACGACCGGGGGCGGGTGCACCGGCTGGCGATTCTGAGCCACGTCGAACTGCGGCAGGGGGACGCCGAGGAGGCGGCGCAGGCGGCGCTGGAAATGGCACAAGCGGCCAGAGGGATGGAGTCGCAGCGGCTGCGGGACAGGTTGCGCGCGGTCCGTCGCCATCTGACCGAGACCGGCGGAGGGGGGACCGCCGAGGCGGCAGAGCTGATCGACGCAGCGTTGCGCGTTCCGCTCTGAGGCGGGGGCCGTCACCGCCACTGGACGGCGACAAGGGGGACTACGTGCGATGGAGGAATCTCAGGGAGCACACCGTGTACGAAAACCGCTGGTTCCGCGTCAACCTGGCCGACGTGGAACTCCCGGACGGGCGCCACCTTGACCACTACCTGATCCGCCTGCGACCCGTCGCCGTGGCGACCGCGGTCAACGAGGCGAACGAGGTGCTGCTGCTCTGGCGGCACCGTTTCATCACCGACGTCTACGGATGGGAACTGGCCGCCGGGGTGGTGGAGGACGGGGAGGACCCCGAGGCCGCCGCCGCCCGCGAGATGGAGGAGGAGACCGGCTGGCGGCCCGGCCCGCTCACGCACCTGATGACCGTCGAGCCGTCCAACGGCCTGACGGACGCCCGGCACCTCATGTACTACGCCACGGAGGCGGTGCAGATCGGCGACCCCGAGGACGACTTCGAGTCCGACAGACGCGAGTGGGTGCCCCTGAAGGGGGTCCCCGACATGGTCGGCCGCGGGGAGGTGCCCGCCGCGAACATGGCCGCGGCGCTGCTGATGCTCCATCACCTCCGCCTCGGCGCCTGACCCGCGCGCACCCGCCCGCCGGCCCCGCCACTGCGGGACCGGCGGCCGGTGCTCGATGGCCGTGTGCGCCGCTCAGCGGCCCAGGGCCTGCCATAAGGCCAGCACCATCGCCGCCGCGCCGGTCAGCGCGGCGATCGACGGCAGTGGCCAGCGCGAGTGCTCAAGCGAGGTGACGCGTGCCGTCAGCTCGTCGATCTCCCGCTCCATCTGCTGACTGCGCTGCGACAGCAGTGCGAGCCGGCCGTCGATGCGGGCCAGGCCCACGTCGAGGGAGCGCCGGATCTCGGCGAGCTCGGACACGACCGCACTCGTGTCGGTTTCGGTGGCCACGGTCTGCTCTCCTTTGTCCCGTCCGTGCCCCGTGTCCGCTTCCATGGAAGCGCTACCAGGGGGGCGCGCGGCAGCGTGTGGAGGGTGCATATGCACGTGCCCCCAGCGCACCCCGTGTGAATAAGTCACGCACGGTGACGGCCGCCGGCGTACGAACCGGCTCACGCCCCCCCCCGCGGACCGCGGCCGGAAGCAGCCGGAGACCGCCCGCATACTCCGCCGGGAGCAGGCCAGGTGCCGCTGGCCGTACGACGACCCGGACCCCCTCCCGGCGGGAGTCTCGATGGTGTCGGCACCACAGAAACCATCGAGGAGTTGAGAACGATGAACACCCTGGCGCACTGGAACGACGGCGGACCCGGACCCTGGATCCTGCTCTTCCCGCTCATGTGGGCACTGGTCCTCGGCGGCCTGTTCTTCTTCGTCCGCCGCGTCGTCTGGCGCGGCCGCGGCGCCCCGTGGCAGCGGTTCCGCGGCGGCCCCGGCGGCCCCGGCTACGGCGAGCAGTCGCCGATCGCCGTCCTCGGCCGGCGCTTCGCGGCCGGTGAGATCGACGAGGACGAGTACTGGCGCCGGCTGTCCGTGCTGAACGAGGAGTTCGGCCGCCGCGGCGAGACCAAGGGCGGTGCGGCATGACCTCCGCGACCTCCGCGACCACCGCCCCCGTACGCACCGGCGCGGCCGCCCGCGTCGTCGACGCGGTCAAGGTCTACGGCAGTGGCGACACCGAGGTCCGGGCGCTCGACGGCGTCGGTGTCGCCTTCCCGGCCGGGCGGTTCACGGCCATCATGGGCCCCTCGGGGTCCGGGAAGTCCACCCTGATGCACTGCGCGGCCGGCCTCGACACGCTCACCGCGGGGGCCGCCTTCATCGGCGACACCGAGCTGGGCGCCCTCGACGACAAGCGGCTGACGATGCTGCGCCGCGACCGGATCGGCTTCGTCTTCCAGGCGTTCAACCTGCTGCCGACGCTGACCGTCGCGGAGAACGTCACGCTGCCGATGGACCTCGCGGGCCGCCGCGGCGACCCGGCGTGGATCGACTCGCTGATCGACGTGGTCGGCCTGCGCGACCGGCTGCACCACCGGCCCGCCGAGCTGTCCGGCGGCCAGCAGCAGCGCGTCGCCGTGGCCCGCGCCTTCGCCGGCCGCCCCGACGTCGTCTTCGCCGACGAGCCCACCGGCAACCTCGACTCGCGCTCCGGCGCCGAGGTCCTGGGCCTGCTCGCCGACACCGTGCGCGAACTGGGCCGCACCGTCGTCATGGTCACCCACGACCCGGTCGCCGCGGCCTACGCCGACGAGGTGGTCTTCCTCGCCGACGGCCGCCTCGTCGACCGCATGGCCGCGCCCACCGCGGACCGCGTACTGGACCGCATGCAGCGCTTCGTGGGCGAGAGCCCCCGTACGGCACGCTCCCTGGACACCACTTCGGAGAGGAAGAGCCCGTCATGAGCGGCACCCGCGCGTCGCTCCGGCTGAGCATGGCCGGACTGCGCACGCACAAGCGGCGGTTCGCCGGCACGTTCTTCGCCGTGCTCCTCGGCGTCGCGTTCCTCGGGGGCACCCTCGTCATGGGGGACACCCTCAGATCCAGCTTCGACGCCATGTTCGGCCGCGCCACCAGCGGTACGGACGCGGTGGTGCGCGGCGACGACATGATCACCACCCCCGGCGAGTCGTTCGGCACCCGCAGGACCGTCCCCGCGGAACTGGCGGACGAGATCGCGCGGATGCCGGGCGTCGCCGCGGCCGAGCCCCGCATCGAGGGCCCGGGGCAACTCCTCGACAAGGACGGCGAGCCGGTGGGCGGCGGGGGCCCTCCGACCCTGGCCGGCAACTGGATCGCCGACGAGGAGCTGAACTCGTACCAGATCGACGAGGGCCGCGCGCCCGAGCGCTCCGGTGAGGCGGTGATCAACCGGGGCGCCGCGAAGGACGCGGGACTGGGCATCGGCGACAGCACGACCGTGCGCACGCCCGACCCGCTCGAGGTGACGATCGTCGGCATCTCCACCTTCGGCGGCGAGGACGCCATGGGGCAGACCAGCTTCACGGCGCTGACCCGGGCCGACGCGGAGAAGTACCTGACCGCCGAGCCCGGCCGGGCCACCAGCATCCAGGTCCGCGCGGGCCCGGGGGAGAGCCAGGCCGGGCTGGTCGAGTCACTGTCCCCGGCGCTGCCCGACGGCATCGAGGCCGTCACCGGGCAGGAGGTCACCGAGGAGAACCAGGACCAGATCGCGGGCCAGTTCCTCAGCGGCTTCACCGCGGGACTGCTCGGCTTCGCGGGCGTGGCCATGCTGGTCGCGACGTTCAGCATCTACAACACCTTCGCGATCGTCGTCGCCCAGCGCACCCGCGACAACGCCCTGCTGCGGGCGCTCGGCGCCACCCGGCGCCAGGTCGTCGCCCAGACCATGGCCGAGGCCCTGGCCGTCGCCGTGCTCGCCTCGCTCGTCGGGCTCGCCGGCGGCGTGGGGATCGCGGCCGGGCTCCAGGCGCTCTTCCCGGCGGTCGGATTCCCGTTCCCCGACGGCGACTTGGTGATCAGCGGGCTGTCGCTCGCGCTGCCGTTCGCCACCGGCGTCGTGGTGTGCCTGGCCTCCGCGCTGGCGCCCGCGGTGCGCGCCGGGCGCACGTCGCCGCTGGCGGCGCTGCGCGAGACGGCCGTGGACGACTCGGGCTCCTCCCGGGTACGCGCCCTCGCCGGCGGCGTGCTCACCGCCGCGGGCGCCGTGCTGACGGTGTACGGGGCGTCCTCCGGCCCGTCGGTGATGCTGACGGTCCTCGGCGCGGTCGTCACGCTCGCGGCGTTCGTGGTGCTGGGCCCGGTGGCGTCCTCGTACGCCGTACGGATCCTCGGCGCCCCGCTGCGCCGCATGAACGGCCGCCTGGCCCGCCGCAACGCGCTGCGCAGCCCGAAGCGCACGGCGGCGACGGCGACCGCGCTGATGATCGGCGTCGCCGTGGTGTCGCTGTTCACGGTCTTCGGCGCCTCGCTGAAGTCGACGATGGACCAGACCGTCTCGCGCGCCTTCGCCGGCGACGTGGCGGTGCGGGTGCCGGCGTTCGGGCCGGAGAGCGGCGCGCTGAGCCCCAAGGTCGCCCCGGCGGTCGCGGAGCTGCCCGAGGTGGAGCACGCGCTCGGCCTGGGCACCGGCGTGGCCCGGGTCGACGGCGACGGGCGGGCGCTGACGGTCACGGATCCCGGGCGGATGGGCGACGTGCTCGACCTCGGCACGGTCCGGGGCAGCCTGAATGACCTGGGCACGGACGGTGTCGCGGTCTCCGAGAGCGAGGCGGACGACCACGGCTGGCGGGTCGGCAGCACCGCGCGGTTCGCCTTCACCGACGGCGAGAAGCAGGCGTTCACCGTACGGGCCGTCTACGACCAGGCGGACCTGGCCGGGGACTACGTCCTCACCCGCGAGGCGTGGGAGCCGCACCGCATGCAGGACTCCGACTCGCTGGTCGCGGTCGCCTTCAAGGGCGGCGTGGCCGAGGCGGACGGCAAGGCTGCGGTGGAGAAGGTCGCCGAACGGTACGGCAACCCGGAGGTGCAGACGCGCGCCGAGTTCGCCGAGTCCTCGGCGGCCGGCGTCGACATGATGCTGACGCTGGTGTACGCGCTGCTGGCGCTCGCCGTGCTCATCGCGCTGCTGGGCATCGCCAACACCCTGACCCTCGCCGTGCACGAGCGGACCCGCGAACTGGGCCTGCTCCGCGCCGTCGGCCAGACCAGGGCGCAGCTCCGGGCGATGGTCCGCTGGGAGTCGGTGCTCGTCGCCGCCTTCGGTACGGCGGGCGGCCTGACACTCGGCGCGTTCCTCGGCTGGGCCATGACGAAGGCCACGGACTCCTCCGGCGACGGGGTGTTCACGGTGCCGCCGGTGCAGTTGGCGATCGTGGCCCTGGTCGGCCTCACCGCAGGCGCCCTGGCAGCCTGGCGCCCGTCCCGCCGGGCGGCAAAGCTGGACGTCCTGGGCGCGATAGCCACGGAGTGACCGGCGCAGACACCCGGCACGGCCCGTCCGGCTCCCCCAGGAGCGGGACGGGCCGTCGTCACTTCAGCCGAAGTCCGTTCTGCCGCGGGCGGTGCGTACCGCTTCCAGGAAGCGGCCCGCCGCCTTCTCGCCCGACTCCTCGTGCTTGCCCTTCTCGCCTGTCAGCGTCAGGACGTACTGCCTGCCGCCGACCGACGCCACCGCCCGGTCGCCGCGGCCGAACCACGGGCGGGCCGCGCGCACCTCCTCGACCGGGGCGCTGTCGATCTGGGTGCCGTAGCTGGTCAGCAACTCCAGCCGGCCGTCCTTGATATGCACCTGTCCGGCCCGGGTCAGTGAGCGCAACCAGCGCCCTATCCGTACCCCGCGAGCCGTGTACTCCGTCTCCGCCACGCCGACCCTCCTCGGCTCCCCCACAGCGCTCCCCCTGGAGCGATGAGCGCGCATGGGCGGCACCGCCCCGCGACAAGGAGGCGGCACCAGCACTCCTGCCAGTGTGCCCACGACCGGCCGAGGTGGCCAGAGGCCCCGCATATGATCGGGTGGTGACCGCCAGCGCACAGCCCCCGGCCGCCGCGCCCGGCGGCGCCCTCCCCACGCTCGACGTCGACCGCAGCGACCCCGCCGCCCGCGCCTGGCTCAAGGAGGCCGTGCGCAAGGTGCAGGCCGACGCCAACCGCACCGCGGACACCCATCTGCTCCGCTTCCCGCTGCCCGAGCGCTGGGGCATCGACCTGTACCTCAAGGACGAGTCCACCCACCCCACCGGCAGTCTCAAGCACCGCCTCGCGCGCTCCCTCTTCCTCTACGGGCTCTGCAACGGCTGGATCCGCCCCGGCAAGCCCGTCATCGAGGCGTCGTCCGGCTCCACCGCCGTCTCGGAGGCGTACTTCGCCGACCTCATCGGCGTCCCCTTCATCGCCGTGATGCCGCGCACCACCAGCAGCGAGAAGACCCGCCTCATCGAGTTCCACGGCGGCACCTGCCATCTGGTGGACGACCCGCGGACGGTGTACGAGGTGTCGGCCCGGCTCGCCGAGGAGACCGGCGGCCACTACATGGACCAGTTCACCTACGCCGAGCGGGCGACGGACTGGCGCGGCAACAACAACATCGCCGAGTCGATCTACACCCAGCTCCGGCTGGAGCGCTTCCCCGAGCCCGCCTGGATCGTCGCCACCGCGGGCACCGGCGGCACGTCGGCCACCATCGCCCGCTACGTGCGCTACCTCCAGTACGACACCCGCGTCTGCGTCGCCGACCCGGAGAACTCGTGCTTCTTCGCCGGCTGGGAGAGCGGCGACCCGGACGTCACCATCGACCGCGGCTCACGCATCGAGGGCATCGGCCGCCCCCGCATGGAGCCCAGCTTCCTGCCCGCGGCCATCGACCGGATGATGAAGGTCCCCGACGCGGCAACCGTTGCCGCCGTACGGGCCCTGGAACGGGCCATCGGCCGCCGCGCGGGCGGCTCGACGGGCACCGGGCTGTGGAGCGCGCTGCGGATCGTCGGGGAGATGGTCGCGGAGGGCAGCACGGGCAGCGTCGTCACCCTGATCTGCGACCCGGGCGACCGCTACCTCGACAAGTACTACTCCGACGACTGGCTCGCCGGGCAGGGCCTCGACACCGGCCCGTACGCCGCGCACCTCGACGCCTTCCTCGCCACCGGCCGCTGGACCTGCTGAGGAACGCGCGGCGCCCCGCCGGTCAGCCCTCCGCAGGCTCCTGCGGCTCGCCCGCGACCACGACCTCCGGCAGGTGCTCCGCCATCTCCGCCCGCGCCTCGGGACGCACCCCCGGGTCCGTCACCAGCGCGTCCACCGCGTCCAGCGAGGCGAACGAACTCAGGCCCACGGTGCCCCACTTGGTGTGGTCCGCGACCACCACGACGCGCCGCGCCGCCCGCACCAGATGCCGGTTCGTCTCCGCCTCGGCCAGGTTCGGCGTCGAGAGGCCCGCCTGCACCGATATCCCGTGCACACCGATGAACAGCACGTCGAAGTGGAGCGTGCGGATGGCCTGGTCGGTGACCGGGCCGACCAGCGAGTCCGACGGCGTCCGCACCCCGCCCGTCAGCACCACCGTCGCGCCGCGCGCCCCCGGCTGCTGGGCCGCGTAGAACACGTCGGCCACGCGTACCGAGTTGGTCACCACCGTGAGGTCCGGGACCTCCACCAGGTGCCGCGCCAGCGCGAACGTCGTCGTCCCGCCGGAGAGCGCGATGGCCGCGCCCGGCGCCACCATCTGCGCCGCCGCGCGGGCGATCTCCTCTTTCGCACCCGTCTCCCGGGAGGACTTGGCCTCGAAGCCCGGCTCGTGCGTGCTCGCCTCGGCCAGCGGCACCGCCCCGCCGTGCACCTTCTCCACGACCCCCTGGCGCGCGAGCGCGTCGAGGTCGCGCCTGATGGTCATGTCCGAGACGTTCAGCCGGCGCGTCAGCTCGTTCACCCGCACCCCGCCGCGGCGCCGGACCTCGTCCAGGATGAGGGCCCGGCGCTGCTCCGCGAGCAGGTTCTGGTTGTCGCTCACGCCGTCCGCCCTTCGTCCCGGGGTCGCTTGTCCGGGTCATCCTCCCATGCGGGTACGACACCCGGCGGCGGGTGTTCGGCCACCGGGGGACCCCCGCGTCACGATTCTGCTTCGCCTCCCGCGCGGGAAGCTGCACCGGACGGGCGATCCCGGGATGCTGGACACCGGTAGTGACCGCAGGACGGTACGGGGGGCGAGAGGCATGCAGCCGGAAGCGCTGAGCGCCAAGGGGCGCACATCGCCGGGCAGGACGGACGGACCCGAAGGCGCGGCCGCGCAGCCGTCGCTGGAGCTGCTGGTCCACGGGGTCGGCGGGGCCACCCCGGAGGAGATGCTGGGGGACCCGCGCACGGAGCTGGTCACCGGCGACCGCACGGCCGGCATCCACCGCCGCAGGGACGACGTGCGGGCGGAGGAGCGCGCGGGGGAGCGCGCGGGAGAGGCCGCGGGTGAGCAGCGCGGCGAAGGCGGCGGATCCGGTACGGAGCCGGTGCAGGAGGCGTACTGCTGGTCGAACCTGACCTCGGGCAACGGCGCCCGCGCGCTGTGGCTCGTCCTCCTCCCTTTCATGATCGCCAACCTCGCGCACTGGATGCGCCCCGCCGCCCCGGCGCGGCACGGAGCACACCGGGCGTACGACATCCTCGTGCGCATCTTCGCGCTCACGCTCACCGTGCAGCTCGTGCTGGCCGCCGGCGAGGTGACGCTCGACCTGCTGGCCTGGCAGTGCGCGGGCAGCGCGCACTGCGTCGCGGACAAGTCGTGGCTCGGCTTCATGTCCGCGGAGTCCGGCGGCTGGTTCGGCGGGCCGGGACGGCGGCTCGCGCTGGCCGCGCTGGTGCCCGTGCTGCTGACGGCGCTGCTGTGGTGGCTGTCGCGGCGCACCTGGAGCATCTACGAGTCCGCCAAGCCCTCGCCGCGCGCGGCCGCCCCCGGCACCGCGGCCGAGCAGCCCGCGCTGTCCCTGCCCGGCTTCTGGTACGGGCGCCGCCTGGTGGCCCGGCTGCGCGCCGCGCACACCGCCACCGGGCTGCTCGCCGTCGCCTCCGCGCTCGTCGCCGTCACCGTCCAGGCCGACGACGGCACCGGTGGCGGGCTGCGGGCCACCGGCTGGGTCCTCGGCGCCCTGACCGCCGCCGGCTGGGTCGCCGTCGTCGCCCTGGTGTGCCGCTCGGGCCGTACGGAGGCGGAGCCGGACATGGGCGAGGACCGCCGCGCCGTACGGGCCCTGCCCCTCGCCGCGCTCGCGCTGCTGGTGGCCGTGCTCGTGCACACCGCCTGGTCCCGGCCCGACTGGGTCTCCACCGGACGGCTGCCCGGCACCTCGGTCTTCGGCGGCCTCGCCGTGGCGCAGGGCGTGCTCGCCGCCGGGCTCGCGGTCACCGGCTGGGCGCTCCAGCGCCGCGCCACCGGCGAGCCGCCCGCGCTGCGCGGCCTCGGCGGCGCCTGCGTGGCGCTGCTGGCCAGCGCCGTCGCCGGGGTCTTCTCCGGCGGCGTCGCCCAGCGCGTCGCGGACTGGCTGGACCGCGGCGCCACCCCCGGCGAGAACGGCCCGCTCGCGGGCCCGCCCGTGGTCCTCTCCTGGCAGGCCACGGCGATACCCCTGATCGCCCTGCTCGTGCTGCTGCTGGCGCTGGCCGGCGGCTGGCGGATGTGGGTGCTGCGCCGCCGGATCGCCACCGAGGTCGCCGGGCTCTACCCCACCGAGCACCGCTACACCGAGGACAACGACCCGCGCACCGGCCGCATCGCAGGCGCCATCGCCCGCGCCCGGCTCACCGACGACGCGCCGCCCGCGCTCGGCGCCGCGGCCCTCGCCACCCTGGTCCTCGGCGCGGCCGCCGTCCTCGGCGCCTGGCTCACCGGCGAGGTCCCGGGCAAGGCTGCCGACGGTGCCCCGGGACCGCTGCCGGGGCTGGCCCAGACCGGACAGGCGCTCGGCTCCTGGATGATGGGCGCCGGGGTCATCCTGCTGCTGGCCATGGGCCGGCAGGCGTACCGGGATCCCAAGTCGCGCCGTACGGTCGGCATCCTGTGGGACGTCGGAACCTTCTGGCCGCGCGCCGCCCACCCCTTCGCGCCCCCCTGCTATGCCGAGCGCGCCGTGCCCGACCTCGCCTGGCGGACCAGCACCTGGACCACCCGCACCGGCGGCTGCCTCGTCATCTCCGGGCACTCCCAGGGCAGCGTGCTCGCCGCCGCCGCGGTCTGGCAGCTCGACCCCGACATCCGCGGCCGGGTCGCGCTGCTGACGTACGGGTCACCGCTGCGCCGGCTCTACGGGCGCTGGTTTCCGGCGTACTTCGGCGACCGGGCGCTGGCGGAACTCGACGACCAGACGCACGCCTGGCGCAACCTGTGGCGGCTCACCGACCCCATCGGCGGCCCGGTGCGGCCCACGCCGCCGGACGGGCGGCCGAGCGACGTCGACCGCAAGCCGCTCAAGGACCCGCTGGCCTTCGAGCGCACCGCGGAACACCCGCTGCCCGCCGCGATCAACGCGCACTCGGACTACCAGGCCGACCCGGCCTTCGCCGTCGAGCGCGCCGAGTTGATCGCCCGCATTTCCGTCGCCCCCGCCGCACCCGCGGAGGAGTGGCCGCGGCAGGTGCCGCGGCCCGCGGGGGAGCCGGCCGCGGAGACCGCGGACGGCGCGGCGGCTCAGGGCAGAACGGGGATGTCGTCCGCGTAGAGGAGCGTCAGCTCGTCGGTCGTGGGGTCCGGAAGCCCGGCCACGCGGCCGGCGTGCCGCTCCACCATCGCCTCGAACGTCTGCCGGGCGGTACGTCCGTTGCCGAAGCCGGCGCCCTTGGGGATCACGGTGAAGTACTTCAGCAGCGCCTCGTCCGTACCGTCACCGAGGCGGTACTCGTGCTCCTCGGCCTGCTGCGTGACTATCCGCAGCAGTTCCTCAGCGGTGTAGTCGCCGAAGGTGATGGTGCGGGAGAAGCGCGAGGCCACCCCGGGGTTGACGGCGAGGAACCGCTCCATCTCCGTGGTGTAGCCGGCGGCGATCACCACGACCGACTCGCGGTGGTCCTCCATCAGCTTCACGAGCGTGTCGATGGCCTCGCGGCCGAAGTCGCGGCCGGAGTCCTCGGGCGCCAGGGCGTACGCCTCGTCGATGAACAGCACGCCGCCGTGGGCGCGTTCGAACGCCTGCTGGGTGCGGATCGCCGTCGAGCCGATGTGCTCGCCGACCAGGTCGACCCGGGAGACCTCCACCAGGTGCCCGCGCTCCAGCACGCCCAGGGACGACAGGATCTCGCCGTACATCCGCGCCACCGTCGTCTTGCCGGTGCCGGGGGAGCCGGTGAAGACCAGATGGCGGCGGACCGAGGCGGCCTTGAGCCCCGCCTGCCGGCGCCGCCGGCCGACCTCGATCATGTCGGTCAGCGCCCGCACCTCGCGCTTGACGTTCTCCAGCCCGACCAGCGCGTCCAGCTCCGCCAGCACCTCCCGGGCGGGCCGGGCCGCGGGCTGCGCCTCGGCGGCCGGCCGTACGGCACCCGCCGCGCCCGCCTGCTGCGGCGCGAACGCGCCCAGCAGGCCGTCGGGTTCCGGCTCGGTGCGGGCGGCGGGCACGGTCGGGCGGGCGCTCGCCATCTCCGCGCTCTCGTCGCTCGTGCAGTCCTCCACGACGGGCCCGCCGCCGGAGCCCTCGGGGGCGGACGGGCCGGCGTCCGCGAACTCGTAGCCGCCGCGCGCACAGCGCTCCGTACGGCAGCGGGTCAGGGTCGAACGGCAGCCGTCGATGACGTGGAAGCCGTACCCGAGGCTGCCGGTGACGCGGCATCCGGTGAACGAACCGCGCCCCGCGGCCGAGACGAACACCCCTGCTTCCGTGGGCGAGGTGATCGTGCAGCCCTCCACGGCCGGGTCGGCGCCCTTGGTGACGATGATCCCCGACGCGACCGAGTCGACCGTGGTGTCCCGCACCGTGCCGCCGCTGCCGTGGTCGCGGAACCACGCGCCGGTCGCCGCGTCCCGGATCCGGCACTGCTCCAGCGCGACCGTGGCGCCGTCGCTCACCGACACCGCCGTGCCGCGGATCTGCGCGAGGTCGGTGTCGCTCGCCTCGACCGCCGAGCCGCGGTCGAGCACGACGAGCGCGTCCGGCACGTCGTGCACCCGGCAGGACGTGAACGACGCGGCGGCGCCGTCGCTCACCCACACCGCGGGATAGTCGCCGGTGCTGTCGTGGACCTCGCACTGCGCCGCCTCGGCGCGCGTGCCCGCGTCCCACACCGACAGGCCGTTGCGCCCGAACCGGCGGACCGTGACCCGCGCCAGCTTCGCCTGCGCGCGCGAGCGCAGGTCCACGGCGTTCTCCGGGACGTCGTGGACCTCGCAGTCGGTGAGCTTGACGACGGCCTCGGTGTCGAGCGAGATGCCGTCCCCCGACGTGCGGTGCACCGTGCAGTCCGTCAGCTCCCCGGAGGCGCGGGACGTCAACTGCACGCCGGCGCCCTTGATCTCGTAGACCTCGCAGCCCACCGCCTCGACCGTGCTGCCCTCGCCGGTCAGCAGCAGCCCGGCGCCGCCCGCGTGGTGGATGCGGCACTGCGACAGGTGCGCGCTCGAACCGCCGCGCACCGCGACGCCGCTGCGCCCGGCGGCCAGCACCTCGCAGCCCTCCAGCACACCCCCGGACCCGTCGGCGAACGTGACCCCCGTGCCTGCCGGGTTGTCGACGGCGCAGCGGCGGACCGTGGGCCGGGCGTCGCCGCGGATCTCTATGCCCGCGGCGGAGCGGGTGACGACTCGCAGCCCGGTCAGCTCCGGTCGGCCCGACTCGACGAGCACCGCCGGAACCGCCGCGTCCTCCCCCTCGACGTGCAGCCCCTCGACCACCGCGGACGCCCGGACCGTCAGCGCCACGCCGTCGGCCGGCGCGATGCGGACGGAGCCGACCGCGCCGCCCGGGCCGCGCAGCGTCACCGCCCGCTCCAGCACGACGTTCTCCCGGTACGTGCCCGGGGCCAGCGACAGCACGTCGCCGTCGCCCGCGGCCTCCAGGGCCGCCGCGAGCGACCCGTACTCCCCGGTGCGCCGGCGCCATCGACCGGTCCTTACGGAGCCGGTGTGCGTGACCTGGACGGAGCCCTGTGCCATGTCCTGCTCTGCCCCCACCTCGTGCGTCGGCTTGGCTGAGGCACCACCGTAGCGCGCGCGGCGAGGTCGGCCGGCCACTGTTCAGGGCCGGCCGGTGCTCAGTAGCGCTGTCCGTCCTGGTAGTACGGCCTGGCGTACTGATCCGCGTACGTCTGCGGGGACGCCGGCCGGGCGGGCTGGGCCGGCTGCGGCGGCGCCGGCCGCGGGGCGACGGGGCGCATCGCCTCGTACCCGGGGGGCGCCGACTGCTGTTGCGGGCGCGGCTGTTGCGGCTGGGGGCGCTGCTGCTCGTACCCCTGGTCCCAGCGGGCCGGCTGCGCGGTCTGCTGCGGGACGAACGGCTGCGGCGGGGCCGGCTGGGGGGCAGGCTGGTGGCCGTACACCGTCGGCTGCGGGGCGTGCGCAAGGTGCGTCCCGTGCTGCTGGTGGGGGTGCGGCGCGGGAGCGGGGGCCGGCGCCGGCACCGGGGCGGGCGGCAGGGCGGCGCGGGGCGCGGGCAGGGCCGGCAGGTGGGGGCCGGAGTCGTACGAAGGGACCCGGATCGGGGCGATCTGGGGGGTACCCCGCTCTTCGACCAGACTGTCGTAGATCGGGGTGTCGGGGAAAGCAGGCGCGGCATAGTAGCCACTGCCGTACGGGCGGGGGGAGGTCATACCCCATAAGTTAAGCCCACGATGTGGTCGTTGGGGAGACCGATAAGAGGGTTGTTTTGCGGGTTCCAAGTGACCGACCCTTATCAATGCGTGTCAACACGGGTAAATCAGGCTTCTCGATGTGTTCAGATTCTGTAAAGAGCAGGTGGACGGGGGGAGTTGAGCTACTCGTGCGTACGTACGCGTCCGTTCACGCATACGTACGCCCCTTCCAGGCGGCGCCCTTGCCGCGGTGGTGCCGTACGGCCGAATCGACCGTCATGAGCAGATACAGCCCGGCCGTGAACGGAAGGAGCGCGGCGGCCCACGGCGGCTGTCCGTAATACCGCAGCACGGGCAGGTACGTCCCCGCCATCACCGCCCACGCGAGCGCCCCCGCGACGGCGACCCCGGGCGCGCCGCCCAGCAGCCCGGCGGCCACCGCGAACGGCGGCACGAGGTACACCAGCGCGAGCCCGCCCACGGCGGCGGCCAGCAGCAGCGGGCTGTGCCGGAGTTGGGCGTACGCGCTGCGCGAGACCATCCCCCACAGCTCGGCGAGACGCGGGTACGGCCGCACGCTGTCGACCCGCTCGGCGAGCCCCAGCCAGATCCGCCCGCCGGTGCGCTTGACCTCCCGCGCCACGGACACGTCGTCGATGAGCGCCCCGCGCACCGCCTCGGGGATCCCCGCCCGGCGGGCGGCGTCGGCCTTCAGCAGCACGCAGCCGCCGGCCGCGGCGGCGGTCCTGCCGCCGGCGCGGTTGACCCAGCGGAACGGGTAGAGCTGGGCGAAGAAGTACACGAACGCCGGCACGACCAGCCGCTCCCAGCCGGTGGCGGTACGCAGCCTGGCCATCTGCGACACGAGGTCGTACCCGCCGGCCTCGGCGGCGGCGACCAACTCCCGCAGGCTCTCGGGCCGGTGGGCGATGTCGGCGTCGGTGAGCAGCAGGTACTCGGCGTCGGCCCGGTACGCCTGCTCGATCCCGTGCCGCAGCGCCCAGAGCTTCCCGGTCCACCCCCCGGGAGGCTCACCGGGGGAGGAGACGGTGAGCGGAAGGGCACGGTCCCCGGCTTTCTCGGCGAGCGCGCGGGCGGTCTCGGCGGTGCCGTCGGTGCTGCCGTCGTCGACGAGGAACACCCGGGCTTCTCCGGGATACGCCTGCGCCAGCAGCGACGGCAGGCTGTCGGGCAGCACGGCGGCCTCGTCCCGCGCGGGCACGACGACCGCCACGGAGGGCCACTGCGCGGGCGGCGGCCGCAGCGGCAACCGCACGTCGGTCCGCCAGAAGAGCCCCTGCCCGAGCAGCAACCAGCCCCAGGCCACGAGCGAGAACACGGCGATCCACGCCAGAAGAGTCACCCCCCGAGTCTCCCGCTCCACCCGCCGCCGGGCGAGCACCACGGGGCGGGTCGCGGCGGGCGGGCGTCGGTTCGGGAGCGGTTCACCGCGGGGGAAGACCAATCGCCATCCGGCTCCCGGGCCCAGGCCGCGTGCCGCTGCCGTGGCGGATCGTCCCAGTCCCCTACTCTGCCCGCCTCGGGGCAATGCGGTCCCCCGCCCTTGCCAGGGTCGACGCGTCGCCGCGGGCGCGGATCGGCCCGCTACGCCGTCCGGCCGGAGGCACTACAGTGACCGGCGTGAAGATCGCGCTTGTGGATTCCGGGCTCGGGCTTCTGCCCGCCGCCGCCGCCGTGCGGCGGTTGCGGCCCGACGTCGGGCTCGTGCTGTCCTCCGACCCCGACGGCATGCCCTGGGGTCCCCGGGAGCCCGGGGACCTGGGGGAGCGGGTGCTCGCGTGTGCGCGGGCCGCCGTCGCGTACGGGCCCGACGCGCTCGTCGTCGCCTGCAACACCGCCTCCGTGCACGCCCTGCCCGCGCTCCGCGCCGAGCTGGAGCCCGCACTCCCCGTCATCGGCACCGTGCCCGCCGTGAAGCCCGCCGCCGCCGGCGGCGGTCCGCTCGCCGTCTGGGCGACGCCCGCCACCACCGGCAGCGCCTACCAGCGCCGGCTGATCCGCGACTTCGCCGGCGGTGTCGCCGCCACCGAGGTGCCCTGCCCCGGCCTCGCCGACGCCGTCGAGCACGGCGACGAGGCCGCCGTCGACGCCGCCATCGCCGCGGCCGCCGCCCGCACCCCCCGCGACGTCACCGCCGTCGTCCTCGGCTGCACCCACTACGAGCTCGTCGGCGAACGCATCCGCGCCGCCGTCCGGCAGCCCGCCGCGCCGGCTCCCGCGCTGTACGGCTCCGCCGGCGCCGTCGCCGGGCAGGTGCTGCGCCGTCTCGGCGCCGCCCCCGACCCCGCCGCGGCGCCCTCCGGCGACCTCACCGTCCTCCTCTCCGGCCGCCCCGGCGCTCTGCCGCCCGCCGCCCTCGGGTACGCGGAGGGGCGGCTGCTGGCCGGCGCCCCGGCCCGCTCCGGGGCCGTACCCGGATAGGCGTCGGCCACCCTGCCGCCGCCGCCCGGCTGGCGTACCCTCGGAGGCATGAAGGACGACCGCCCCCGTGTGTGGACCGGGCGGGCCACGAGCCGTGTGCAGTGGCTTCTCGCCCTGATCGGCGCTGCCTGTATGGCCCTCGGCATCGAGCTGGCCGTCGCCGCGCCCTGGACCGGCGGGCTCGCCCCGCTGGTCATGTCCGTCGTCGGCTGCATCGCCGCGGGACTCCTCGTCCTGGCCGGCACCCTCGCCTTCGTGCACGTGGCGGTCAGCGTCGACGACCACGCCCTGGAGATCCGCTGCGGCCACTTCGGGCTGCCTCGCCGCCGCATCCCGCTGGCCGACGTGCTCGCCGCCGACTTCGAGCCCAGCGTCACGCCCCGCCACTGGGGCGGCTGGGGCTACCGCTGGCGCCCCGGCAAGGGCACCGCCGTGGTCGTGCGCCGCGGCGAGGGCCTGGTGCTGCGCCTCGCGAACGACCACGACTTCACGATCACCGTGGACAACGCGGAAGAGGCCGTACGCGCCATCCGCGACCGCCTGCGCCACCCCCTCACCGGCGGCACCGCCGAGGCGTAGTCCGCCGGTCACACAGCGTTTTCCAGTCGCCCGCCGAGCCCGTTTACGCTTACGACCATGGCGACACCCGACTTCATCCGCGAGCTGCGCGCGACCGCCGGCCAGCAACTGCTCTTCCTCCCCGGCATCAGCGCCGTCGTCGTCGACGACGGCCGGGTGCTGCTCCACCGGCGCGCCGACACGGGCCGCTGGTCGATCGTCGGCGGCATCCCGGAGCCGGGTGAGCAGCCGGCGCAGACGGCGGTCCGCGAGGTGCGCGAGGAGACGGGCGTCGTGTGCACGGTGGAGCGCGTCGTGGGGGTGGAGGGGCTGGACCCGATCCAGTACCCGAACGGGGACAAGTGCCAGTTCATGGACATCACGCTGCGCTGCCGCGCGATGGGCGGCGAGGCCCGGGTGAACGACGACGAGGGACTGGAGGTCGGCTGGTTCGCCCCGGACGCGCTGCCGGCGGACCTGGAGGACTTCGCCCGCCACCGGATCCGGCTGGCGCTCGCGGACGGCCCGACGTGGTTCGCGGAGGCGGCGGCGACACCGGGCGCGTAGCACGCGGCCCACGCCCCCTCAGCCGCCCTGTCAGCCCCCGGCGTCCCCCGAGCCGCTCTGCCGGCCCCCCGCGCCGCCTCGGCGGCGCCCTCAGCCCTCCGCGCCCCCCGTCACCGCCGCAAGCTCCGCCAGCAGTTCCGCGCCGCCCCACTGGCGCCGCTCGCCCGCCTTGGCGGCCTCCGCCTCCAGGACCAGCTCCGCCAGCCGCGCGTTCGCCGGTGCCCGCATGCCGTGGCGCGCCGCCAGCACCATCACCTCGCCCTGCAGCGTGTCTATCTCCGTGGGGCGGCCCCGCTGGAGGTCGTCCCACATCGACGAGCGGGCCTGCTCGTCCACGCGCAGCGTCGCCGCCGCCAGTCGGCGGAAGAGCCAGTCCGGCAGGCGCAGCACCAGCGGCATGAGGCCGGGGGGCACCGGGCTCAGCCGGGCGGGGGCCAGGTTCGCCGCGCGGAAGGCGGCCAGCGCCTCACGCTGGCAGAGCGCCAGGCAGGCGCGGTACGCGCGCTGCCCCAACTGCTCCCGCAGCGGCAGCCCGGACAGCGCGTTGATCGCGTTGTTGAGGTTCATCAGCAGCTTCGCGTGCTGTACGTCGGGCATGTCGTCGCGCTGCTCGATCTCCAGCCCCGCCTGCGCCATCGCCACCACCAGCGGCGCCGAGCGCTCGCCCCCGTCGACCATCAGCACGCCCGCCGTGCCCTGGTGGAACACGCCGGGGGCCGCCTGCACCACGTTGTACGGGACCATCCCCGTGACCACCGCCCGCCCCGGCAGCCCCTGGCTCAGCACCGCCGGGTTGCGCAGCCCGTTCTGGAAGCTGACCACCGCCGCGCCGGGGGCCAGGTGCCCGGCCAGTTCCTCGGCGGCCTGGGCGGTGGCCGCGGACTTCACGGTGACCAGGACGTAGTCCGCCCCCGCGGCGGCCTGCGGCCCGGTCGCCAGGCGTATCTCGGCCGGTGCGACGCGGCGGTCCGCCCGCCCGCCGCCGGTCAGCAGCAGGCCGCGGGAGCGCAGTACGTCCATCGCCGCCGGCCGGCCGACTAAGGTCACGTCGGCCACCTCCGCCAGCATGCCGCCGAGATGGCAGCCGATGCTGCCCGCGCCGAACACGGCTATCTTCACGTTCCCGCCCCTTCGTTCCCGGCGGCGCCTCCGCGCGCACGCCGACCCCGCGGCGCACGCCGGCGCCGCCCGTACCTCCGACTGCCTTCCCCGCCGCGAGCGCTCCCATCCGGACCACCGCCGACGGATCCCCCGGGCACACGCCCGCCCCGGCCACCCCACGGGCCGCGCGGGCCCGCTCAGACCTTGCGGTACGCGTACGCCTCCTGCGCCGCCGCCTCCACCGCGTCCAGGTCCGCCCCCGTCGACGCGGTGACCACCGCCGCCACCGCGCCCTCCACGAACGGCGCGTCCAGCAGCCGCGCTCCGGCCGGCAACTCCTCGTCCTCCACCAGCGACTTCACCGTCAGCACCGCGCTGCCCAGGTCGACCAGCAGCCCGACGCCCGCGCCCCGGTCCGCCGCCCGCGCCGCCGCCGCGATGCGGTCCGCGTCCGTGCCGAAGCCGCCGTCCGCCGTGCCGCCCGCGTGCTCGACGGCCACCGTGTCCACACCCGCCAGCGCCACCGCCATCCCGGCCACCGACTCGGCGACAGCGGCGCTGTGCGAGACCAGCACGAGGCCGACCAGCGGGCCCTCAGCCACCGGACACCGCCTCCGCCGTGTCGGCCAGCGCGCCGACCAGCAGCGCCGACGACGTCGCGCCCGGATCCTGGTGGCCGATGCTGCGCTCGCCGAGGTACGAGGCCCGGCCCTTGCGGGCCCGCAGCGGAATGGTGTCCTCCGCGCCCTTGTCGGCCGCCGCGCGCGCCGCGCCGTAGCCATCAGCGAGTGCCGCCACGGCGGGAGTCAGCGCGTCGAGCATCGTCTTGTCGCCGGGCGCCGCGCCGCCGAGCTTGGCGACCGCGCCCACCCCCTCGTCCAGCGCCGCGCGCAGTGCCGCGTCCGTGACCTCGGCGTCCTCGCCGAGTGCCTTGCCGGTGGCGCGCAGCAGCGTGCCGTACAGCGGGCCCGAGGCGCCGCCGACCTTCGAGATCAACTGCCGCCCGGAGAGGACCAGCACCGCACCCGGCGTCTGCGGCGGCTCCTCCGCCAGCGCCGCGCGCACGGCGGTGAAGCCGCGCTTCAGGTTGGCGCCGTGGTCGGCGTCGCCGATCGCCGAGTCGAGGTCCGTGAGGCGGTCGGCCTCCCGGTCGACGGCCGCCGCCGTGGTGAGCATCCAGCGGCGGAAGAATTCCGCGTCGAGCACGTGCCGCATCCCTTCTCGTACCTGCATCTGCACACTCCGTCGGACCTGCCGCCACGGAACCGGAGTACGGGCCCCGTACCGCAGGACCTCACATCCCCCAGCGCAGCCCCGGCGTCCGCACCGGCGCGTCCCAGAGCCGCAGCAGCTCCTCGTCCGCCTGGCACAGCGTCAGCGAGACCCCCGCCATGTCCAGCGACGTCACATAGTTCCCGACGAGCGTACGGGCCACCGACACGCCCCGCTCGGTCAGCGCCCGCTGCACCTCCGCGTTGAAGCCGTACAGCTCGATCAGCGGGGTCGCGCCCATGCCGTTGACCAGGGCCAGCACCGGGCCCGAGGGCCGCAGGTCCTCCAGCACCGCGTCCACCGTCACGTCCGCGATCTCGTGCGACGTCATCATCGGCCGCCGCTCGCGGCCCGGTTCGCCGTGGATGCCGATGCCCAGCTCCAGCTCGCCGTCCGGCAGGTCGAACGTGGGGCTGCCCTTGGCCGGCGTCGTGACCGCGCTCAGCGCGATGCCGAAGCTGCGCGAGGACTCCACGACCTTGCGGGCCAGTGCCTCCACCCGCTCCAGCGGCGCCCCCTCGTCGGCCGCCGCCCCGGCGATCTTCTCGACGAACAGCGTCGCGCCGACGCCGCGCCGGCCCGCCGTGTAGAGGCTGTCGGTCACCGCCACGTCGTCGTCCACGAGCACCTTGGTGACCTGGATGCCCTCGTCCTGGGCGAGGTCGGCGGCCATGTCGAAGTTCAGCACGTCGCCGGTGTAGTTCTTCACGATGAACAGCACGCCCCGGCCGGCGTCCACGGCCGCCGCGGCGCGCGTCATCTGGTCGGGGACGGGCGAGGTGAAGATCTCGCCGGCGCACGCCGCGTCCAGCATCCCGGGGCCGACGAAGCCGGCGTGCAACGGCTCGTGCCCGGAGCCGCCGCCGGAGACCAGGCCGACCTTGTCGGTGACGGGTGCGTCCCGCCGCACCACCACCCGGTTCTCGACGTCGACCGTCAGGTCGGGGTGGGCGGCGGCCATGCCGCGCAGGGCGTCCGGCACCACGGTCTCCGGCACGTTGATGAGCATTCGCATGGGTACCTCCGGTGGCGTTCGCGCCCGGGTGACGATCGGCTCTGGCTTGCCCAGTATCACGGCAGCGGCGGTCCCGGTCACTCCCTGGGCGGGCGTCGGAGGTACACCCGTACGGGAGGTTTGGCGGCCGTCGCCCGAACGGACGCTCGTCGGTGCGGCCCGCTTGCGCATGCGTGTTCGGCACCTAGACTCTGCGGCCACCGTCCGGCCCGTACGACTCACGTCCCTCACCCGTCCCACGCTCGTTCCACCGCAATTCACCAGGGGTGCACCTTGCCGCGGAAGAACCTGACAGCAAACCGGACAACGCTCACCCACCGCGTCCGCTACGCCGCCCGCCACCCGGACCGCGTCCCCCGCTACCTCGCCCGCGCCGGCCGCGACGCCTGGCTGCGGCTGCGCCACCCCCGCGACCACGTCGCGTACTACCGCGCCGTGATGCGCTCCGACTCCGCCGCCGACCCGGAGGCGGCCGTGGGCAGCAAGTCGCACGACCGCTGGCTGGCGCTCGGCAAGATGCAGTTCGACTACCTCGTGGAGCACGGGCTGCGGCCGGGCGACCGGATGCTGGAGATCGGCTGCGGGAACCTGCGGGCCGGCTGGCGCTTCATCGACTACCTGGAGCGCGGGCGCTACTACGGCCTCGACATCTCCCCGGACATCCTCTTCGCCGCGCAGGACACCGTCGTGCGGCACGAGTTGCAGGACAAGCTGCCGCGTCTGACGCCCGTGCGCGACCTGACCTTCGCCTTCCTCCCGGCCGCGCACTTCCGCGTCGTCCACGCGCACAGCGTCTTCTCGCACTCCCCGCCGCCCGTCATCGACGAGTGCCTCGCGCACGTCGGCCGGGTGCTGCGCCCCGACGGCTGGTTCGACTTCACCTTCGACCGGACGGAGACCGAGGAACACCACGTGCTGCGGGAGGACTTCTACTACCGCACCGAGACGCTGGTGGCGCTGGCCGAGAAGCACGGGCTGCGGGCGGAGTTCATGGCGGACTGGGAGAAGCTGCCGCACGGCCAGTCCAAGATCCGCGTACGCCTCCCGGCCGGCTCCTGACCCCGGACGCCCCTTCCGTCCGTACGAACCGGGCCGGAACCCGGCCTCCGGCGTGCGCGCCCGGCGGGTGACAATGGACCCGGCGCACGGCGGGCGCCCGCGCGCCGGTGGGGAGGGGTCCGTATGGGCGTGCCCGCAGGGGAGCCGGATCCGGGGCTGTTCGGGCCCGCGTCCGTGACCTGGCAGTTGCACAGCGACCCGGTGATGTGGATCGCCGGGGTCCGCGCGCTCTACCTCCAGGCGCTGCACCCGCGCGCCGTCCGCGGCGTCATGCAGAACTCCGACTTCCGCGCCGACGCCTGGGGCCGGCTCATGCGCACCGCCGCCTTCGTCGGCACCGTCACCTACGCCGCCGCCCCCGCCGCCGAACGCGCCGGCGCGCGCGTCCGCGGCATCCACCGCCGGCTGCGCGCCGTCGACCCCGCCACCGGCGAGGGCTACCGCGTGGACGAGCCCGCGCTGCTGCTCTGGGTGCACTGCGCCGAGGTCGGCTCCTACCTCGACGTAGCCCGCCGCTCCGGCCTGACGATCCCCGACGCGTACGCCGACGCCTATCTACGCGAACAGCGCACCGCCGCCCGCCTCGTCGGCCTCGACCCGGCCGCCGTCCCCGGCGACACCGCCGCGCTCGCCGCGTACTTCGCCGGCGTGGCCCCCGAACTGGCCGCCACCCCCGAGGCAGCCGACGTCGACGACTTCCTGCGCCGCCCGCCCGTCAACGCGCTCCTCGTCCCCGCCCGCCGCCTGCTCTGGCGCCGGGTCGCCGGCCTGGCGTACGCCACGCTGCCGCCGATCGCGCACGAGCTGTACGGCCGCCCCGCGCCCCCGCCCGCCGTGGTCGACCGCAGGCTGCGCGCGACGGCCGCGCTGCTGCGCGCCGTCCCCGCCGGGCTGCGCTGGCGGCTGCCGCCGCGAAACATACTGAAAGCCATGGACCGCCTCGGTCCCACATCGCGGCCCTCGCCTTCCACGCTCGTACGAACGGCAGCCATACTGGACGAGTCGGGGGATAAGGCCACGGGTAACAGCCACGAGTGACGACGAGGCGGCGGCAGCGACAGCGGGGGCGGCAGGGGGAGATGGCGGAGACCAGGCTGATCCAGGGCCGCTACCGGCTGCTCGAACTCCTCGGCCGCGGCGGCATGGGCGAGGTCTGGCAGGCCCGCGACGAGTCCCTGGGCCGCCGCGTGGCCGTCAAGTGCCTGAAGCCCGCGGGCCAGCACCGGCAGGGGCACCCGCTCTCCACGGCGATACAGGAGCGCTTCCGCCGCGAGGCCCGCGTCGCGGCGCTGCTCCAGCACCGCGGCGTCACCGTCGTGCACGACTTCGGCGAGGACGAGGGCGTGCTGTACCTCGTCATGGAGCTGCTGCAGGGCCGCAACCTCAGCCAGTTGCTGGAGGCGGGCGGGCACCGGCCGCTGCCGGTCGAGGAGATCATCGACATCGCGGAGCAGGTCGCGGCGGCGCTCGCGTACACCCATGACCAGGGCGTGGTGCACCGGGACCTGAAGCCCGCGAACATCATGCGCCTCGGCGACGGCACGGTGAAGATCCTCGACTTCGGCATCGCGCGCCTCGCGCACGACATCGGCTTCACCTCGCGCCTCACCGGCGCGGGGGGCATGGCGATGGGCACGCCGCACTACATGTCGCCGGAGCAGATCTCCGGCGGCGGGGGCATCGACCACCGCAGCGACCTGTACTCGCTGGGCTGCGTGCTGTACGAACTCGCCACCGGCGTCCCGCCGTTCGACATGGACGACGCCTGGGCGATCCTCGTCGGCCACCGCGACACCCCGCCGGAGCCGCTGCGCACGCACCGCCCGGAGATCCCCGAGCCGCTGGAGCGGGTGGTCCTGGACCTGCTGGCGAAGGCGCCGGAGGACCGGCCGACGGACGCGGGCGACTTGTCGACGCGGCTGCGGGGAAGCCGCGCCGCGGCGGAGGCCGCGGGCCGGGGCAACGGCGCGGGGCAGGGCAGTGGAGGAGGCCGGGAGAGCGGGGAGGGCTGGGGGAGCCGGGAGCACGGCAGCCACCGGGAGAGCGGGGAGGTCGGCCAGGCCCGGGAGAGCGGGGCGGCTTCGAGGGAGAGCCGGGAGAGCCGGGGGAGCCAGGGGAGTGGTGCGGCCGGGTTGCCGGCGTGGACGGCGGGGCTCACGGCCGGCGCCCGCTCGGTACGCGCGCTCCGCACGACCCCGGCGCACGGCCGCCCGGAGGACGCGCTGCTACGCACCTGGCCCCCGACGAACGGCACGCCCCCGCCCACGTGGCCGGAACGGGGCACGGGCCCGGGCATCCCCACGAACGGCACCTACGGCCCGGCCGGCGGCACGCCGGGCCCGGCCACCGCCTACGCCCCCGGCCCACCCTCGCCGTACGGCTCCGGCCCCGGCGGTCCGCACCGCCCGGGAGGCGCCCCCGACGCCGGGCCCGGCCCCGGCGCACACACGCCCGGTGGCGGTCACGGCTCCGCCGGGGCGTACGGCTCCGGCGGCGTCCCGAGCGTGCACGGGCCCCTCCCCGACAACTCCGGTGCCCCCACCGGGCATCACCCCTTCTCCCACGCGCCCCCCTCCTCCCACACCCCGCCCCACTCCACCCACCCGCCGCACCCCTACGCGCCCCCCACCACCCAGCCCGGCCGGCCCGCCACCCCCCAGCACGTCCTCGACGCCTTCGCCGGGCGCCACGACGCGGCCGTCAGCCTCGCCCGCCTCGGCCGCTGGGAGGAAGCCGCCGCCGCCCACCGCGCCCTCGGCGCCGAACGCGGGGCCGCGCTCGGCGGCGACCACCCCGACACGCTCGCCTCCCGCCACCAGACCGGCCTGTGCCTCGCCCGGCTGGGCCGCACCGCCGAGGCGCTGGAGGAGTTCAGGACCGCCGCCGCGGGCCGGGAGCGGCGGCTGGGCCGGGAGCACGTCGACACGCTCGCCGTCCGGCAGGAGACCGCGTACGCCCTCGGCCAACTCGGCCGGCACGCCGAGGCGCTGGAGGTCTACGGCGGCGTGCTCGCGGACCGCGAGCGGACCATGGGCTACGAACACCCCGACACCCTGCGCTGCCGCCACAACCTCGCGTACACCCTCAGCCGCCTCGGCCGCTACGAGGAGTCCTACCGCGTCGCCAGCGAGGTCACCGCCGTCCGCACCCGCGTGCTCGGCGCCGACCACCCCGACACCCTCGTCACCCGCTACGAGGTCGGCCACGCGCTCGGCAGCCTCGGCCACTGGGAGCAGGCCCTCGCGACGTACCGCGAGGTCGCCGCCGCCCGCGCCACCACCCTCGGCCGCGATCACCCCGAGACCCAGGCCGCGCGCTACGAGGCGGGCATCTGCCTGGGCCGCCTCGGCCGGCACGAGGAAGCCCTCGACCACTACGAGACCCTCATCGCCGACCGCACCCAGACCCTCGGCACCCGCCACCCCGAGACGCTCCGCGCCCGCCACATCCGCTGCGTCACCCTCGGCCGCCTCGGCCGCTGGCAGGAGGCCCTGACGGAGGCCCGCGAGGTCACAGCGGTACGCGAACGGGCCCTCGGCCCCGAACACGCGGACACCCTCGCGGGCCGCCGCGAGATCGCCGTCGCGCTGGGCTGGCTGAACCGCTGGGCGGAGGCGCTGACGGTCCACCGCGAGGTCGCCCGCGCCCGCGAACGCACCCTGGGCGCGGCCCACTCGGAGACCCTGTCGAGCCGCCACGACGAGGCCCACTGCCTGGAGCAACTGGGCCGTACCGGAGAGGCGGCGGAGGTCTACCGCCTGGCAGCGTCCCGCCGCGCGTCGGGCTGAGAGGGACCCGGCGGCCCGGCGCCCCGGCGCCGGGGCAGCCCGGCCGTGCGTCCCGTGCGCGGGGCACGTGCGAGTGCCGACGGCCTGCGGCGCCTCCACCCCGGCGGTCCTCGCCGCTCCATCCGCCCGGCCCCCCGGCGTCACGCACGGGTCGTATGCGGCCCGGCCGGCGCACGTCCGGCCCCGTTCCCTGGCACCGCCGGCCGCTCACCCTCCCGCGCCAAGGTCCGGCGGGCACCGAGCCTCGCCCCTCTCTCCACCGCACGACCCCTGCACCCCCACCCCCCCCCCCCGGTCGCCGACCGCAGGGCGCCCCGTGTCCCTCTGGCCCGCCGCGATCTTCCGTGTTACCAAGAGCCATGTCCCTCCGTAGCAGCTACGACGCCGTCGTCGTCGGCGGCGGCCACAACGGGCTCGTCGCCGCCGCATACCTCGCCCGCGCCGGGCGGTCCGTGCTCGTGCTGGAGCGTCTGGACCACACCGGCGGTGCCGCCGTCTCCGCCCGTACGTTCCCCGGCGTCGACGCCCGGCTGTCGCGCTACTCGTACCTCGTCAGCCTCCTGCCCCGCGCCATCGTCGACGACCTCGGGCTCGGCTTCGCCGTGCGCAAGCGCGCCGTCTCCTCCTACACCCCCGCCGTCCGCGCCGGCCGCCCCACCGGGCTCCTGGTCGAGACCGGCGCCGGTGCCGTCACCCGGGAGTCCTTCGCCGCCCTGACCGGCGGGGACCACGAGTTCGACGCCTGGCAGCGGTTCTACGGCATGACGCAGGACGTCGCCCGGCGCGTCTTCCCCACCCTCACCGAGCCCCTGCCCACCCGCGGCGAACTGCGCGCCCGCATCGGCGACGACGACGCCTGGCGCGCGCTCTTCGAACGGCCGCTGGGCGAGACCGTGGAGGAGACCTTCGCCGACGACCTCGTGCGCGGCGTCGTGCTCACCGACGGGCTCATCGGCACCTTCGCCTCCGCCCACGACCCGTCCCTCGCCCAGAACCGCTGCTTCCTCTACCACGTCATCGGCGGCGGCACCGGCGACTGGGACGTCCCCGTCGGCGGCATGGGCGCCTTCACCGACGCCCTCGCGACCGCCGCGGGCGCGTCGGGCGCCGAGATCGCCACCGGGCACGAGGCGGTCGCCCTGTATACGGACGGAGAGCGGGCGGAGGTCACGTACCGGAACGCGGACGGGGAAGGGACCGTCGCCGCGCGCACCGTGCTCGTCGGCGCCTCACCCGCCGCCCTCGCCGAACTCCTCGGCGACGACCCGCCGCACCCCGCCCCCGAGGGCGCGCAGCTCAAGGTGAACATGCTGCTGCGGCGCCTCCCGCGGCTGCGCGACGAGAGCGTGGATCCCCGGCAGGCGTTCGCCGGTACGTTCCACGTCGCCGAGGGCTACGCGGACCTGGAAACCGCCTACCGGGAAGCGGCCGCCGGCGGGCTGCCGCAGGCGCCGCCGTCCGAGATCTACTGCCACTCCCTGACCGACCCGTCGATCCTCGCCGACGACCTGGTCCGCGACGGCTACCAGACCCTCACCCTCTTCGGCCTCCACACCCCCGCCCGCCTCTTCGCCGCCGACAACGACGCCACCCGCGACGAGCTGCTGCGCGCCACCCTCGCCCAGCTCGACGCCCACCTCGCCGAGCCCTTGGCCGACTGCCTCGCCACCGACGCCGAGGGCCGCCCCTGCATCGAGGCGAAGACCCCGCTCGACCTGGAGCGCGACCTGCGGCTCCCGGGCGGCAACATCTTCCACCGCGAGCTGGCGTTCCCGTACGCGACGGAGGAGACGGGCCGCTGGGGCGTGGAGACACAGCACGCGAACGTGCTGCTGTGCGGGGCGGGCGCGGTGCGGGGCGGGGGAGTGAGCGGGATCCCCGGCCACAACGCGGCGATGGCGGCGCTGGGCAGATAGCGCGGGGGCGCGTTCGATGCGGTACGCGCCGGGCGCGGGGGCCGCCGCGAAGCGGCCCCCGCGTCCCCGCCTGCCCTCAGTCCCCCGAGGCGGTCCAGCCGTCCGGCTCCACCCGCTCCGCGTCCCCGCGCCGCCCGTCGTCGAAGAGCACCCGGCGCCCGTCCGTGACCCGTACGTCGTCCACGTACACCCCGCGGCCCACGTACTGCCGGTCCGTCACATACCGCCACCGCAGCCGCACCGGCCGCCCGCGCCACGCGCCCAACCCGGCCGACGCCCGGTGCCACACCCGCCCGGACCACCCGTCCGCCGTGCCCTCCGCGTGCTCCCGCACACCCCCGCCCCGCGGGCGGCGGGTCGTGAACGGCACCGGTTCCCAGCTCCCGCCGTCGTCCGCCGACGCCTCCAGGTACACCTTGTCCCACTGCGGCTCGGTGTCCCACCACAGCGCGAACTCCAGCGCCGCCGCCGCGTCCCGCACCGTCACCTCGGGAAGCGTCAGCGTCGACGTCTTCTGATTCGCCGTCCCGCTGAACCACGCCGTGCGCCCGTCCTCCGGCCGTACGGCCACCGCACGCGCCAGGTTCGTCCCCGCCGCCACCCGCGGCGCGCTGCCGCTGCGCCAACTGCGTACCGGATGGACGGAGTTGCCGAGGAGGACGAGGAAGGTGTCGGTCGTCGGGTCGATGACCAGCGCCGTGCCGGTGAAGCCGGTGTGCCCGGCGGACTCCGGGGTGGCCATGGCGCCCATGAACCAGTGCTGGTACAGCTCGAAGCCGAGCCCGTGCTCGTCACCCGGGAAGTCGGTGTTGAAGTCGGTGAACATCAGCTCCACCGACTCCCGCTCCAGGATCCGCGTCCGCCCGTACACCCCGCCGTTGAGCAGGGTCCGGCAGAGGATCGCCAGGTCCCACGCGGTGGAGAAGAGCCCGGCGTGCCCGGCGACCCCGCCGAAGGAGTACGCGTTCTCGTCGTGCACCTCCCCCCGCACCATCCCGCGGTCCAGCCCCGACCACGGCTTGCGCGCGTCCTCGGTGGCTGCGACGCGGGGGAGCCAGGAGGCGGGCGGGTTGTAGCGCGTGTGGTCCAGGCCGAGGGGGCCGGTGATCTCGTCGGCGAGGAGGCGGTCGAGGGTCTTGCCCGTGATCTTCTCCAGTACGAGCTGGAGGCTGATCAGGTTGAGGTCGGAGTACAGGTACTTGGTCCCCGGCGGGTTCAC
The DNA here is from genome assembly GCF_042874195.1 of Streptomyces sp. NPDC004134. Taxonomy (NCBI): domain Bacteria; kingdom Bacillati; phylum Actinomycetota; class Actinomycetes; order Kitasatosporales; family Streptomycetaceae; genus Streptomyces; species Streptomyces sp. NPDC004134. The sequence goes on along the minus strand of NZ_JBIAMS010000002.1, from coordinate 137,534 downwards.
CGGCGCCTCCCGCCACAGCCGGGCGAGCTTGGCCTCCCAGGTCGGCTCGGCGTACAGCGGGATCCAGGAGGTGAACCCGGAGGTGTGGGTCAGCAGTTGCAGGATGGTGACGTCCTGCTTGCCCGCGGCGCCGAACTCGGGGAGATAGGAGGCCACGGACGCTTCGAGCGTGAGAGCACCGCGCTCGATCTGCTGCACGGCGAGGAGGGAGGTGAAGAGCTTGGAAACGGAAGCGAGGTCGAAGACGGTGTCCATCGACATGTCGACCTGCTGCTCCGGCGGCAGCTCGATCCCCGTGTCGGTCGCCTGGTCGTACCGCTCGTAGCGCACGGCCTTCCCGATCGCCCGTTCCAGCGCGACCGTCCGCCCCCGCCCGGCGAGAATGACGGCCCCCGCGTACCACGGATACTTCGGCGAGGGCCCGAGGAACGTCTCGGCATCGGCGACGAGTTGCCGCAGATGCGGCTCCAGCAGCCCGGCCCGGGCGGCGCTGCCGCGCCGCAACGTGGGCGCACCGGACGATGCCTCTGCGGCGTGAGCGGGGAGTCCGGTGGAACCGGGGACCACGAAGAGCGCACCTCCAGTAGCAACGACACCGGCGGCGAAGCGCCGCCTGCCCAACTGACCCGTCATGATCCCAACCCCTCCTGAAAGAATCCTTCCGAACGCGCGGGAACGGTGAAACTTTCTGCCAGGGGGTCCTGCCTGTCAAGATCCGGCGCACAACGACGGTTGTAGGCGCGGCAAATGGACTATTGGGAGTACCGGGCCATCTGTGCTGACTACTGTCGGTTGTCGACCGATGACACAGGAGGTACCGGTGGTGGCGAACTCCGACGAACAGTGGGTACGGCAGGATCCGTCCCACTCCACCCGCGCATTCTTCGGCGACGAACTCCGCTACTACCGGGAGGCCGCCGGACTCAGCACGAAGCAACTCGCCGACATGCTCTTCGTCAGCACCTCCATGGTGGGCCACATGGAGGTGGGCCGCCGGCGGATGCAGCCGGAGATCGCCGAACTGGCGGACCGGGTGCTGGAGACGAACGGGTTCTTCGCCAGGCGATGCAACGACGCGAGGCCGGCGGGCATCGCGAACCACTTCGCGGAGGCGTACGACGCGGAGCAGCGGGCGGTACGGATCAGGGAGTTCTCGGCGTTACTGGTGCCGGGGCTGCTCCAGACGGAGAAGTACGCGAGGGCGGTGTTCCGGGCGTCGCACCCGGTGCGGCCGGAAGACGAGTTGGACCATTTGGTGCGGGCTCGCCTTGCGCGTGCACGGATCCTCGACAACCACAGGACTCCCGAGTACGAGGTCCTGTTCGACGAATCCGTACTCCACCGACCGGTCGGGGGCGGGCCCGTGATGGCCGCGCAATTGCGGCATCTGGTGAACCTGGTCCGCAACCACCGTGTGCGCGTACACGTCGTGCCGTATGCGATCGGCGGCCACGCGGCGCTGACCGGTCCACTCCGCCTCCTCACCTGCATGGATGAGCCTCCCATGGCATACGTGGAGGGTTTGTCGAGCGGAAGGCTCCTGGACGAGCCCGTGGTCGTGGCTCACCATGAGGAGGTCTACGCACGGCTGTTGGTCGAAGCCTGGCCGTGCAAAGCCTCCCTGGAGCGGATCGAATCCGCGGCGAAGGAGCTGGATGACCACCCGAGACTGGCGCAAGAGTAGCCACAGTGGCGGCGACGGCGGTAACTGCGTCGAGGTCCACGACGGCCACCCCGACCGTCTGCGCGTCCGCGACAGCAAGGACCCCCAGGGCCCACAGCTCGCCTTCACCCCCGACGGCTGGACCGCGTTCGTGTCCGCCGTCAAGACCGGCGAGTTCGGCGACGTCTGAGAACGAGGCGGGTGGCTCCCGGGCCATCCGCCCGGCGCGCTCTCACTCCGGTACGAGGCAGAACGGATGCCCGGCCGGATCCTCGTACACGCCCCAATCGCCCTCGTCCCGCAGGACCTTCGCGCCGTTGGCCAGCGCGTCGCGCTCGGCCGCTGCCATGTCGTCAACGGCGATGTCCAGGTGCATCTGCTGCGGGTAGGCCGGGTCCGGCCACCGGGGTGGGCGGTGGTCGTGGGCCCGCTGGAAGCCCAGCACCCCGCCGTCGGGCAGGTGCAATGTCGACCAGTCGTCATCGAGGGACCACCGCGGGTCCGCTCGGTCGACTTCCCCGCCGAGAAGGGCTTGGTAGAACGCGGCGAGTTCCCGGGGCCGCGGACAGTCCAGCACGATGCACTGCAAACTGCGCGTCATCCCGCGACCTTACAAGCCGCGGTACTCCCAGGTCGGCCGTTGGAGCTGGGCGTTGTGCACGACGATGTCGGCGTGGTCGGTGGGGCGGGCGGTGGCGAAGTAGAGCTGCTGGGCGGGGATGTAGCGGTCGCGCCAGGACCGTTCGATGTCGGCGGCGGACCCGGCCGGCGCCGTACCTCGTACCCGGGCGCGAACGACCGTCTCCTCGAAGGGGACGGACACGAAGATGCGCAGGTCCCATCGGTCGAGGAGTTCCGGGCGCAGGAGGAAGACGCCGTCGAAGAGCAGGACGGCGTCCGCGGGGGCGGTCATCGGCGGCGGGGACGACGCCGTATCGGTATCGCTGTCGTAGACCGCGTGCCGGAACCTGCGGTCTCCGCCCGGGCCCAGCGGATCGAGCAGGACCCTGCACAGCGCCGCGCGATCGTGGGCGTCGAAGTAGCAGCCTTCGGCGGAGTACCGGCCACGCCGGTAGCGCTGGGCGCGGGGGACGAGGAAGTCGTCGATGGTCGCGCGGATGACGTGGCGGCCCTGCTCGCGTAGGACGGCGGCGAGTTCGTCGGCAAGCGTGGTCTTGCCGGCGGCGGGCGGCCCGTCGATGGCAACCCGCAGCGGATGCACGGTCGCGACGGACCTGACCGCCCCGGCCAGCCGACTGATCAACTCACCCCGGGTTCCTCGGTTCCCTGCTGGCTCTCTCACAGTGTCCCTGTCTAGCATCACGCGCGCGTCCGCAGCCCTGATGCGGCGGCCGCGGCCTGATAGCCTCCGCGGGTGTTCATCGTGATGTTCATCTGACGGTCCTGGGTCACTCCCGCCCAGGTTCTGATCCGTTGAGGGTGCTCCTTCGCACGCCTCCGGACTTCGGCAACCGTCAGACTTCCGCGACCGCGCCTCGACGCCGGTCGCGCATCACCGGAGATCCCTCGTGTTTGCAGTGCTTCTGCTTCCTGGCGCGCTCCGCGCCTTCATCCCCGCATTGATCGGCCGGTCCGCTCTGGCCATGTGCGGGCTCGCCCTCCTCTTTGCCGTCGAGCAAAGTACGGGTTCCTACACACAAGCCGGCTTCGCGACAGCGGTGTTCGGAATCGCGAACGTCATCGCCGCGCCCTGGCGCGCCCGGGGCGTCGATCGGTTCGGGCAGCGCATCGTGCTCAACGCGATGGCGACGGCCCAGGCCGTGGGGTACGCCGCTCTCGCGCTCCTCTCGGGCGCGGAGGGAGTCGCGGCCGGCTGGTTTCTCGTGCTCAGCGCAGTCGTCGGCCTGACGACGCCACCGCTGGGTGCGGCGATGCGAACGATCTGGGCGTCGCTCACGACGACGGAGGGCGACCGGACGAAAGCATTCAGTGTCGACGCAGTGTGCGAAGAACTCCTCTTCGTCGGTGGCCCCGTGGTCATTACCGCGATCATCGTGGCCACTTCTCCCGGCACCGGCCTCTGGGTGACCGCGGTGGCGGTCACCATCGGCACCGTCGCCATGACGTCCAGCGCGTCTTCGGGTGCGCTTCGCGGCACACGTGGGGGAGCCGCGCGAGAGGACCGCCCGCTGAACCAGCCGGGTTTCGCGCGGGTGCTCGTCGTCCTCCTGGGAGTCGGCGGCGTGCTCGGCGTCGCCGAGATCGCCGCACCGGCAGTGGCCGCCGAACATGATGCGGTGACGGTCGCGGGCTGGCTGCTGGCGGCCTTCGCGGGTGGCAGCGCCCTGGGAGGACTCGTCTACGGACAGATGAAGTTCACGTCGGGACTCGGGCCACGACTGTTCGCCCTGTGCCTCTCGATGGGGTTCGCCGCGGTCCTCGCGTCGCAAATGGACACGCTGGGGCTGTTCGCCGCCGGCCTCGCGGTCGTCGGCCTCTTCGTCTCGCCGTCCCTCATCACCGGATACCTCGTCGCCGACACCATCGTTCCGGAAAGGAGCCGGACGGAGGGGTCGACCTGGATCAACACCTCCCTCAACCTCGGTGCCTCCCTGGCGTCCGCAGGAGCAGGAATCGTCATCGACCGTTCCGGTGCATGGCTGGCTCTTTTCCTCGGGGGCGTGATCGTTCTCGCGCTCGCCCCGGCCGTGCCGTTCGCACGACTGCGCGAAGGACTCAGGGGCGATCCGCTCAGCGCCGGGTGATCAGCGGTTCCCATTCCTGGGGGGTGTTCTCGTACCGGGGGCCCGTGAGCGGGATCTTGTCGCGTCCCGCGGGGTCGGTCAGGATCAGCCGCTCGCCGGTGCCCCGCGTGCAGTTCCGATCCGGCGAGCACTCCCAGCGCACCAGGCGCCCGCTGCCGGCCCACGCGAGGATCATGCTCCCGCTCGACCCGGGGACCGTCCGGCCGGTCCGTGTCTCCTTCACGGCCGCCGTCCAGGCGTCGCCCACCGTGGAGTAGCGGCCGTCCGGTGACACGCCGGCCGGCGCCTGGTCCAGGCCCTCGTACGGCGGGGCCTTCGCTCTTGCCCGGCCTTCCAGGTCGTACCAGGTCACGATGGCGCCGCCCGGCGCTCCCAGAACCCTCAGCGAGGTGCCGTCCCGGCTCCACCGCACGTCCATACGGCCGAGCCCGACGGACTTCCCTTCCATATCGACGTTCATCGGACGGTATTCCTTCCGGCCCGAGTCGACGTCGACGAGGTAATAGCCGGTCCTCGCATGGGACGCGTACCGATCGAGGTCACCGGTCTCGACATCCGGGTATCCGCGGTACGCGGTCACCACCAGCCGCTTTCCGTCCGGCGACCACTGCACCCCGCCTGCCTCGTGCTGGAGCGGGATCCACTTCGTCACCTTCCCGGTGTCCAGATCGAGGATTCCCACCCGGGACGCGGGCAGCGTCTTTTCCAGCACGGCTGCCTGCCGCATCCCGGGGGCGACGTCCAGCCAGCCCCAGCGCGTCTTCTCGTACTGCTGCGTCCCGGGGTCGTGCAGGTACCAGGTGTACGTGGTCCGCTCGACCCCGTTCTCCTCCACGGTGCTCCGGTCCGCCTGGTACGCGGACACCGCGACGTCCCCGGCGGCGATCAGATGGCGCGGCGGGGACTCGCGCGGGTACGCGGACACGTCGTCGCCGATCATCCGCCCCGGCTCGGGGTGGCCCGACCGGTCGAGCTCCGCCAGCACCGGCACCGTGACTCCGCCCACCAGCAGCACGAAGGTGGCGGCCGTCACGGTCACCGCGGTCACCCGGCGCCGGCGGCGCCGCAGCAGGGCCCGGTGCGCCAGGTCCGGGCCGGGCGGGGGAGGTGTCTCCTCGGCCCACTCGCGCAGGGTGTCCTGCAGCAGCCGGTCAGCGTTCATTTCCACACCTCCGAGGGTGAGTTGCCGAATTCGGGGCCGCGGGAGCCGGCGCCGGGGTCCAGCTCGGGCACCAGCTTGCGCAGTTTGGCCAGTGCCCGGTGCGTCGTGCTGCGGACCGTGCCCACCGAGCAGCCGAGCAGCTCGGCCACCTCTTTCTCGGGGGAGTCCTCGAAGTAGCGGAGGACCAGCATGGCGCGCTGGTGTGGGGTGAGCCGGGCCAGCGCCCGGCGTATCTGGATCCTCAGTTCCGCGGCGTCGGAAGGGTCCTCGCGCACGGCATCGGGGAGTTCGGCCACCGTGGTCTCGCGGCGCGTGCGTAACAGCCGCCACAGGCTCACCTGCTGCCGGTAGAGCACCTGCCGCAGATACGCCTCGGGACTCTCCAACCTGCCCCACCGAGCCGCCGCCTTCGCCAGCGCGGTCTGCAGCAGATCCTCGGCGGCGTGGACGTCGCCGCCGGTCAGGAGGGTCGCCGTACGCATTAGCGCGGGCGAGCGCGCCGCGACGAACTCGCGGAAGCGGCGCTCTTCCTCATCATTCATGGTTCCCCGTGTTCGGTCGTCCTCGGCCCGTGGTCGCCTGTCACCTCCTTGGACGCGTGCTGGACCGCCCCGCTATGCCGGGCCCGTCGAAAAAGTTCGCACCAGGGCGGTTCTTCCGCGACGCCGCGCCGTTCAGCTCCTCCGCCGCCGTGCGTCCGCGCACGCCGGCTCGCCCGCGGACGCGTTGCACCAGTCGACGACGTACGGACCGCCCGCGGTGAGATCACGTTCGGCCGCCTTCTCCGGCCCGCCCGCGCGGTAGCGCCTGAGCACCCGGCCGCCGACCAGCGCGTACACGTCCGCGTCCCGTCCCCGCCCGATCAGCTCCATCCCCGCGACCCTCGCACATCATTCCGGGCTCGTAGAGATAGCCTCTGATCGCAAAGTCGGCCCGTGGTTGGGATACGAACGCATGATCCGCGTCATGACCTGGAATCTCTGGTGGCGCTTCGGGCCGTGGCAGGAGCGGAGCAAGGCCATCCTGGAGATCCTCCGCGACGAACGCCCCGACATCGTCGGGCTGCAGGAGGTCTGGGACCGGGACGGCGACAACCTCGCCGGGTGGCTCGCCGGCGAGCTGGGCATGCACTGGGCCTGGGCGCCGTCACCCGAACCCGGCCGCTGGCAGCGGCGCATCGACGACCCCACGGTCGACGTCGGCAACGCCGTCCTGTCCCGCTGGCCGATCACCGGGCAGGAGACCGCCGTGCTGCCCGCGGGCGAGGAGGAACCGGACGGGCAGCAGGCGCTGTACGCGCGCATCGCCGCGCCCGCGGGCGTGACGGTGCCGTTCTTCACCACCCACCTGATCTCCTATCCGTACGCCTCCGCCACCCGCTGCGCGCAGGTGTCGGCGCTGGCCCGGTTCGTGCACGAGCGGCGCGGGGACGGCGACTTCCCGCCGGTGGTGACCGGCGACTTCAACGCCGAGCCCGACTCCGACGAGATGCGGCTGCTCTGCGGCACGAAGACCGCGCCCGCCGTCCGTGGGCAGGTCCTCCTCGACGCCTGGCGCTACGCCCATCCGACCGCGGTCGGCGCGACCTGGGACCTCGTCAACCCGTACGCGGCGCGGACCCTGGAGTGGCACACGCGGATCGACTACGTGCTGGTGGGCCGGCTCGGTCCGGTGGGGGAGGGGCACGTGCGGAACGTGCGGCGGGCGGGGGACGGGCCCGTCGACGGGGTGTGGCCGTCGGACCACTTCGCGGTCGTCGCGGACCTGGCCACCGAGGCCGACGGACCCCTCGGCTGAACCCCGCGATCCGGCGGCCTCTACCACCTTTCCCGGTCCCTCTATCGTGGCCTGTTCCCTCGCCCGCCGACGTGGATACCCTGACTGCGGACGACGCTCACTGGGAGGAGCAGGACGTGGCCAACAGCACCACTCAGCAGCCGGCGGCGGGCAGCGGGAAACCGCAGCTCGATCTGACAGGCGCCACGTGGCAGTCGAGCAGCCAGGGGGTAGGGGACGTCGAGATCGCGTTCGTGGAGGGGTACATCGCCATGCGCGACGGGCGGAATCCGGAAGGTCCCGCGCTGATCTTCACCCCGGGGGAGTGGCGTGCCTTCGTCCTCGGCGCCCGTGACGGCGAGTTCGACCTGACCTGACGCCCGCCCCGGATGCCGGATCCGGGACCGCCGGCGTGGCCCGACCCGTCCGTCACGCCGGCGGTCCCGTCCGTCACACCAGCACGACGCAGCCCCGCTCGCGCAGCGCGACGAGCGGGGCTTCGGTGCCTTCGACGTCGTTCCAGCGCAGATCCAGCTTTTCCAGCGCGGGCATGTGCGCCACCCACGGCGGGAGGTCGCGGATCTTGTTGGCCCGCAGATCCAGGCGGCGCAGCATCGGCAGCTCCGCCAGCACGTCGGGCACCTCGGGCAGCGCGTTCTCGCGCAACTCCAGCTCGCTCAGCTCGCCGAGACCCGCCATGGAGTCGGGCAGCCAACTGAGCGCGTTGCCGCGCAGCCACAGCTCGCGCAGGGCGGACAGCCGGCCGATCGACTCCGGCAGGAGGGCCAGCCCGCTCGTCCCGCACTCCTGCGCGCGCAGCTCCACCAGGCCGGCCATGTCGCCCACCTCGTCGGGCAGGGCGCGCAGCGGGTTCGAGCCGACGTTCAGGTAACTCAGCGCGTGCAGGTTGCCGAGCGCGGCGGGGAGCACGGTCAGGTGGTTGTGGTGGAGGTACAGGCAGCCGGTGAGGGCCGGCAGGTACCCGATGGCCTCGGGCACGGACACGAGTGCGTTGTGCCCGAGGTCCAGGGTGTGCAGCCGGGTCAGGGCGGCGATGTCGTCCGGCACGCGCGTCAGCGCGTTCTCGGCCAGGACGAGCACTTCGGCGTCCGTCTCCTGCCACACCTGTGGCGGTACGGCGCTGAGGCCGGCCCGCCACAGGTTCACGACACGGGTCACGGCCAGGGCCCCAGTTCGGGCAGCCGGCCGTCGAGCCGCTGGTGCGGCTGGCGGCCCGCGAGCCACGAGGCGAGGTCCGTGAGCCGGCCCCTGACCACCGGGGCGCGACCGGCCGAGTCGTCACCGAAGGAACCGGCCGCGCCGCCGGAACCATGGGGACCAACGGCGGCCGCGGCGCCGAACGTGTGCCGCACAGGACCGTCCGATTCGACCAGTGTCAGCCCCGCGGGCACGCGCGGCGCGAGGAAGTCGAAGAGGTGCAGGCACAGCTCGCGCGGCCAGGCCGCCGAGCAGGTCTCCAGTTTCGCGTCCGCGGTGTGCACCTCCAGCTCCCGCCACCAGCAGTGCAGGGCGCCCAGCAGGTCGCCGTCGCGATAGCGCACCGGGCGGTCCCAGTCCGCGTCTCCCACCGACCCCCAGACGGCCTCCGCCTCCGCCAGGGCGGCCGTGACCGCCGCGGTCAACTCCGCGGCGCTTCGTACCGCACCGGCCTCGATGCCCGCGTCGCGGGCCGGCCGGCCGCCGTCGTACACCTCGATCAGCTCGCCTTTCACGGCGTACCGCGCCTGGCGCGTGAGCGCCCGGCAGATGCCTTCGATGTGCGACAGCACGTGTGCGCGTGTCCAGCCCGGCAGTCTGGACGTTCCGCGCTCTTTTCCTTCGGTGAGCTCTGCCAGCGCGATGCGCAGCCGTTCGTGCCCGTCCAGCACGTACGCCCACACCTCCGGTCCCCGCAGCAAGCCCCCGGCTTCCGCCATCCGACCCCTCCTCTGTCGTCGACGGGGAGACACTACTCGCGTAGCAGCGGGCGTACGCCTCTTCCGGCAATGCCGGATCGGCCACGCGGCGGAGGCCGCCCCGGCGGCCGGCGGTGCCGCGGGACCCGTACGATTGGTGCATGGCATTTCTCCGCCGCCGCAGCAGCGCCGCCAAGCCCGCGGGCCCGGACTTCGACGTCCTGGCCATGGACCCGGGCGACTGGCCCGGCGACCTCGGTGCCGGCCTGCTGCCCGGGCCCGACGGGAGCTGCCAGGGCGTCTTCCTGCGGTACGACCTGTTCGGCGGCCGCGGCCCCGCGATGATCATCGGGAACCTGCCCGAGGGCTCGCCCGCGCGCGACGTGCCCGAGGGCCAGCCGCCCTTCGAGGTGGCGCAACTGCTGCTGGCGCTGGAGCACGAGGAGCCGGTGACCGTCACGGAGGTCGAGGACGCGCCCGTGATGCAGGGCGACAATCTGCTGATCGTGCGCCGGCTGAAGCTCTCCGAGGGCCGAGTCTCGTGCGTGCAGTTCGACCGCAGTGACCACGTGCTCGTCACCATCGCCGCGTGGGACCGGCCGATCTCCGAGGACCTGTACGCGCTGCTCAAGCCGCTGCCCGCGGAGCTGTTCCAGCAGGGCTGAAATCCGCCCCCGGCCCCGCTCCCTCCCCGCCTCACCACTCCCACCGGCAACGTCCGGCACTGCGCGATGTCTTGTCATGCAGTCATCGGACCTCTAGCGTGACGCGTCATGACTGAGGGGATCTCACGAAGAACCACTGTCAAGTCCGCTATCGGCGCCGCAGGCGCAATAGCCATGGGACCGGCCGTCTTCTCTGGAGAGGCGTTCGCTTCCGAGTCCATTGATTCCTCCGATGAATTGAGCCTCTGGTACGACAAGCCCGCCGCCGACTGGGAGCGCGAATCGCTGCCGTTGGGCAACGGGGCCCTGGGCGTCGGCGTGTTCGGCACGCTCGGCTCCGAGCAACTCACCCTCAACGAGAAGACCCTGTGGACCGGCGGCCCCGGCTCGCCCGGCTACGACTTCGGCAACTGGACGCAGCCGCGGCCGGGTGCGCTGGAGGCGGTGCAGGACCGGATCGACGCCGAGGGGCGGCTCAGCCCCGAGACCATCGCCGCGGAGCTGGGCCAGCCCAAGCACGGCTTCGGCGCGTACCAGGTGCTCGGCCACCTCAGGCTCGACCTGGCCGCCGCCCCCGGCGCCCCGGACGCCTCCTACCGCCGCGGGCTCGACCTGCGGCGGGCGGTGGCCACCGTCGCGTACGAGCACGAGGGGGCCCGCCACCTGCGGGAGTTCTTCGTCTCGTACCCGGACGGGGTGGCCGTGGGCCGGCTGAGCGCGGACCGCCCGGGGCGGGTGGGGTTCACCCTGCGCTACACCTCGCCGCGCAACGACTACACCGCCACCGCGAGCGGCGACCGGCTGACGATCCGCGGCGCGCTGAAGGACAACGGGCTGGTCTTCGAGACACAGATCCGCCTGGTCACCGAGGGCGGCGAGGTCACGGCCGGGGACGGCACGCTGACCGTGACCGGCGCCGACGCGGCCTGGTTCGTGCTGGCCGCCGGGACCGACTACGCCGACACCTTCCCCGACTACCGCGCCGCCGACCCGCACGAGCGGGTCACGCGCGCCGTCGACCGGGCGGCCCGCTCCCCGTACGCCAAGCTGGTGCGGCGCCATGTCGCCGACCACGGCGGGCTGTTCGACCGGGTCGCGCTCGACGTCGGCGGGCAGGTGCCGGACGTGCCGACGAACGCGCTGCTGGCGGGGTACGGCAGCGGCTCGGCGGCCGACCGGGCGCTGGAGGCGCTGTTCTTCCAGTACGGGCGCTACCTGCTCATCGCCTCGTCGCGGCCCGGGTCGACGCCGGCGAATCTGCAGGGCGTGTGGAACAACGTCACCAACCCGCCGTGGAGCGCCGACTACCACGTCAACATCAACCTGCAGATGAACTACTGGCCCGCCGAGAGCACCAACCTCGCCGAGACCACCATTCCGTACGACGAGTTCGTCGAGGCCCTGCGCGCCCCCGGCCGGGTCAGCGCGCAGGAACTGTTCGGCAGCGACGGGTGGGTGGTGCACAACGAGACCAACCCGTACGGCTTCACGGGCGTGCACGACTGGGCCACCTCGTTCTGGTTCCCGGAGGCCGCGGCCTGGCTGACGCAGCAGATGTACGAGCACTACCGCTTCGACGGCTCGACGGACTACCTGCGCAAGACCGCGTACCCGGTGATGAAGGAAGCGGCAGAGTTCTGGCTGGCGAACCTGCGCACCGACCCGCGCGACGGCAAACTGGTCGTCACCCCCAGCTACTCGCCCGAGCAGGGCGACTTCACGGCCGGGGCGTCGATGTCGCAGCAGATCGTGTACGACCTCCTCACCTCCACGCTCGAAGCCGCCCGCACCCTGGGCGACGACCGGGCGTTCCGCGGCCGGCTGGAGCAGGCGCTGCGGGACCTGGACCCGGGGCTGCGGATCGGGTCCTGGGGGCAGTTGCAGGAGTGGAAGGCGGATCTGGACGACCAGAACAACGACCACCGGCACGTCTCCCACCTCTTCGCCCTGCATCCCGGGCGGCAGATCGAGGTGGGCAGTCAGTGGGCGGAGGCGGCGAAGGTGTCGCTCACCGCGCGCGGTGACGGCGGTACGGGCTGGAGCAAAGCCTGGAAGATCAACTTCTGGGCCCGGCTCACGGACGGCGACCACGCGCACAAGATGCTGAGCGAACAACTCAAGTCCTCGACGCTGCCGAACCTCTGGGACACCCACCCGCCGTTCCAGATCGACGGCAACTTCGGCGCCACCTCGGGCATCGCCGAAATGCTGCTGCAAAGCCAGCACGGCCCCATCGAGGTGCTCCCCGCCCTCCCGGGCGCCTGGCCCTCGGGCTCCGTACGCGGCCTGCGCGCCCGCGGCGGCGCCACCCTCGACATCACCTGGGACGAAGGCCGGGCGACCCGCATCGTGCTGCACGCCCGCCGGACGCAGCGGCTCACCCTGCGCAGCGACCTCCTCCCCGGCGGGGAGGAGGTCGTCAACGCGCGCGCGGGGCGCAGCTACACGTTCGGCTGACCGCCGCTCCGGGGCCGCACCACGGTCACGTCCGCCGCCTTCACGTACCCGATCCGGTGGCCCACCTGGATCTGGTGCCACACGGTGCGGCCCCGGATCACGCGGCTCGCGGCGCCGGTCTCGTCCGTGAGGCCGGGGGCGTGGAAGTGCTCGCCGGGCATGGTGTCGCCGACGACGTAGCGCTGCCCCGGGCGCAGTTCGTACGGCAGCGGCCGGGGCTCCTGCGGCTCGACGCCCTCGGGGTACGCCGACGCCTCGGGCAGCGCGCGCCCGTACACCCGGACCGGGCCCGCGCCCGGGCGCGGGGTGAGGGTGGCGCCGTCGTCGGGGATGGCCGTGGGGGCGGCGGCGGGGTTGTGGAACCACGCCTTGCGGCCCAGGTACCAGATCGCCGTCCAGTCCCCGCGGCGGCCGGCGACCGCGAACTGCTGACCCGTCGAGGCGCGGGCCCCGGTGTCGTTGACGCCCGTGGAGGCGGGGGCGGCACCGTGCAGCCCGGGGTCGGCGACCGGCGGGGCGCCGGCGGCGGGGCGGGTACGGAGGCGGACGGCGCCGGAGCCGTGCGGCGGGCACGGGGCGGCGGCGTCCTTCGCGCAGGCGGTGTACGCGGGGCGGTGGGCGGCGTAGTCGGGGCGGATCGTCACGATGCCGCCGTCGGTCCGCGCGGCCGGCTCCAGCGGGGCGCCGAGCAGGTCGAAGTAGTGCGCCCAGTCCCAGTACGGGCCGGGGTCGGTGTGCATGTCCGGGACGTGCTCCGGGTCGGGGGCGGGCACGTTGTCGTGGCCGATGACGTGGTGCCGGTTCAGCGGCACGTCGTACTCCTGCGCCAGATAACGCACCAGCCGCGCCGACGAGCGGTACATCGCCTCCGTGAACCAGGCGTCCGGGTCGGTCAGCCGCGCCTCGTGCTCCAGGCCGATGGACTGCGCGTTGACCTGCCAGTTGCCCGCGTGCCAGGCGACGTCCCCGGTGCGTACGTGCTGGGCGACGTGGCCGTCGGAGGAGCGCAGGGTGTAGTGCCAGGAGACGAACTCGGGGTCCTGCACGGCCTGGACGGAACCGTCGTAGCCGCCCTCGGTGTCGTGCACGACGATGTAGCGGACGCGCTGGTCGTGGGGGCGGCGCGCCTTGTCGTGGTTGCCGTAGTCGGGCTTGCCGTCCTTGCCGCCGTAGACCTCGTACGGCGCGGGCAGCCATTCGCAGGCCAGCTCGCGGGGGCACTCGGCCCCGGCGGGGGCGGCCCGGTGGGCGGCGGGGGCGGCCGCGGTACGGGCGGCGGCACGGACCGTGGTGTCCGCCGGGAGCGTGACGGTCTCGCCGGAGTCGGTCGTGCGGCGCACACCCGCGCGCAGCACCGCGTACACCTCGTCCGCGAACACCCGCGCCGTCGCCGCGTCCCTGGCCTGCGCGTACGCCGCGACCGCCGGATACCACCCGGCCGCACCGTCGGTGCGCGCCGCGCCCAGCCGGCGGCCGTGGCCGGCGAGCAGCGCCGCGCCGCCGCGCACGTTGGCGCCGGGGTCGCTCCGCAGCCGGGCCGCCGGGATCCCCGACAGCCGCGCCGCGCGCTGCACCGTCTGCGTACCCCGCCCGCCGCCCTCGCCCGTCGCGGCGCGGAGGTCCGTCAGATGCATCGGCCCGTAGCCGCCGGCCACGCTCGGCGCCCCGTCGTGAGCGTCCCAGCGCGACTCCAGGTACGCCACCCCCAGCAGCACGCTCTCCGGCACCCCGTACTGGCGCGCGGCCGCCGCGAACGACTCCTGGAGCGCACCGGTCCCGGTACGCGGACTGCCCGCCGCGGGCGAGCCCGCGGCGAGCAGCGGCAGGAGGACGGCGGTGGCGGCGGCGCAGCGCGCGAGGCGTCCTGGCACGGGGTCCTCCGAGGTGCGTGGGCGAATGATCACCCAGCACTATCGGCAGACTGACAGACCGTCAATCATTTGAATGGCGAGTCGCCGCACGTCAGGCCATTGCGCGGGACCGCGTCCGCGGGACCGTAGGACCACGAACCACGAACCACGAACCACGAACCACCAACCACGAACCACGAACCACGAACCACGAACCACCAACCGCGGACCGCGGGGCGCGGGGCGAGAGGGCGGGGTGGCGCTGTCACGGCGGCGCCACCCCGCCGGGCTCACCGTGTTCCGACCGCCGCCCGCACCGCGCGGCGCGCCATCTGCACGTCGTCGTGGAGCCGGCGCAGCAGCAGCCGGTGCTCCTCCCCGGCGCTCATCCCGCTGTGCACGCCGACCGGCGGCGCCGGGTCCTTCATCGCCCGCTGCACGGCGGCCTCGTACGTACGGACCTCCCGCACCAGCACCAGCATCAGGTTGACCAGGAACCCGTCCCGGTGAACCGTTCCGCCTGCCTGAGCGAGCTGGCTGATCTGCCTCCGCGCGGGCGAACCCTCGCCCAGCACGGCCCAGAGCGTCGCCAGGTCGTACCCCGGGAGGTACCAGCCGGCCTGCTCCCAGTCCACGAGGACCGGGCCCGCGGGGGACAGCAGCACGTTCGAGAGCAGCGCGTCGCCGTGGCAGAACTGCAGGTGCCCCGGGCCGATGCCGTGCAGCAGCGTCTGCAGGTCGCCCATGTCGCGGTCGGTCAGCAGGCCCAGCTCGTGGAACCGGCCGAGCTGGGTGCCGTAGTCCAGCGGCGCGCCGAACGCCCCGGCGGGCGGCCGCCACATCCCGATCCGTACCAGCGCGGCGAGCGTCGCGCGCACGTCGGCGTGCGGCGGGACCTCCAGCGGGTGCCGCTGTAGCGCGGCCGCGCGGCCGGGGGTGCGCTCGATGACGAGCGTGCAGCTCTCCGGGTCGGCGGCGATGAGCCGCGGCACCCGCACGGGGGGCCGGGCCCGGACGAACGTACGGTAGGCAGCTATTTCCTGCTGCAGCTTCTCCACCCGCGCGGCCGACTGGTCGACCAGGCACTTCGCCACCGCCGTGGTCCGTCCGGTGGAGCCGACCAGCAGCACCGTGCGGCTGCTGCGGCGCAGCACCTGCACGGGGTGGAAGTCGGGGACGACGCGGTGCACGGAGTCGACGGCGGCGCGCAGGAGCGCGCCGTGCGGGCCGGTCAGGTCGAGCCGCCCGCTGACGGGACGGCGTGCGGTGGCGGGAAGCTGTCGCAGGCGTGCGCCGGCGGCCGGTGCGCGGCCCGGGTCGAGGAACGGCGCGCCGCCGGCCGCGGTCCTGTGCGGGGCCGGGGGGCGTACCGTACGGACGGGTGCGGACACGGATGCCGATGCTGCGTACATGGGCGAGACAGATCCCTTCAGGCACGGGCCGGTTGCGCGCCGCGGGCCACCGTCCGCTGCCGTACCCTCCCTGGTCATTCGTCCGGGTGACCGGCTGGGGGTCCGGTCCCCGGCCGCTGGGCCCGGGATATGCGGATGGGCGATGCGGCTGGCATGTGCCCCGATCTCCGGGGCCGGTTGGCGCAGTCATAGCCCACACCGCTATACGGGTGGCACACCATCTGGCGCACCCTGGCGAACCCTGGCGAATGCTCGCCGGGCCTTCGGCCCGTCGATACTGTCAAGTGAGCCGAGACCCTGGGGGCTTGACGTGAGCAAGGGACCCAACACCAGGCTCGCCGACCTGTTCGGGATGACCGGCTGGTCGAAGGGCGAGCTGGCGAGGCTGGTCAATCGGCAGGCGGCGGCCACCGGCCACCCCCAGCTCTCGACCGACACCTCGCGGGTACGGCGCTGGATCGAGACGGGTGAGATCCCGCGCGAGCCGGTGCCCAAGGTGCTGGCGGTCCTGTTCACCGAGCGACTCGGCCGTGTCGTGACCACCGAGGATCTCGGGTTCGAGCGGGCCGGAGGGCCCGGGCGGGTCAGGCGGCAGTCCGATGACGCACTGCCCTGGGCACCCGAGCGGACGGCCGAGGTCCTCACCGAATTCACGGGAATGGACCTCATGCTCAATCGACGCGGCCTGGTGGGCGCGGGAACGGCGCTCGCGGCCGGCTCCGCCCTGACCAGTTCCCTGCACGAGTGGCTGCACTCCGACCCCGCCGCCCCGGGCACCGCCGCCGGGAGCGGCCCCCTTACCGTCCAGCCCGCACGCTACGGCAGATACGAGGCGACGCCGGTCGGCGCTCAGGAAGTCGACGCGCTGGAACGTTCCGTCGAGGTGTTCCGTGCGTGGGACGCCGAGCGCGGCGGCGGCCTGCAGCGCAAGGCCGTCGTCGGGCAGCTCAACGAGGTCGGCGGCATGCTCGCGTACCGGCACCCGGAGCCGCTGCAGAGCCGGCTGTGGGGCGTCGCCGCGAACCTCGCCGTGCTGGCCGGCTGGATGTCGCACGACGTGGGCCTGGAGCCCACCGCCCAGCGGTACTTCGTCATCGCCGCGCACGCCGCGCGCGAGGGCGGCGACCGGCCGCGCGCCGCGGAGGCGCTGTCGCGCGCCGCCCGCCAGATGATCCACCTGGGCCGGCCGGACGACGCGCTGGAGCTGATCGGACTGGCCAAGTCCGGGACGGGGGCCGGGACTCACCCGCGTACGCGCTCCATGCTCCACACCATCGAGGCGTGGGCACAGGCGGCGAAGGGCCGCACGGGGGCGGTGCAGCGCACGCTGGGCGAGGCGGAGGACCTGTTCACCGCCGACCGCGAAGACGAGGCGGCGCCCACCTGGATGCAGCTCTTCGACGAGGCCGACCTGCACGGCATGCAGGCCCTGGCCTACCGCACGCTCGCCGAACACGACCCGTCCGCCGCGCTCCGCGCCCGCGAGCACGGCGAACTGGCGCTGGCCAAGCGGCCGGACGGGCGCCAGCGCTCCCAGATCCTCGACTACGTGTCCCTGGCCGCGGCGGGCTTCCTCGCCGACGACCCGGACCGGGGCGAGGACTACGCCCGGCTCGCGCTGGAGCGCATCGGCGAGAACTCCTCGCACCGCACCTGGGACCGGTTACGGGAGACGTACCGGCTGACCGCGCCGTTCTCGGACGATCCGGTGGTCAAGGCGCTCCGCGAGGAGATGAAGGACACGCTGGCCAGGGCGCCGAAGGGGCGCACGAGCCCCATTTGACGGCGGCCTCCGGCGTTGCCGGAGCCGTCGTACGGGGACGGGTGGGGAGTGACGGGCCGGGCCGCCGGGGCGCGGTGGCTCAGCCCGTCACCTTGGCCACGAGCACGCAGGCGTCGTCCCCCCGGCGTCCGCCGCCGAACTCCTCGACGACGGTGCGCAGGCAGTCCGGCGCACCGGGTGCGGCGGCGAACCTGGGGGCGAGCGCGAGCAGCCGCTCGCGGGCCGGCTCCGGGTTGCGGGCGCCGAGGCCCGCGGTGTGCAGCAGGAGCAGGTCGCCGGCCTGTAACGGCTCGCTGACCTGCGCGTACGACGTGTCGGCCGTGGCGCCGAGCAGCACGCCTTCGGGAGCGGTGAGGGGGCGGCCCGCGCCGGCGCGGAAGAGCAGCGGCGAGACGTGTGCCGCGCGGGCCCAGCGCAGGGTGCGCGCCGCCGGGTCGTAGCGGCAGCAGACCGTGCCGACGAGCACCGGCTGCGCCGACACCTCCAGCAGCTCGTTTGCCCGGCCGAGGAGCGCGGCGGGATCCGTACCGCCGAGGGCCATACCGCGCAGGGCGCCGAGGAGCATCGTCATCCCGGCGGCGGCCGGGACGCCGCGGCCGGCGACGTCGCCGACGCCGAGGAGGGTGTGGCCGCCGGGCAGCGGCAGCGCGTCGTACCAGACACCGCTGACAGGGGTGTCGGCGGCGGCCGGAAAGTGATGTCCGGCCACGGTCAAGGCGGCCGGGTCGCCGGCCGGCAGGTGCACCGCGCCGCGCCACGGCGGCAGCACCGACTCGTGCAGCTCCTGTGCGATGCGCCGCTCGGCGGCCGCGAAGTGCCGCTCGCGCTGGAGCGCGGACTCCGACTCCCGTACCGCCTGGCGGCTGCGGCGCAGCTCGGTGACGTCGCGTACGACCGTCCACATCGACTCGGTCGCACCCCCGGCGTCCAGGACGGGCTCGCCGACGACGTGCAGGGTGCGGGGCGTCCCGTCCGGGCGGCGGATGCGGAACTCGCCGTCGATCGGTTTGCCGTCGACCAGGCAGTCCGTGACCATCGCGGTGAGCCGCGGCTGGTCGGCGGAGTCGAACCAGGACGGCAGCTCGTCCAGTGACAGCGGGCCGTCGCCGGGGTCCCTGCCGAAGATGTCGAAGAGGTCGTCCGACCAGTCGACGATGTCCGAAAGCAGATGCCACTCCGCGCTGCCGACCCGGGGCTGCGGCCGGTCCAGCGGGTCCGCGGGGAACACCCCGTCCGGCCCCGCGCCCTCCTCGCGGTCCGCGTCGACCGGGTGACCCGCGCGTAACTGCCCGAGCTGGACCGTCAGGCTGTCGAGCTGCCGCGCGGCGAGGTCGCACAGTGCGCGCTGCCAGCGCAGCTCGGCCTCCTCGGCGTCCCCCGCGGCGGCGATCGTCTCCCGCCGCACCGCCTCCAGGCTGCCGCGCAGCCGGGCGATCTGGCCGAGGAGCGTGGCCACCGCGCTGCGCTCGGGCTGCTGCGGTGCGTGCGGGCCCGCGGCGCGGGGGAGTCGTGAGGCGGCGGCCATGGCGTGATCTCCGATACCTTCCGGCCCGGGCTCCGGCGTCGTTGCCGGCCTGCGGTTCGCCGTTACGACTGTGGCACAGGCGACGACGCTGCGTAAGGCGTTTCGCGAGACCCGAGCAGATGCTTTTGGCATATGCCCTCCGGCCGGTTCACCACCGCACTATCACCCGCCCTCCGCTCTCCAGTAAGCTGCCGCGGCAATGGAGCCGGCAGCCGGTCGGTGGCCCGGTCTGTCCGTTCCGCGGAAAATTCCGTTGCCAGCGGTCCCACCACCCCGGATGCTGACGTCATGTTCGAGCCAGCCATAGCGCCCAGCGGCACCCTCCTCGGCCTCCTCCAGCGAGGCCGGGGCGACGGGACCCTGCACGCACTCGCCGCGCCGAGGGCAGAAGCCCTCCAGGCGCTGTACGAGTGCGTGATCGACGACCCCAGGCACGACTGGCAGGTGGAGAACCGCTCGCTCTATTACGCCCGGCTCTGCCTGGAGCTGGACGCCCCCGTGGACGCCCTCGCCGACCACCTCTTCGCCCCCGACGACGTGCTGCGCCCCGACGAGCAGCGCACCGGGCTCACCCTCTCCGTCCTCGGCCACCTCGCCTCGTACGGCCGCGACGACGCCCTGAAGCTCCTCCGCCGCTACGCCGCCGCCGGCGGCTGCTGGCAGTGGGCGCTCGACGAGCTCGCGCTGCGTGACGACGACGCCGGGCTGCGTGCCCTTGCCCCGCACGTGCTGGCCCGCTTCCCGCGCACCCCCGAGGGCGAGCGCGAGCTGGCCGCGGAGATGCGCGGCGCGTTCGAGCCCCGGCCCTGGCGGCTGTGGGCCGAGGACCCCGAGCTGGGCGCCCGGGTGCGCGCGGCGCAGGAGCAGGAGAGCTTCGACCGCTGGCAGCGCCAGCTCCGCTCCCGCGGCCCGCGGCCCGGCTGGAACGTGGCCGAGATCCTCCAGTGGTCGCAGGACGGCCTGGAGCAGTACCCGGCGCAGCCCCGGCACGCCGCCGCGGCCCGCTGCCTCGCCGCCGTCGCGGGGCCCGAGGACCGGCCGGAACTGCTCGCCGCGGCCCGCGCCGGCGGCGACGGCGCGCGCGCCGCCGCCGTCGCGCACCTCGCGGCGACCGGCGACCCCGAGACGTACGACCTCGTCGAAGCCGCCGCCTGCGGGCCTTCCGAGATCCTCGCCGAGGCCGCGCTCGCCACCTTCGGCCGGATGTGCTCCACCGCCGCCCTCGGCACCGCCCGCCGCTGGGCGGGCCGCGAGGACGCGCTCGGCACCGCCGCCGGGGTGATGCTCGCCCGCCGCGGCGCCGCGCGCGACGCCCGTGCCGTACGGGCCGTGCTGCTGCGCCG
Organism: Streptomyces sp. NPDC004134; assembly: GCF_042874195.1. Taxonomy (NCBI): domain Bacteria; kingdom Bacillati; phylum Actinomycetota; class Actinomycetes; order Kitasatosporales; family Streptomycetaceae; genus Streptomyces; species Streptomyces sp. NPDC004134. Next base: position 117,256 of record NZ_JBIAMS010000002.1, on the reverse strand, counting down.
CGTGCGCGACGGGGGTCCGGACGCGCCGGAGTTGTGCGATCTCGTCGCCGGCGCGGGCCGGCTGGCGATCGCCTCCGCCGCGCCCGTGCTGCGGCACATCTACCGCGAGACGGGCAGCTCGCAGCTTCGCGGCGGCACCGCCCGCGCGCTGGCCGCCACCGATCCGTCGTTCCCCGCCTCCTTCGCCGTCGAGTGCCTGTGGGACTGCGAGGACACCACCCGCGAGATCGGCGCCCGGCACGCCGAGACCGCCGACGCCCGCGTCGTCGCCCGGCTGCGCAGCCTGGCCGCCGACCCGGCGGAGGACGGCGACGTGCAGAGCACCGTGCGCACCCGCATCACCCCGGACGGCGCCGCCGGCTGACCCGGTCACGCGTCCTTCACGTACGGTCGCGCCCTGCGACAATGAGGGCATGACGGCGCGCTGGCAGTTCTGGATCGACCGCGGCGGCACGTTCACCGACGTGGTGGGCAGACGACCGGACGGCACCCTCGTCGCCCGCAAGCTGCTCTCGCACGACCCCGGGCGCTACGGCGCCCACGACGACGCCGCCGTCGCGGGCGTGCGGCTGCTGCTCGGGCTCGGGCCCGACGAGCCGGTGCCCGCGGAGCGTGTCGAGGTGGTCAAGATGGGCACCACCGTCGCCACCAACGCGCTGCTCGAACGGAAGGGCGAGCCGACGGTCCTCGTGGTCACCGAGGGGTTCCGGGACGCGCTGCGGATCGCGTACCAGAACCGGCCGCGGCTCTTCGAGCGCCGCATCCTCAAGCCGGAGGCGCTGTACGAGCGGGTGATCGAGGTCCCCGAGCGCGTCGGCGCCCACGGCGAGGTCGTCCGCGCGCTGGACCTCGATGCCGCGCGGGCGGCGCTGGCTGACGCGTACCGCGACGGGTACCGCAGCGCGGCCGTCGTCCTCGTGCACGGCTACCGGTACGCGGACCACGAGCGGGCCGTCGCCGAGGAGGCCCGCCGGGCCGGCTTCACGCAGATCAGTTGCGGGCACGAGGTCAGCCCGCTGATGAAGCTCGTGCCGCGCGGCGACACGACCGTCGTCGACGCCTACCTGTCGCCGATCCTGCGCCGGTACGTCGACCGGGTGGCCGGCGAACTGCCCGGCATCCGGCTGCAGTTCATGCAGTCCAACGGCGGCCTGCGCGAGGCCACGCACTTCCGCGGCAAGGACGCCGTGCTCTCCGGGCCCGCGGGCGGGGTGGTCGGCATGGTCCGCTCCTCGGGGGAGGCCGGCCACGACCGCGTCATCGGATTCGACATGGGCGGCACGTCCACCGACGTGTCGCACTACGCGGGCGAGTTCGAGCGCGACTTCGACACCCGGGTGGCGGGCGTACGGATGCGCGCGCCGATGCTCAGCATCCACACCGTCGCCGCCGGCGGCGGCTCCGTCCTGCACTTCGACGGCCGTCGCTACCGGGTCGGCCCCGACTCCGCGGGCGCCGTCCCCGGGCCCGCCTGCTACCGCCGCGGCGGGCCGCTGACCGTCACCGACGCCAACGTCATGCTCGGCCGCGTCCAGCCGCGGCACTTCCCCGCCGTCTTCGGCCCCGGGGGCGACCAGCCGCTCGACGGCGAGGCGGTGCGGCGGGCGTTCACGGAGCTGGCAGAGACGTCCGCCGCGGCCACCGGCGACCGGCGCTCGCCGGAGGAGGTCGCGGCCGGGTTCCTCGACATCGCCGTGCTCAACATGGCCAACGCGGTCAAGAAGATCTCCGTGCAGCGCGGCCACGACGTCACCCGCTACGCGCTCACCAGCTTCGGTGGCGCCGGCGGCCAGCACGCCTGCGCCGTCGCCGACGTGCTCGGCATCTCCACCGTCGTCGTCCCGCCGCACCCGGGCGTGCTCTCCGCGTACGGCATCGGGGTCGCCGCGGCGACGGCGATGCGGGAGCAGGCCGTGGAGGCGGAGCTGACCGGGGAGTCGATGCCGCGGATCCGGCAGGTCTGCGCGGAGCTGGCGGAGCGGGCCGCGGCGGACCTCACGGACGAGGGCATTCCGGCCGCCGCGGTGGACACCGCGGCGCGGGTGCACCTGCGGTACGCGGGCACCGACTCGGCGATCGCGGTGCCGCTGGCGGCGGAGGCGGAGATGCGGGCGGAGTTCACCGCCGTGCACCGCAGGCGGTTCGCGTTCACGATGGACAAGCCGCTCGTCGCCGAGGCCGCGTCCGTCGAGGCCGCCGCCGAGCAGGCCCCCACCACGCGGGAGGAGGTCGGCGAGGCAGCACGCACCGGGGGCGCGCCGCAACCCGCCGACTGCGTACGGATCTTCACCGACGGGCAGTGGCGCGAGGCCGGGCTGTTCCAGCGCGCGGAGCTGCGCGCGGACGACACCGTCACCGGACCCGCGATCATCGCCGAGGAGGGTTCCACCACCGTCGTCGACCCCGGCTGGCAGGCCGCCGTGCACCACCGCGGCCACGTCACGCTCACCCGCGTCCGGCCGCGGCCCGCGACGCAGGCGGTCGGCACGGGCGTGGACCCGGTGATGCTGGAGGTCTTCAACAGCCTCTTCATGGCGATCGCCGAGCAGATGGGCGTACGGCTGGAAAGCACCGCCCACTCCGTCAACATCAAGGAACGGCTCGACTTCTCCTGCGCCCTGTTCGACGCCGAGGGCAACCTGATCTCCAACGCGCCCCACATGCCCGTGCACCTGGGGTCGATGGGGGAGTCCATCAAAGAGGTGCTCCGCCGCAACCGGGACGGCGGCCACGGGCTGCGGCCGGGCGACGTCTACGCGATCAACGACCCTTACCACGGCGGCACCCATCTGCCGGACGTCACCGTCGTCACCCCCGTCTTCGACACCGTGAAATCAGCGGCCGGCGCCGCGGACGGGGGACAACTGCTGTTCCTCGTCGCGTCCCGCGGCCACCACGCCGAGATCGGCGGCATCACACCCGGGTCGATGCCCGCGTTCAGCCGGACGATCCAGGAGGAGGGCGTCCTCTTCGACAACTGGCTGCTCGTCCGCGACGGCGAGCTGCGCGAGGCCGAGACGCGCCGGCTGCTGACCTCCGGCCCGTACCCCTCGCGCGCGCCCGACGCGAACCTCGCCGACCTGCGCGCCCAGATCGCCGCGAACAACAAGGGCATCGACGAACTTCGCCGCATGATCGGCATGTTCGGCCTGGACGTCGTGCAGGCGTACATGGGGCACGTGCAGGACAACGCGGAGGAGTCCGTGCGGCGCGTCATCGCCGCGCTCGGGGACGGCGCGTACCGCTACGAGACGGACGCCGGCGCGGTCATCGAGGTCGCCGTGCGCGTCGACCGCGACGCGCGCGGGGCGGTGGTCGACTTCACCGGCACCTCGCCGCAGCAGCCCGGCAACGCCAACGCGCCCAGCTCGGTCGTCATGGCCGCCGTGCTCTACGTCTTCCGCACCCTGGTCGCCGAGGACATCCCCCTCAACAGCGGCTGCCTGAAGCCCCTGGACGTGCGCATCCCGCCCGGCTCGATGCTGGCGCCGGAATTCCCCGCGGCCACCGTCGCCGGGAACGTCGAGACCTCCCAGGCCGTGACGGGCGCGCTGTACGCGGCGCTCGGCGTACAGGCCGAGGGCTCCGGGACGATGAACAACCTCACCTTCGGCAACGACAAGGCGCAGTACTACGAAACCATCGCCTCCGGCTCCGGCGCGGGCGACGGCTTCGCCGGCGCGGACGTCGTGCAGACCCACATGACCAACTCCCGCCTCACCGACCCCGAGGTGCTGGAGTGGCGCTACCCGGTGCGCGTCGAGGAGTTCGCCGTACGGGACGGCAGCGGCGGCCGGGGCCGCTGGGAGGGCGGCCGCGGCGCGGTGCGGCGCATCCGGTTCCTGGAGCCGATGACGGTGACTCTGCTGACCGGCCACCGCCGGGTGGCCCCGTACGGCATGGCCGGCGGCGCGCCGGGCGCGCTCGGCCACAACGCCATGGAGCGCGCGGACGGCACGGTGGAGCCGCTGAAGGGCTGCGACACGGTGGCGGTGGACGCGGGGGACACGCTGGTGGTCGAGACCCCGGGCGGCGGCGGGTACGGCGAACCGGACTGAGCGGCCGCGGGGTCCGCGTCCAGCGGGTCCGGTTCGTCCGCACGTGTCCGGGTTTTCGCCTGCGTCGCCGGCCCTTCGCCGGTCGCCGGATGCGGGTCGCCGCCCCTGACCGCCTTCCGGGTCGCAAGCCGGTCGTGCCGTTTCGGCCGATGTCGGTGGCACCGCCTAATCTGTCCGTCGTGACTGCTCCGACCACCGCGACGCCCGCGCCCGGCGCGCCGCGCCCCGCTCCGGGTCCTGCCGCCGACGAGGGGCTGGCCCGCCGGCTGCGCGCCCTGGCGTGCACGGCCCCGCTGCACGACCTGGACGCCCGCAAGGGCATGCTCGCCGGCGAGTTCGGGGTGTACGCGATGGCGGAGGTGGCCCTCTCCGCCATCGACCTGGTCACGCTCCAGATGGACTTCGACACCGGCGCCGAGCCGGACGAGGTCATCGCCCGGCTGCTGCCGCGCGTCGCCGCCCAGGCGCCGCTGCGACCCCGCGCCGAGCACGAGCGGGTGGCGCACTGGGTGCTGGACAGCCTCGTCAACGTGGGCAGCGTCGACCGCGGCTTCCGCGCGGTGTACGGCACCTTCGGCCACGACGGGGCCTACGTGCGCAGGGAGTACGACTTCAAGCTCCTCGAAGAGGTCCCGGGACCCGGCGGCGCCGTCTATCTCCGTACCACGGACGAGGCGGTCAACGTGCTCGTGGGCGCGCTCGACACCGACGTCACCAGCGCGCAGATCGCCGCCGAGGTCAAGCTCGAAGTCCTCATCAGCCGCGGCCGGCTCGCCGACGCCCAGCTCGCCGCCGAGCAGGCCCGCTACCGCACCGTGCAGTACGCCGAGACGCTGCGCCGCGCCCTGGAGGCCACCCGGCGCAACGTGCGCGCGGTCGACTGGCTCCAGACCGTGCCCGCGATGATCGACGAGGCGCTGGACCACGTCGCCGACCGCTACCGGCACGAGAACGCCATCCTCACCAACATCCGCCGCGCCCGCGACGAGGCGGAGGACCCCGACCACAAGCGCCGCGCAGCCGAGCTGGTCGACATCGTCAAGGACTGCATCCGCCGCCACACCCAGCTCCAGACCCGGCTGCTCGACGCCGGCCCGCTGTTCCGCGCCGAGCAGGACAGACAGGCGTTCGCCCCGCCCGCCGCCCGCACCGGCGTCGACCTCTACGGCCAGCTCCTCGCCCCCGTGCTGCCCCTGCCGGTCTCCGCCGCCCACCGGGTCACCGACGCCTTCTTCGCCCGCGGCACCGGGCTGCGCGCCCCGCACGCCGTACGCCTCGCCGACCTCACCGAGCTGCTGCTGACGCCCCCGCTGGAACGGGCCCACCTGGGCGCCGAGATGCCCGAGCCCGACCTCGTCGCCACCCCGGACGACAGCCGGTTCAGCGAGGAGCAGCTCGCCGCCGCGGGCGAGTTGCTGGACCTGCCGCCGGACGCGCCGCGCCGGCTGTCGGGGCTGCTCGCCGACGCCCGCCGCCGCGACCCCGAGCTGCCGTATCTGGTCGCGCTCCTCGCGGTGCACGCCGCGGGCCCCGCGGTGGGGACGGCGTACCGGCAGGGTGACGAACGGCTGCTGTTCGCCGTGGACGACGGGACGCAGATGGAGGACGCCGAGTTCGGCGGCGCGGACCTCATCGTCGGCACGGCACTGCTGGACGCCGCCGGGATGGCGGCCGGTCGGACGGAGGCCGCCTCGTGACCCCCGACCCCGCGACCTCCCCCGGGGCGCCCGCCGCGACCGGGAGCGCCGACGGGCACCCGCCCGCGGTCACCCCGGCCGACGCAGCCGACGCCGCCCGCCTGGTCTCCTTCGGGCTCCAGCCCAAGCTGCTGCCCGCCCGCGACCTGGAGTACGCGGAACTGCTCAGGCGCTACCGCGAAGAGCCGCCTTTCGCCCGCCTCGCCGACGCCGTCGCCACCGGCCTCGGCCTGGTCGTGCTGGAGGTCTCGACCCGTACGGGCATGGCCGTCACCGCCGCCGAGGACTCCGTCTTCGCCGTCCGCATGGGCGACTACGCCCGCCGTGCCGCCACCGACTCCGCCGACCGCTTCCTGCACGGCCTGGCCCATCTCGCCGTCGCCGCCATGGCGTTCCCGCGCCCCGAGGACCTGGCGGACGACGGCTACATCGGCCGCGTCAGCGTCAACGGCGTCGACGCCTTCGTCCGCCAGGCGTGCCGCCGCCTGGAGGAGCGCGCCGAGGAGGCCGGCGAGAACACCGACCCGGCCGAGGGCGAGCGCGGCCTGGAGGCCGCCTGGCGGGTGTACGCGCGCCGCAGCGCCACCGGCGCCACGAAGGACGCCCGCCGGCTCGCCGGCTCCACCACCGGCATCATCGGCAAGGCCATGGCGTTCCTCACCGACTCCGGCTTCCTCCAGCGCACGTCGGACGACGCCGGCGGCACGTACCGCACCACCGCCCGCTACCAGTTGCAGGTGCGGGACATGGCCGGCAGCGCGGCCATGTCCGAGCTGCTGGAGCTGGGCGTCGTGCCCGTCGCCGACGGCAGCGCGACCCTGGTGCCCGCCGCCGACGACGGCGAGATCGCCGGCGGTGCGCTGCCGTTCTTCCCCAGCCAGCACGAGCGGGCCTGACGGCCGGTCGAGACGTCACGAGCGAAGGCCGCAATCGCATGTACGAGCTGTCCCGCATCCGCCTCTACTCCATCGGACCCGCCGGTGCGCGGTACGCCGACACCGTGCTCGACCTGCGCGGCGTCGGCGCCGAGGTGCCCCATCCCGCGCCCGCCCAGGGCGACTTCTTCGCCGCCGAGCCCACCGGGCCGCCCCGCCGGCCCGCGCCCGCGGGCGTGCTCTTCCTGGAGAACGGCGGCGGCAAGTCCGTCCTGCTGAAGCTGATCTTCTCCGTGATGCTGCCCGGCCACCGCAACACCCTGGGCGGCGCCAGCTCCGGCGTGCTGCGCAAGTTCTTGCTCGCCGACGACACCGGGCACGTCGCGCTGGAGTGGCAGCACACCGTCACCGGCGAGCAGATCGTCGTCGGCAAGGTGAGCGAGTGGCGCGGCCGCCAGGTCTCCGGCGACCCGCGGAAGTTCGCCGAGGCGTGGTATTCGTTCCGTCCCGGACCCGGGATGGGCCTGGACGCGCTGCCGGTGGCCGAGTCCGCGGCGGTGCGCCCCGCCGCCGAGGGCGCCTCCGGCGCGCGCGGGCGGCGCCGCACGATGAAGGGCTTCCGGGACGTACTGACCGAGGCCGGCAAGGCGTACCCCCACCTGGACGTGGCGTGGGAGGAGATCCACGAGCGGTGGAACGAGCACCTGACGCGCCTCGGCCTCGACCCGGAACTCTTCCGCTACCAGCGGGAGATGAACGCCGACGAGGGCGAGGCCGCAGGGCTGTTCGCGGTGAAGAACGACTCCGACTTCACCCACCTGCTGCTGCGCGCCGTCACCGACACCCGCGACACCGACGGCCTCGCCGACCTCGTCCACGGGTTCGCGCACAAGCTGGGCCGCCGCGCGGAACTGACCGCGGAACGCGACTTCACCGCCGGCTCCCTCGACCTCCTGGAGCACATCGTCACGGGCGCGGAGCAGCGCGCCCGCGCCCGCGACATCCTCGGCGGCGCCGAGCGCCGGGCCCGGGCCCTGGCCGCACGGCTCACGGCGCGGGCCGACGCGGAGCGCGCCCGGGCGGCGGAGCTCGCCGGGCAGGAGCGGACGGCCGCGGAGCGGGTGACGGCGGCGGAGTCGTCCCGGCGCAGCAGCGAGCTGATCGCCGCGGAGCTGGCCTACCGGCACGCGTCGCTGGCGCTGGCAGCCGCGGAGAAGAGCGCCGCGGGCAAGCGCCGCGAGCTGACCGACGCCCGTACGCTGCACGCCGCCTGGCAGGCCGCGGAGGCGGTGCTGCGGCACCGCGCCGCCGCCGACCGCGCGGCGCGCGTCTCCGTCGCCATCCGCGAGGCCGAGCGCGACGCCGCCCCGGCGCTCGCCGCCCGCGCGACGGCGGCCACCGGGCTCGTACGCGCGCTGCACGCCGCCGCCCGGGACGGCGAGACGCTGGCGGCGGAGCAGGAGGAGCGCTCGGCCGCCCTCCAGCAGGAGTCGGAGACGGCGCACGCCGACGCGGTCGCCGCCGCCACGCGGGCCCAGCGCGCCCGCAGCGAGACGGACCACCTGCGTCAGCGGCTCACGGAGGTCGAGCAGGAGACGGCGGAGGCGGTACGGGCCGGCTGGCTCGACACCGACCCCGCCGCCCCCGACACGGACCCGGCCCGCGCGGCCCTCGTCGCCGGGGACGCCGAGAAGGCGGCGGTCGCCGCCTGGGACGAGGCCCGCGAGGCGGCCCGTACGGCGACGGACCGCGCCCGCGAGACGGCGGCGGCCCTGACTCGCGCGGAGCTGGCCGCGGCCCGCGCCACGGACGCGGCGGAGGCGGCCGAGGCGGCGTACGGCACGGAGCGCCGCGCGGCGGAGTCGCTGGCGGAGGAGCGGCGGCTGGTGGAGCTGCTGGGCCTGCCGGAGCCGGCGGGCGAGGGCGGAGGACAACGGGCGCTGAGCGCCGTGGAGTTCGACCGCGCCGCCGACGAGCTGCGGGCGCTCCTCGACACCCGGGTCACGGAGGACGAGCGCCGGCTGTTCGACCTGCGTACCGCCGCCGGGGACGACGCCCGGATCCTCGCCGCGCTCGGCGACGGCGGGCTGCTGCCGCCCGGTCCCGACGTGCTGGCCGTCGTGGACTGCCTCGGCGAGCACGGCATTCCCGCGCTGCCCGGCTGGCGTTACCTCGCCCAGGCCGTCGACCCGGCCGACCACGCCGCCGTGCTCGACGCCCGCCCGGAGCTGGTCGACGGCGTGGTCATCACCGATCCGGACACGCACGCCCGCGCCCGCGAGGTGCTGCGCGAAGCGGCGCTGCTGCCCCGCTCGGCCCTCGCCGTGGGCACGGCCGCCGCGCTCCTCGCACCGCCGCCGCCCACCGGGGAGCGCGACGGCGGCGTGTTCCTCGTGCCGCCCAACCCGGCCATGCACGACGAGCGCGCCGCGGACGACGAACGCCACGCCCTCCGCGCCCGCACCGCCGACCGCGACGAGCAGATCCGCGGCCTGGCCGCCCGCCTGGCGGCCGACCGGACGCTGGCGGCCCGGCTGGCTTCGTGGCGTACGGGCTGCCCCGCAGGACGGCTGGCGGAGCTGGCCGCCGCCGCGGAGTCGGCCCGTACGGCGTCGGCCGCGGCGGACGAGGCGCTGACCCGCGCCCGCGCCGAGGCCGAGGACGCCGCGGCCGCTGCCGAGGAGACCACCCGGGCCCGCGAGGAGCGCCAGGAGCGGGCCCAGCGCGCCCGCCGCAGCGCCGACGCCCTCGCCGGCCTGGCCCACCGCCTCCGCGAACGCTCCGGCTGGCAGGCCCGCCTTCGCGAACTCGCCGACGAGGCCCTGGAGTACGAGGCCCGGGCCGCCGACTGCACCACCCGCGCCCGCGCCGCAGACGAGGACCGCCGCGACGCCCAGCGTGCCGCGGACGACGCCCGCCGCACGTCGCGCGCCCTGCGCTCGGAGCGCGCGGAGATCGCGGGCGTGGCCGAGGAACTGGAGGCCGAGGCGGCGGACGAGGCGGCGGAGGCGGGTGGCAGCCCGCCACCCGGGACGCTCCAGGAGCCGGACCCCGCGGAGGAGGACGGCGACGCCGACCCCGCCCCGCGCCCCGAGGGGGGCGCCCGGCGCCGGGCCCGGCTCGCCCAGGCCGCCGCCGCGGACGCCGCCCGCGCCTCGCTGCCCGCGCTGCGGGAGGCGTACCGGGCCGCCTCGCAGGTCTACGAGAAGGTCGGCGTCGGCGCCGATCTGCGCGCCGAGCAGGCGCGGGCCGAGAGCGAGGAGTCCGCCGCGCTGGCTGAGCTGAACCGGCTCAGCAACAAGGTCCGTACCCGCGCCGCCACCCTCCTCGCCGGGCCCGACGGCGCCGACGCGCCGTCGCGGCAGGCCGCCGCCGCCCGTGCCGAGTCCGTCGTGCACCTGCTGGAGTCCCGCTCCGCCGCCGCCAGCGAGACCCTGGGCCGGCTGCGCGGCGACGCGGAACGGCTCGCGCCCGCGGCCGGCGAGGCGCACACGGAACTACCCGCCGACCTCGTGCCCGACGGCGCCGAGCAGGCCCAGGCGCTGCTGCGGTCCGCCGCCGCCACCGCCGCCGGGCGCGCCGACGAACTCGCCGCCGCCACCGAGGCGCACGCCGGGCTGCGCCGCGCTTGCGCCGCCGCCGAGGACGCCGCCGGCGCCTTCGGCGAGACCGCCGCCATGCTGCGCGACCTGCTCCGCGGTCCCGTCGCCGGCGAGGAGCAGGACGACGCGGGCGAGGCGGAGCCGTTCCCCGGCGGGCTGGACGGCGCCCGGCAGGCCGCCGCCGAGTCCCGCCGCTCGCTGCGCGGCTGCGCCGCGGACCTCGGCACCGCCGAGTCCGCCCTGCGCGAGGCGTGCGACGTCCTCGTACGGCACGCCAACTCCACCCGCTACGAGCAGGTCCGCACCCCCGCCCGGCAGCAGATCCGGGAACTGCCCGCGGCCGCCCTCCCCGAGCACGCCGCCGCCTGGGCCGCGGCCTTCGCCCCCCGGCTGCGCGTCCTCACCGACGAGCTGGCGCAGTTGGAGCGCAACCGCGACGGCATCGTCGACCGGCTCCGCGGCCTGGTCGAGTCCGGCCTGGCCACGCTGCGCGCCGCGCAGCGGCTGTCCCGGCTGCCGGAGGGGCTGGGGGAGTGGTCGGGGCAGGAGTTCCTGCGCATCCGCTTCGAGGACCCGGACCAGGCGACCCTGGCCGAGCGCCTGGGCGAGACCATCGACGAGGCCACGCGCGCGGCCGTACGCAAGAACAGCGACCTGCGCCGCGACGGCACGACCCTGCTGCTGCGCGGCGTGGACGCGGCGATGGAGCCCAAGGGCGTGGCGGTGGAGATCCTCAAGCCGGACGCGGTGCTGCGCGCCGAGCGGGTGCCGGTCGGGCAGATGGGCGACGTGTTCTCCGGCGGCCAACTGCTCACCGCTGCCATCGCGCTGTACTGCACGATGGCCGCCCTCCGCGGCAACGACCGCGGCGACGACCGGCACCACCACGCGGGCACGCTCTTCCTCGACAACCCTATCGGCCGCGCCAACGCCACGTATCTGCTGGAGCTGCAACGCGCCGTCGCCGACGCCCTCGGCGTGCAGCTCCTCTACACCACGGGCCTGTTCGACACCACGGCGCTCGCGGAGTTCCCCCTGGTGATCCGGCTGCGCAACGACGCGGACCTGCGCGCGGGCCTGAAGTACATCACCGTCGAGGAACACCTGCGCCCCGGGCTGCCGGCCCAGCGGGACGGAGCGGAGCCCTCGGTCGGCGAGGTGACGGCGACCCGCATCTTCCGCCGCCCGCCCGCGGCGAGCTAGCGGCGGCCCCATCGGGTCCGGATCGGGTACGGAGCCGGCGGGCCGCGCTCAGCGGCCCGGCTCCACCGCCCGCCCCGGCCCCCGGGCCCCGGCCAGCGCCTCGACCACCTCGGGCTTGTCCCGGTACCGAGTGCGCAGCAGTTCCTCGATCGCGTCCCGCAGGCGGCGGGTCTCGTCCAGGTGGCCGCCGTCGCGGTGCAGGTCGCGGTCGATGCGCAGCAGCTCCGGGCCGTCCGCCTCCACGACGAAGCTGCGCAGCTCCGCCAGGTCCAGGCGGCGGTTGAACTCCCGTACCGCGTCGCGCCACTTGTGCAGCAGCGCCAGCAGCTCCTGGTGCTCGCGCCCGGCCAGCACTCCGGAGACCAGCGTCGCGTCCGTCGCGGACAGCACCGGCCGCGGGAAGACCCGGTGCACCGGGCGGGCCGGGTCGAGGGGCGCGAAGCGCGGGTCGTCGAGCACCGCGGTGTTCTTCACCAGCTCCTCGGCGAGCGCGCGCAGCGTCTGCTTCTCCCGCTCCCGGGCCGCCGCCCGCCGCTCCGCGATCACCCCGCTCATCGCCGCGAGGATCGCCGGCACCTGGATCGCCGGCTCCCACCGGCCGTCGTCCGAGGCGCGCACCAGCCAGGCGACGCACAGCCCGAGGGCGACGACGAGCGCGGTGGCCGTGAACACCCCGTAGAACGCGCTCCGTGACGGACGCACCATTCCCCGCGCGCCCGGCTCAGCCGAACGGGTTCGGGGCCGGGACCTCGGCCGGCGCCTCGTCGGCCGCCTCCGCCGCGGGGCGCAGCAGCACCAGGTCCATGCCGAAGCCCGTCTCGCCGAACCCGGAGTGCAGACCGGAGCTGGTCCGGGTCACCTCCGCGGCCCCGGCGTCGGCGAGCAGCTTGCCGAGCCCGGCCGCCGAGTACTTGCGGGTGGTCAGGAGGCGGATGGTGTCCCCGTCGGGGAACTCGACGCCGCTGCGGTCGGGCAGGGTCAGGAGCACCTGCCCGCCGGTGCGGTTGCGGTAGACGACCTTGACCTTCAGCGCCCGGTCGTCCTCGACCGACGGCTCGTACGTGACGCTGGCCATGTCGATGTGCAGGTCGGTGTACTCCATGATCGCGCTGGTGACGAACTCGGCGAAGCGCGGGCTCGACCGGTACTCGCGGGCCGCCTCGTGCGCGGCGTCCTCGTCCAGCGAGGCGGAGCGGGCGACCTCCAGCAGGAACCGGTCCTGTGGCCGCAGCAGGCTGCCGGTGAGCATCGTCAGCAGCCCGGTGTCGTCGGTGAAGTTGGCCAGCGTGTTGCCCAGCAGCGAGTACAGCACCGGCTCGTCGCCGACGAGGCGCTCCACCAGCCGGCGCAGTTCGCGCACGCTGCGCACGTTCGCGAAGTCGAGCTGCACCGGTACGACCCCGCCCATCGGCAGATCGAGGTGGCGCAGCGCTTCCCGCTGCCCCAGCCGCAGCATCTCGGGGCTGACGTCGACGGGGACGTAGGTCAGCGAGCCGGGCTCCCGGCCCTGGCGCAGCCGGTCCAGGATCGTCTGGTCCTTCTGCCCGGTGCCGGTGCCGAGGCTCACGTAGTGGCGGGGCGTGCCGTCGAGTTCGCCGGCGATCTGCCGCCAGCGCTGCGCGAAGGACTCGATGCTCTCCCGCATCACCGGATAGAACAGGTCGGAACAGGCGTGCACCCACGCCATGGTCGACGCGACGCCCCAGTACGAGAATCCGGACGCGATGTACTTCCCGTCGCCCGTCTCGGAGTACGGCTCCCGCAGTGCGCTGCTCATCTGGGAGAACTTCTGCGACTGGTCCTCGCCGACCACGCAGAGGGACCAGGGGGAGTCCCACCCGGACAGTGCGGCCTCAAGGCGGTGAAGCCCCCTGCTGCCTGTGGTCATACGAAACGGCCGCCCTATGAATAAGTTCCGACTCCTGCTGGTAGAACCGTAGTTGGCGGATGCAACGACAACAAGCCGAAACCGCCCGGATGCGCTCGGGTTCGGTCACCGCACGGGCGCGGCGGCGCGCAGCCGCCGGCGGGCCCGGTCAGACTCCGGCGGGCACCGCTCCGGGCGGCCGGTCGCGCTGCGTACGGCGGCCGCCGCGGCGCTCCCTGCGGGCGCGGCGGGCGGCGCTGCTGGGCCGCGACTCCACCCCGTACCGCTGCTTCCAGACCTGCCGCGTCACCCACACGTCCAGCACGCCCCAGGTCGCGGCCACGGTGCTCACGACCGTGCTCAGCAGCAGCGGAAAGGCCGGCCACGACCCGCTGACGGTGAACAGCAGCGCCGCCATCGCCTGGCTCAGGGTCACGGCCACGATGATCACGGCGCGTACGGCCGCCGTCCGCACCGGGTCAGGAAGCCTCGGTGTGCCGACGGGCTCCTCGACCCAGAGCGGCGATTCGGGGCGTCGCAGCTCCTCCTCCGCAGCCATCAGTTCCCTCTCCCGCTCGACTGCCGGGTGCCCAGGGTCACTGCCCCGCACGCGGGGTGACGAAAGCCCGGGGTACCCATGTTCACACGTTCCGATGTGTCAACGTTCGAAGGGGGCTACGAGTTGCCGGGGCGACGGTAGTAGGCTGCGCCGACTGGGGAAGGGACGCGGGCATGGTTGTGCAGGGTGGGAACAGACGGCACCCGGCGGGGAGCCGGTTGAACTGGCTGCTCGACGATCTGGTGGGGCGGCTGGCGAGCGTGCGGATGGCGCTGGTGCTGTCCTCCGACGGGCTGCCGATGAGCGTCTCCGAGGACGTGAGCAGGGAAGACTCCGAGCATCTGGCGGCGGTGGCCTCCGGCATCCACGGCCTGGCCAAGGGCGTGGGCACGCACTTCGAGGCGGGTTCCGTACGGCAGACGCTCGTGGAGCTGGACGACGCGTTCCTCTTCGTCACCGCGGCGGGCGACGGCAGTTGCCTCGCGGTGATGGCGGCGTCGGACGCCGACATCGGGCAGATCGCGTACGAGATGACGCTGCTGGTCAAGCGGGTCGGCGAGCATCTGGCGGCGGCGCCGCGGGGCAGCAGGTCCTGACGTCGGACGGCCGCGCCGCGGCGCCGCGGCGTCAGCCTGCGCCGTCCTCCTGGTCGTCCTGCCAGCCGAAGCTGCGCTCGACGGCCTTGCGCCAGTTGCGGTACTCGCGCTCCCGCGTGCCCTCGTCCATGCGCGGCGTCCACTCGGTGTCGCGCTTCCAGTGGGAGCGCAGCTCGTCCTGGTCCCGCCACACGCCCGTGGCCAGGCCCGCGGCGTACGCGGCGCCGAGGCAGGTGGTCTCGGAGATCACCGGCCGCATCACGGGGACGCCCAGGACATCCGCCTGGTGCTGCATCAGCAGATTGTTTGCGGTCATCCCTCCGTCCACCTTCAGATCCGTCAGCCGTACCCCCGAGTCCTGGTACATCGCGTCGACGACCTCGCGCGTCTGCCAGCTCGTCGCCTCCAGTACGGCGCGCGCCAGGTGCGCCTTGGTGACGTACCGGGTCAGGCCGGTGACGACGCCGCGTGCGTCGCCGCGCCAGTACGGGGCGAACAGCCCGGAGAACGCCGGGACGATGTACGCCCCGCCGTTGTCGTCGACGCTCGCCGCCAGCGTCTCGATCTCCTCGGCGGCGGAGATGATGCCGAGCTGGTCGCGGAACCACTGCACCAGCGCCCCGGTGATGGCGATGGACCCCTCCAGGCAGTAGACGGGCGCCTCGCCGCCGATCTGGTAGCCCATGGTGGTCAGCAGCCCGTTCTTCGACGGCACCGGCCGGGTCCCGGTGTTGAGCAGCAGGAAGCTGCCCGTGCCGTACGTGTTCTTGGCCTCGCCGACGCCGTAGCAGGTCTGGCCGAAGATCGCCGCCTGCTGGTCGCCGAGCGCGGAGGCCACGGGTACGCCGCCGAGCTGTCCCGTGCAGGTGCCGTAGACCTCGGCGGAGGAGCGGATCTCCGGCAGCATGGCGGCCGGGAGGTCCATGGCCGACAGGATGGACTCGTCCCACTGGTGGGTCTCGATGTTCATCAGCATGGTGCGGGAGGCGTTGGTGACGTCGGTGACGTGGACGCCGCCGTCCACGCCGCCGGTGAGGTTGTAGATCAGCCAGGAGTCGACGGTGCCGAAGGCGATCTCGCCGTTCTCGGCCCGGCGGCGCAGTCCTGGCACGTTGTCGAGCAGCCAGGCGGCCTTGGGCCCGGAGAAGTAGCTGGCGAGCGGCAGCCCGGTACGGTCGCGGAAGCGGTCCTGGCCGTCCTCGCCGCCGAGTTCCGTGCACAGCGCGGCGGTACGGGTGTCCTGCCAGACGATGGCGTTGTGCACCGGCTTGCCGGTGGCCCGGTCCCACAGCACGGTCGTCTCGCGCTGGTTGGTGATGCCCACGGCGCTCAGCTCGTCGGCCCGCAGCCCCGCCTTGGCCAGCGCCCCGGCGACCACGGCCTGGGTCTTGGCCCAGATCTCGGTGGCGTCGTGCTCCACCCAGCCGGGCCTGGGGAAGATCTGGCGGTGCTCGCGCTGGTCGACGGCGACGATGCCGCCGTTCTGGTCGAAGACGATGCAGCGGCTCGATGTGGTGCCCTGGTCGATGGCGGCGACGTACTTGTCCGTCATGACGTCCCCTTGCTGCTAGAAGGCGAGTTTGTAGATCAGCGCGCTCAGCACGCCGCCGATCAGCGGGCCGGCCACGGGTATCCAGGCGTAGTTCCACTCGCTGGTGCCCTTGTTGGGTATCGGCAGCAGCGCGTGGGCGATACGGGGACCCAGGTCGCGGGCCGGGTTGATGGCGTAGCCCGTGGGGCCGCCGAGCGACAGGCCGATCCCGACGACGAGCAGCGCGACGACGAGCACCTGGGTGCCGGACTCGGCCAGCCCCTCGGTGAGGCCGAAGGCGAGGATCGGCAGTACGAGCCCGACGGTGGCGATGATCTCGGTGACGAGGTTCTGCCACGGGTGGTAGATCTCCGGGCGGGTGGAGAAGATGCCGAGCGTCTCGATGGACGTCTCGCGGTTCGCGTTGCGGGCGAACTGGCCGTAGTAGACGAGCCAGGCGAGCACGGCGCCGATGAGCGCTCCGAGCATCTGCGAGACGATGTACAGCGGCACCTTCCCCCAGTTCTCGTTGCTCTCGACGGCGACGCCGAGGGTCACGGCCGGGTTGATGTGCCCGCCGGACAGCGGCGCGGCGGTGTACGCGCCGGCCAGCACGGCGAAGCCCCACCCGAAGGCGATGACGACCCAGCCGGATGCTTTGGCCTTCGATTTCTCCAGGGTGACGGCGGCGCAGACGCCCGCGCCGAACAGGATCAGAATGGCGGTGCCGATCACTTCACCGGCGAAGATGTCCCCATTGGGATAGTCCACTGCGGCTCCTCGATCAACCACCGGGATCACCGTCCCGGCCGAGACGAAGGGTGCGTTCTTCCCTGGCTGTTGCCATGACGTCGAGCGCCGGCAGGGGCGAGAGGTCCACACCCCGACCGGCGTCGCTGCGAGCGCGCGTCAGCGAGGCGTATCGCCGGTGGGAGACAGGGCGGCGGGTGCCGTCGTGCGGCGATGCCCGACTGACATCCGGCAGTGTTCACCTGCACTGATGGACCGTCAAGACACTGGACACGACGGCCTCAAATGTATTTTCGACACCGCTGGTCGGGGGCCGGACCGCGCGCCTCAGGCCGGGCGGAGGAGCCTCGCGCCGTCGTGCAGCAGGCGGTCGACCGCGTCGGCGGACAGGGCGCTGGACAGCGGCTCCCAGAAGCCCTCGTCCGGGTCGGCCACGACGTCGACGCGGCTGCCGTCGCGCCAGGAGGCGTCGAAGCCCAGCCGCCAGGAGTGCAGATGGGTCCGCAGGCCCGCCGCCGCGGCGGCCTTGTCGAAGAGGGGGTCGCCCAGGATCGGGTGGCCGATCCAGGCCAGGTGGACGCGGATCTGGTGCCGCCGGCCGGTGACCGGCCGGGCGAGGAGCACCGAATGCCCGCCGTCGCTCCAGAGCGTATGGAAACGGGTGGTCGACGGGTAGTTCTTCCCGTCGAGCACGTCCTCCTCCGCCACCCACCAGCGGCCGTCCGCCTCGTCGGCCCGGATCGCCTCGCGCGCCGCGGCGATACGCACCCTGTTCTTCCGCCCGACGCCGAGGGGCAGTTCGATCGTGCCCCGGTCGGGCAGTCCCGTGGTCGCGGTGACGACCAGGTACGCCTTGTCGACGGTCCGCTTGTTGAACTGCCGGGTCAGGCCGCCGTGCGTGGCCAGGTCCTTGGCGAAGAGGACGACGCCGGAGGTGACCTTGTCGACGCGGTGGGCCGGATAAAGCTGCTCTCCCGCCTCCGCGGCGAGTTCCACGAGATCGGTGCCGTGCCGCTCGCCCATCACGGAAATCCCGGCGGGTTTGTTCAGCACCAGAACCGACTCGTCCTCCAGGAGTACGGAAGCGTCGCGGACTTCCCGCCAGCCGGGCACGGTCATCTGCATGTCTCTCATCGAATTCGGGCGGATTCCGGATCAGCCTTCCGGGTACTGCTTGCAGTACTCGTACAGCGCCATGGCCGTCGCGGTCGCGACATTGTAGCTGTGCGGCATTCCCCAGACGGGAATCTCGACGCAGTCGTCCACGAACTTCAACTCCTCCTCTGTGAGGCCGAGTCGCTCGTTTCCGACGGCGAGGGCCGTTTTCCGGGGGAAGGAAAAGGTGTGCAGATCGTGGGAGTTGGTCGTCTGCTCCAGGCCGACGACCCGGTAGCCGGCCGCGCGGAGGTCCTTCAGCACCGGCGGAAGCGTCCTGCGGACCTCGATCGTGACGTGGTCCGTGCTGTCCCGGGCGACATCGGGGTCGACTTTCGCGTTTCCGCACGCGATGACCCTGGTGATTCCGCAGCATCCCGCGGTGCGGACGATGCTGGACAGATTGGCGCGGGTGCGGAGAGGAGCACAGGCCACGACGATTTCGCGTTCTCTGGTGAGCGTGGCCGGCGGCCGATGCCGAATGTGGTCGAACATAATCGGCCCAGTCTACAAGGGCGGACCGGGTCGCAGGGCCGCCGGCCGCGCTCCGTCAGCGTCCGTTACCGGACAGCGAGCGGCGGTGGACCGGGAAGTCGAAGTACGTGTCAGGGAACGGCTCGCCCGCGAGAGCGAAGTGCCACCACTCGTACGCGTAGTTCACGAAGCCCGCCGCCTCCAGGCCGTCCTTGAGCCGCAGCCGGTTCGCGCGCTGCTCGCCCGTGACCCGCTCGTCCAGCGTGTGGCTGAGGGTGTCGAAGCAGTCGTAGCCCGTGCCCATGTCGATCGAGTTGTCGGGGAAGCGCTCCTTGCGCGGGGCCGCGCAGTCGACGAGCGGTTCACCCGGCTCGTACGGGCGCGTGCTGCCGGCCGGCAGCTTCACCAGGGTGAGGTCGACGACGCTGCCGCGGCTGTGGCCGGAGCGGGCGGCGATGTAGCCGTCCTCGAAGAGCCGGGACTTGTCGACGCGCGGGTAGAACTCGTCCTTCATCCGCTGGTCGTCCAGGTCCTCGGCCCAGGTGACGAACTGGTCCACGGCGCGCTGCGGGCGGTAGCAGTCGTAGACCTTCAGGGTGTAGCCGTCCCGGAGGAAGGCCCGCTGCGCCTTCTTCAGCGCCCGGGCGGCGTCCTCGGTGAGGATGCACATCGGCTTGCGGTAGCCGTCGATGCGCTCGCCGGTGAAGTTGTGCGGGGTGACGTAGCGGATGTCGTGCAGGATCGTCGGGTCCACGTCGGAGAGCGCGACGAACTCCTTCGGAGCCTTCGGCTCCGGCTTCGCGGCGGCCGGGGGTGCCGCGGTGGCCGTGACGGCGAGGGCCGCGGCGGCGGCCAGGACGGCGAGCCGGGACAGGGGGCGCGCGAGGGCGGCGTTCATTGGCATGGCCCTTTCACTATCGCAGCGGGGGCGCGCGGGGAAGGGGACGGCACGGGGCCGTCCGGGTGCACGGATCGGACCGGACTGCCCGTACGGGCGGCTACTCGCCCCGTACCCGCACCGGCAGGTCGGGCTCGGCGCCGTCCTCGCGCCGCACCGTCGTACGGCCGGTCCACCGCGTCACGTACCGCTCCAGCCGCGGCGCCTCCCAGCCGTCGCCGTCGTCCCGTACGACCAGGCCGCCGCCCGTGACGCCGGGCGGCGGCGCCCAGACCTCCAGCTCCGTACCGCCCTCCGCGCCCGCCACCGGCAGCACCGCGCCCGCGCGGGCCAGCACCGGCACCCGGGCGAGCGGCGCTTCCAGCTCCACGGTGCCCGGGCCGGTCAGGGCGCGGCCCGTCGCCGTCTCGTACCACCGCCCCAGCGGCAGCCGCACCGCGCGGCGGCGGGCTCCCGCGGCCAGCACCGGGGCCACCAGCAGCGCGTCGCCCAGCAGGAAGGCGTCCTCCGTCTCGCGCAGCGCCCGGTCCGCGGGGTCGTACCACCACAGAGGACGGACGAAGGGCGCGCCCGTGCGCTCCGCGAGCCGGGCGAGCGTCGCGAGGTACGGGCGCAGGCGCTCCCGCTCGCGCAGCGCCGCGCCCGCGTGCTCCAGCACCTCGGGCCCGAACTCCCACGGCTCGCGTCGCCCGGCGTCGAACGCGCAGTGGGTGCGGAACAGCGGCAGGTACGAGCCGAGCTGGAGCCAGCGCAGATACAGCTCCGGATCCGGCCGCCCGCTGAACCCGCCGACGTCCGGGCCCGAGTAGGGCACCCCGCACAGGCCCAGGCCGACGACGAGCGCCAGCGACGCGGACAGGCCGGGCCAGCCGGTGGCCACGTCGCCGGACCAGGTGCCGCCGTAGCGCTGGAGGCCCGCCCAGCCGGAGCGGGAGAAGAGGAACGGGCGGCGGTCGGGCTGCAGTCCGGTCAGCGCCCCGTACGCGGCACGGGCCATCTGCAGGGCGTAGACGTTGTGCGCCTCGCGGTGGTCGCCGCCGCGGCCCTCCAGGGCGTGCCGGGCCGAGCGGGGCAGGGTCTTCTCGCCGAAGGCGGCGAAGGACGCGGGCTCGTTCATGTCGTGCCAGAAGCCGGTGAAGCCCTGCTGCAGCCGCTCCGCGTACAGCCCGCCCCACCACTTGCGCGCCCGCGGTTCCGTGAAGTCGGGGAAGACCGCGTCGCCCGGCCACACCACGCCGCGTACGGGGCGGCCGCGCGCGTCCCGTACGAAGGCGTCGGCGGCCACGCCCGCGTCGTACACCGGATAGCCCGGCTCGGCCTTCACGCCCGGGTCGACGATCGAGACCATGCGCACGCCGTCGGCGGCCAGCTCGCGGGCCAGCCGGGGGAGGTCGGGGAAGCGGTGCGGGTCGGCGGTGAAGACCCGGTGGCCGTCGTAGTGGTCGATGTCCAGGTGCACCGCGGCCAGCGGCAGGCCGCGCTCGCGGTAGCCGCGCACCACGCGGCGTACGCCCTCGGCGCCGCCGAAGTCCCAGCGCGCGTGCTGGTAGCCCAGCGCCCAGGCCGGCGGGACGGCGGGGGCGCCGGTGAGCGCCGTCCAGCTCTGCAGGACGCGGGCGGGGGTACCGGCCATCACCCAGTAGCGCAGCGGCCCGCCGGACATGCGCACCTCGACGCGGCCCGGCCGGTCGTGGCCGGAGCCCGCGCCCTCCGCGCCGCGGCACAGCTCGACGGTGCCGTCCCAGGAGTTGTCGTGGAAGAGCAGATGGCAGCTTGCGTCGGAGACGACGAACTGCACGGGCATCGTCAGGGACAGCGGGTCGTCGCCCGGCGCGAAGGCGCCGCCGGGGTCGGTGTTCCACAGCCGGTAGCGGCCGTCCGGCAGGGAGGGGCCCGCGGAGCGGCCGCCGAGGCCGAAGAACCGGGCGTCCGGGGCGACGTGGGCGCGCTGCACCCAGCGCCGCACCTCCTCGTGCGCGTCGTCCTCCGGGGATGCCGGCGACTCCCACCATCGCGGCGGCTGCTCCCGGCGCAGCACGACGCCCGCGGGCGTACGCACCTCCACCGCCCCGCGCCGCGACACCGCCACCGTGACCCGCTCCGACACCACCCGCCAGCCGCCGCCCGCCGCGTCCGGTTCGAGCTCCACCCGCGCGTCCGTCTCCGGGCCGCGGGCGAGCGCGTACGACGGCTCCGGCTCCGCGCCGTCCCAGCCGCAGAACACCGCGCCGGTCGTCGTCACCCGCAGTTGCAGCGCGGAGCGGGCGAAGCGGATCAGGCCCCCGCCGGGCGCCGGCTCGGCCCCGACCGCGAGCCCCGGCACCCGGGCCCGCTCCACACGGGGGCGGGGGAGCGCGGCGGCGTCGGCCCGCCGGTTCCGCACGGCGGCGCGCAGGGCGCGGGCACGCCGGGTGAGGGCGGAGGGATCCATGCTGATCAGCCTGCCACCGCACACCACGGCGGGCGAGAGAGTTCAACCGCTGTTCACCGGGAGTGCGGTCGTGCGCCGCCTGTGCACGCCGTACGCCGGCACGGACGGGTCGTACTGGTGCCGCTTTCGATCACGTGGCATCGTCTCACCGGAGCACCGGCCACCCTCGCCGGGCGCTCCATGCGCGCCGCGGCCGCCCCACCGGGCCGGCGGCGGCGCAGCCCTCATGCGGATGCCGTACCACGGGAGTCACGCCATGCCGAGCCAGCCGCCCACAGAACCGTCCGCGCCGTCCGCGGGCTCCGCTTCCTCCGGGCCGCCCGAGCCGCCCGCAGCGCTGTGGCGGCCCGGTCCCGAGCGCGTCGGGAAGGCGCAGCTCACCCGCTTCCACCGCTGGGCCGCGGAGCACCACGGCGCGCCGGCGCCCGTAGCCGGCGACCCGGAGGCGAACTACGCGGCGCTGCACCGCTGGTCGGTGGCGCCGGACGGCGGTCTGGAGCGCTTCTGGCGGGCGGCGGCCGAGTGGTTCGACGTCCGGTTCTCCAGCCCGTACGAGACGGTCCTCGCGGACGCCGCGATGCCGGGCGGCCGCTGGTTCCCCGGC
The DNA here is from genome assembly GCF_042874195.1 of Streptomyces sp. NPDC004134. Taxonomy (NCBI): domain Bacteria; kingdom Bacillati; phylum Actinomycetota; class Actinomycetes; order Kitasatosporales; family Streptomycetaceae; genus Streptomyces; species Streptomyces sp. NPDC004134. Next base: position 94,956 of record NZ_JBIAMS010000002.1, on the reverse strand, counting down.
GCCCGGCTCAACTACGCGGAGCACGCGCTGCGCGACGCCGGCACCGCCGCGGGGCCCGCGCTGCTGCACGTCGCCGAGGGCGGCGAGCCGCAGCCGGTGAGCCGGGCGGAACTGCGGGCGCAGGTCGGCTCGCTGGCGGCGGAGCTGCGCCGGCTCGGCGTACGGCCGGGGGACCGCGTGGGCGCGTACCTGCCGAACATCCCGCAGGCCGTGGTCGCCCTGCTGGCGACCGCCGCGGTCGGCGCGGTGTGGACCTCCTGCTCCCCGGACTTCGGCGCCCGCAGCGTCCTGGACCGCTTCCGCCAGGTCGAGCCGGTGGTGCTCGTCACCGTCGACGGCTACCGCTACGGCGGCAAGGAGCACGACCGCCGCGAGACCGTCGCGGAACTGCGCCGCGAACTGCCCACCCTGCGCGCCGTCGTGCACGTCCCGCTGCTCGGCACCCCGCCGCCGGAGGGCGCGCTGGAGTGGGACGCGCTGGTGGCCACGGGCGCGGCACCGGTCTTCGAGCAGGTGCCGTTCGACCACCCGCTGTGGGTGCTGTACTCCTCCGGCACCACCGGCCTGCCCAAGGCGATCGTGCAGTCCCAGGGCGGCATCCTGCTGGAGCATCTGAAGCAGCTCGCGCTGCACTGCGACCTCGGCCCCGGCGACCGCTTCTTCTGGTACACCTCCACCGGCTGGATGATGTGGAACTTCCTCGTCTCCGGCCTCCTGGTGGGCGCGACCGTGATCACGTACGACGGCAGCCCCGGGTATCCGGACGTCGGTGCGCAGTGGCGGGTCGCGGAGCGCACGGAGGCGACGTTCTTCGGCACCTCGGCGGCCTACGTCATGGCCTGCCGCAAGGCGGACGTGCACCCGGGCCGCGACCTGGACCTGACGCGAGTGCGGTGCGTGGCCACGACGGGCTCGCCGCTGCCGCCCGACGGATTCCGCTGGATCCACGACGAGTTCCACCGGGCGGACCCCGCGGATCCCGCGGGTCCCGCGGACATGTGGATCGCGTCGGTCAGCGGCGGGACGGACGTGTGCAGTTGCTTCGCGGGCGCGGTGCCGACGCTGCCGGTGCACGTCGGCGAGCTCCAGGCGGCCTGCCTGGCCACGGACCTCCAGGCGTGGGATCCGGCGGGCGAGCCGGTCACGGACGAGGTGGGCGAGTTGGTGGTGACGCAGCCGATGCCGTCGATGCCCGTGCGGTTCTGGAACGACCCGGACGGCGAGCGCTACCGGGACAGCTACTTCTCCACGTACCCCGGCGTGTGGCGGCACGGCGACTGGATCACGCTCACCTCGCGCGGCTCGGTCGTCATCCACGGGCGCTCCGACTCGACGCTGAACCGGCAGGGCGTGCGGATGGGTTCCGCGGACATCTACGAGGTGGTGGAGCGGCTGCCGGAGGTGCGGGAGTCGCTGGTCATCGGCGTGGAGGAGCCGGGCGGCGGCTACTGGATGCCGCTCTTCGTCCAACTGACCACGGGTGCGCGGCTGGACGACGGCCTGCGGGACCGGATCCGCGCCGCGCTCCGCGAGCAGCTCTCGCCGCGGCACGTGCCGGACGAGGTGATCGAGGTGGAGGGCGTGCCGCACACGCTGACCGGCAAGCGACTGGAGGTGCCGGTGAAGCGGATGCTGCAGGGCACGCCGCTGGAGAAGGCGGTCAATCCGGGGTCGGTGGACCGGGTGGACCTGCTGAGGTTCTACGAGCGGATGGCGCGGTCGCGAGGCTGACCCCGCGGGATTGTCAGACCCCTCGATTACGGTGCGTAGTGATCGGTTGCGCTCCGTAGAGGGGGAGTCATGGCGCGTACGAGGACGGATGCCCGGCTGCTGCGCCGGGAGATGCCGGGTGCGGTGGGGCTGCTGGCGGATGCCGCGGACTTCGCGGCGATGCGGCGGTATGGGAGCTTTCTGTTCGACGACCACGCGGCGTATCTGCGGCAGGTCGAGGGCGTCCTGCGGGCCCGGGCCACGCAGGGGGCGTACACGACGGTGGCGCTCTTCGACCCACCGGGCTTCGCCCGCTTCTGCGCGGAACGGGGCCTGGAGCCGGACACCCCGGCGAGCCGCTGCCGCTACGTGGCGGAGTCAGCCGCCCGCGGCCCTGCGGTGCCGTACGGGGGCCAGCCGATGGACCGCCTGGTGCCCCAACTCCTCGATGCGGCGGCCCGCAGCCGTTCCCGCGAGCGCGCGGCGACGCTGCTGGCGGCGGCGGGCCGCTGCGAGGACTGCGGCGAGCACCGGGCGGACGCGGCACTGGCCCGCGCGGGCCTGCTGGTCGACCGCCTGACGGAGGCCCTGGGCCCGGGCGCGCAGCACGTGGTGACCACGGTCCGCGCGGCGGGCTTCCCGCTGGTCGCGGTGGCCCGCAGCGCGGACCCGCAGGTTCCGCCGGGCCCGCCGCGCCTCCGCCCGCCGGACGGCGAGGCGCTGCGGCTGGTGCTGGCGGCGGGCATCGCCACGTCGGGCGCGGGCGGGGTGGTGGCCCGCACGACGGGGGCGGACGGCAGGGAGCGGGTCAGGGGCTGGCGGCTACGGGACGGCTGGCTGGCCCCGTTGACGGAGAAGGAGGTCTACGCGGCGTACTGCACGAACGCGAGAACAGGCGCCCCCTTGCCCCCGGAACCCGACGTCACCTACGGCGCCGGCACGCCGCTGCCCCGCCCGGAGAAGGGCTGCCACCGATGAGGGCGGGACGGGTGCGACGGCTGTTCGCAAGACGCCGAGGACCCGAAAGGACAAGTGCCACGGCGCAGAGCCGGCGGGCCCGAAGGGCCCTGCCGGGCGGCCCGGATTCGGACGCCGCGCCGTGCGGGGTCCGGGGCGGCGGCCCCGGTTTCGGGAAGGGGCGGGGCCGGCACCCCGGCCCGGAACGGCCCGCTACTCGCCCGACAGCACCGCCCGCGCCGCCTCCCTGGCCTCCTCCGCCGTGTCCGCCGCCCGCGCCGCCGACGCCGCACGCTCGCACTGCGCCAGCGTGTGCTTCGCCAGCGTCGCCCGGACGTACGGGATCGCCGCCGCGCCCATCGACAGCGACGTCACCCCCAGCCCCGTCAGCACGCACGCCAGCAGCGGGTCCGACGCCGCCTCGCCGCACACCCCGCAGCTCTTGCCCTCCGCCTTGGCACCCTCCGCCGCGAAGGACACCAGGTCCAGCAGCGCCGGCTGCCACGGGTCCTGGAACCGCGACACCGCCCCGGCCTCCCGGTCCGCGGCAAAGGCGTACTGCGCCAGGTCGTTCGTCCCCAGCGACAGGAACTCGACCTCCTGGAGGATCGCCCGCGCCCGCAGCGCCGCCGCCGGGATCTCCACCATCGCCCCGGCCTTCGCCCCCAGCCCCGCGTCGCGGCACGCCGCCGCGAAGTCCGCGGCGTCCTGCCGGTCCGCCACCATCGGCGCCATCACTTCGAGGTACACCGGCAGCCCGGCCGCCGCCTTGGACAGCGCGGTGAGCTGCGTGCGCAGCACGTCGGGGTGGGCCAGGAGGGACCGCAGTCCGCGGACGCCGAGCGCCGGGTTCGGCTCGTCGGCCGGGGTGAGGAACTCCAGCGGCTTGTCGGCGCCCGCGTCCAGGACGCGTACGACGACGCGCCCCTCGGGGAACGCCTCCAGCACCTTGCGGTACGCGGTGATCTGCGCCGCCTCCGACGGCGCCGTCCTGCTGTCGTCCAGGAACAGGAACTCCGTGCGGAACAGCCCCACGCCCTCCGCGCCCGCCGCGACGGCCGCCGGCACGTCCGCGGGGCCGCCGACGTTCGCCAGCAGCGGCACCTTGTGCCCGTCGGAGGTCGCCCCGGGGCCGGTGGCCGCCGCCAGCGCGGCCCTGCGCTCGGCCGCCATCTGCTCCATCTCCGCGCGCTTCTCCGGCCCGGGCTGGACGAACACCTCGCCGGTCGAGCCGTCGACGGCCACGACCGTGCCCTCCGCCAGCTCGACGGCGCCCGGCAGCGCCACCACCGCGGGCACGCCGAGCGCGCGGGCGAGGATCGCGCTGTGGCTTGTCGGCCCGCCCTCCTCGGTGACGAAGCCGAGGACGAGCGACGGGTCGAGGAGCGCGGTGTCGGCGGGGGCGAGGTCGCGGGCGATCAGCACGTACGGCTCGTCGCTGTCGGGCACCCCCGGCATCGGCACGCCCAGCAGCCGGGCGACGATCCGGTTGCGCACGTCATCGAGGTCCGCGACCCGCCCGGCCATGTACTCCCCGGCCCCGGCGAGCAGTTCGCGGTACGCCGCGAAGGCGTCGTACGCCGCGCGCTCCGCGGAGGAGCCGACGGCGATCCGCCGCTCCACGTCCGCCGCCAGCTCCGGGTCCTGCGCGATCATGGCCTGCGCTTCCAGCACGGCCTGTGCCTCGCCGCCGGCCAGGTTGCCGCGTGCCACCAGGTCGGCGGCCACCGCCTCCACGGCCTTGCGCACCCGCTCCTGCTCGCGCGGCGCCTCCGCCGCGGGAATCTGCTTCGCCGGCGGTTCGAGCACCGCCGTGCCCATGTGCCGTGCCTCGCCGATCGCCACCCCGTGGCTCACGCCGACGCCTTGCAGGGTCGTCTCCATGTCACCAGTCTTCCGCAAGTGCGCGGCGGCGTCCCGCCGCGGCTGTCGTACGCGCACGGGCCGCAGCACCGGGGCCCGCCGATCGGTCGCCGCCGGCCCGTCACTCCCAGGTGAACAGCGCCTCGCCGGCCTTGATCTCCCCGTCCTCCGCCACCGCGGACAGCGCGCCCGCGGCCGCCTCCAGCGCCACCACCGGCGAGATCGGCGACTTGCCTGCCTCCTCGACGGCGACGGTGTCCCAGCGGATGACGGGCTGCCCGCGCTCGACCCGGTCGCCCTTGGCGACGATCAGTTCGAAGCCCTCGCCGTTGAGCTGCACGGTGTCGATGCCGAGGTGGGTGAGCACCCCGCGACCTTCGTCGTTCACGACGACGAAGGCGTGGGGGTGCAGGGAGACCACCAGGCCGCCGATCGGCGCGACCGCCTCGGAGGACCCGCGCTCGGGGTCCACGGCGGTGCCGGGACCGACCATCGCCCCGGAGAAGACCGGGTCGGGCACGGCGGCGAGCCCGATGGCGCGGCCGCTGAGCGGGGACGAGACTTGGGTCATGCCGGGGCCTCCAGAAGACAGCGGGGGGTCGGCGCCGCCCGCGTCCGCGGGGGCCGTGCCGCTCCTGAAGCGTAACCAATCGGAACGTGTCATTCCGTATCGAGGGGAGCCGGTCGCGGCCGGCCCCCTCCCGGCCTCCGGGCAGCCCCCTGCCCAGCCCGCGGAACCACCCCCGGCGCCGCCCCGTGCCCAGTCCTCCGCCCCGTCCCCCGAACCGGCCTGGGCGCGGGCCCGTTCCCGCCGACGGGTAAGGTCAGAGCGCATCGTCGGCGCGTCTGGCGGCACCGGCGGGAACGGACGGGGAGGCAGGCGGGTGGAGGTCCAGGAGACGGCTGAATCGAAGGACCGGATCTTCACCGTCCCCAATCTCCTGAGCATGTCCCGGCTCGTCCTGGTGCCGGTCTTCCTGTGGCTCATCCTCTGGCCTGAGTTCGGCGGCCCGAACGCCGACGGCTGGGCGCTGGCGATCCTGGCGTTCAGCGGCATCAGCGACTACCTCGACGGCAAGCTGGCCCGTCGCTGGAACCAGGTCTCGAACCTGGGCCGCATCCTCGACCCGGCCGCCGACCGGCTCTACATCCTGGCCACCCTCGTCGGCCTGACCTGGCGCGGGATCCTCCCGCTGTGGCTCACCGTCCTGCTGCTCTCCCGCGACGCGATCGTCGGGGCGGGCGTCTGGCTGCTCGGCCGGCACGGCTACCCGCCGCCCCAGGTGAACTTCCTGGGCAAGTCCGCCACCTTCTGCCTGATGTACGCCTTTCCGTTGCTCCTCCTCAGTGACGCAAGTGGATGGGTCTCGTCACTCTCTGCTATTTTCGGATGGGCGTTCGCCGGCTGGGGTACAGCGCTGTACTGGTGGGCCGGCGGCCTCTACCTCATCCAGGTGCGCCGTCTCATCCGAGGGGACGCCCGCGCGGACACCACCCCCGACTAGGCGGCAGCCGGCATCGCCGTCTCACGCCCAAGGAGGACGCTTCCGATATGAAGGCCGTCGTGATGGCTGGGGGCGAAGGCACCCGCCTGCGCCCCATGACCGCGAGCATGCCCAAGCCCCTGCTGCCGGTGGTGAACCGGCCGATCATGGAGCACGTCCTGCGGCTGCTCAAACGCCACGGGCTGACGGAGACGGTGGTGACCGTCCAGTTCCTCGCCTCCCTGGTGCGGAACTACTTCGGGGACGGCGAGGAGCTCGGCATGGAGCTCACGTACGCCAACGAGGACCGTCCGCTGGGCACCGCGGGCAGCGTGAAGAACGCCGAGGAAGCCCTGAAGGACGACTCGTTCCTCGTCATCTCCGGCGACGCGCTCACCGACTTCGACCTCACCGACCTGATCGCGTTCCACCGCGAGAAGGGCGCGCTGGTCACCGTCTGCCTCACCCGGGTCCCCAACCCGCTGGAGTTCGGCATCACCATCGTCGACGAGGAGGGCAAGGTCGAGCGGTTCCTGGAGAAGCCCACCTGGGGCCAGGTCTTCTCCGACACCGTCAACACCGGCATCTACGTGATGGAGCCCGAGGTCTTCGACTACGTCGAGGCCGACACCTCCGTCGACTGGTCGGGCGACGTCTTCCCGCAGTTGATGAAGGACGGCAAGCCCATCTACGGCTACGTGGCGGAGGGCTACTGGGAGGACGTCGGCACCCACGAGAGCTACGTCAAGGCCCAGGCCGACGTGCTGGAGGGCAAGGTCGACCTCGATCTGGACGGCTTCGAGATCTCGCCCGGCGTCTGGGTCGCCGAGGGCGCCGAGGTGCACCCCGAGGCCGTCCTGCGCGGCCCGCTCTACATCGGCGACTACGCCAAGGTCGAGCAGGGCGCCGAGGTCCGCGAGCACTCGGTCCTCGGCTCCAACGTGGTCGTCAAGCAGGGCGCGTTCCTGCACCGCGCCGTCATCCACGACAACGTCTACGTCGGCGGCCACACCAACCTCCGCGGCTGCGTCATCGGCAAGAACACCGACGTCATGCGCGCCGCGCGGATCGAGGACGGCGCCGTCATCGGCGACGAGTGCCTGATCGGCGAAGAATCGATCATCCAGGGCAATGTGCGGGTCTACCCCTTCAAGACCATCGAAGCGGGCGCCTTCGTCAACACCTCGGTGATCTGGGAGTCGCGCGGCCAGGCCCACCTCTTCGGCGCCCGCGGCGTCTCCGGCATCCTCAACGTCGAGATCACCCCCGAACTCGCCGTCCGGCTGGCCGGGGCGTACGCGACCACGCTGAAGAAGGGCTCCAGCGTCACCACCGCCCGCGACCACTCGCGCGGCGCCCGGGCGCTCAAGCGCGCGGTGATCTCCGCGCTCCAGGCCAGCGCCATAGACGTACGCGACCTGGAGAACGTGCCGCTGCCCGTGGCCCGGCAGCAGACCGCGCGCGGCAGCGCCGGCGGCATCATGATCCGCACCACCCCGGGCGTACAGGATTCCGTCGACATCATGTTCCTCGACGAGCGCGGCGCCGACCTCTCGCAGGCCGCGCAGCGCAAGCTCGACCGCGTCTACGCCCGCCAGGAGTACCGCCGCGCGTTCCCCGGCGAGATCGGCGACCTGAGCTTCCCCGCCAGCGTCTTCGACTCCTACACCGGCTCACTGCTGCGCGCCGTGGACACCGGCGGCATCGCCGAGGCCGGCCTCAAAGTCGTCGTGGACGCCTCGCACGGCAGCGCAGGACTGGTGCTCCCGAGCCTCCTCGGCCGGCTCGGCGTGGACGCGCTCACCATCAACCCCGGCCTGGACGAGTCCCGTCCGACGGAGACGCCGCAGTCGCGCCGCGCCGGCCTCGTCCGGCTCGGCGAGATCGTGTCCTCCGCGCGGGCCGCCTTCGGCGTGCGCTTCGACCCGGTCGGCGAGCGCATCTCGCTGGTCGACGAGAAGGGCCGGATCGTCGAGGACGACCGGGCGCTGCTCGTCCTGCTCGACCTGGTCGCGGCCGAGCGGCGCAGCGGCCGGGTGGCGATGCCGGTGACGACGACGCGTATCGCCGAACAGGTGGCCGCGTATCACGGCACACAGGTGGAGTGGACGACCACCTCGCCCGACGACCTGGCCCGGGTGGCGCGGATGGACGACGCCGTCTTCGGGGGCGACGGCCGGGGCGGCTTCATCGTCCCGGAGTTCTCCTCCGTCTTCGACGGCGCCGCCGCCTTCGCCCGGCTCACCGGCCTGGTCGCACGCACTCAGCTCACCCTCAGCCAGATCGACGCCCGTATCCCCCAGGCGTACGTGCTCTGCCGCGACCTCGCCACCCCGTGGGCCGTCAAGGGCATGATCATGCGCCGGGTGGTGGAAGCCGCGGGCAACCGCGACGTCGACACCACCGACGGCGTCCGGGTCGTGGAGGCCGACGGCCGCTGGGTGCTGGTGCTGCCGGACCGCGCCGAGGCGGTCACGCACCTCTGGGCCGAGGGACCCGACCAGGCGTCCGCCGAAGCCCTGCTCGACGAGTGGGCGGCGGTCGTCGACGGGAGCGGCGACTGACGCGCGCACAGCGGAGCGAGAGTTCACCCAACCCAGGGGTCGCGGCACCATAAGGGCTCCCGGCGTGCAACGATGTCCGGCATGCCGCAGCAGCCCCCCGAACGGAGCAGCGCACCGGCACGCCCCCGTCCGGACGCCTCCATGTCGCTGCTGACCCGGCTGATGGATCACAGCCTGGACGACGGGTACGCCGAGGCCGCCGCGCGCCACGGCGCCCGCCCGCGCGGCGAGCGGCTTCCGCAGCGCCTGCGCGGGCGGGCCTGGCTCGCCGCCGGCCTGGTGCTGACCGCGCTCGTCCTCACCGTCGGCGCCGCCGAGGCGCGGATCGAGGCACCCGACCTCGCCCGCGAGCGCGAGGAGCTGATCGAGCGGGTCGAGGACAGGACCGCCGCGGCTGACGACCTCGACCGCACGGTCGAGCAACTGCACGGCGAGGTGGCCGACCGGCAGCGCGAGGCGCTGGAGGAGAACGGCAGCGACCGGGCGGCGCTGCTCGCGCTGCTGGCCGGCGCCGCCGAGGCCCGGGGCCCCGGCGTACGCCTCGTGGTCGACGACGCCGCCGACGCGGGCACCGGCGCGACCGGCGGCCCGCGCAGCTCCACGAGCTTCGCCGACGACGGCCGGGTACGCGACCGCGACCTGCAGCGCATCGTCAACGGGCTCTGGCTCGCCGGCGCCGAGGCCGTCTCCGTCAACGGCCGCCGGCTCACCGCCCTGTCCGCGATCCGCGCCGCCGGCGACGCCATCCTCGTCGACAACCGCCCGCTGGCGCCGCCGTACACGGTGCTCGCCATCGGCGACGGCGAACACCTCCTGGAGCGGTTCAGGGAGAACGCCGACGGCCACTACCTGGACGTGCTCCAGGACAACTACGGCATCAGGGCCGGGATCTCCGCACGCGACGACCTCCGGCTGCCGGCCGCCACCGGCCTGTCCCTACGCCACGCAGAACCGAAGGAGAACAACCCCTCGTGATCGCCGTACTGGGCCTCGTCGCGGGCATCGTCATGGGCCTCGTGGTCCAGCCCGTGGTGCCGGCGGGCCTGGAGCCGTACCTGCCCATCGCCGTCGTCGCCGCGCTCGACGCGGTCTTCGGAGCGCTGCGGGCCATGCTCGACGGGATCTTCGACGACAAGGTCTTCGTGGTGTCGTTCCTGTCGAACGTCGTCGTGGCCGCGCTGATCGTCTTCCTCGGCGACAAGCTGGGCGTCGGCGCGCAGCTCTCGACCGGCGTCGTGGTCGTCCTCGGGATCCGGATCTTCTCCAACGCCGCCGCCATCCGGCGGCACGTCTTCCAGGCGTGATGCCCGTGTCCGACGAGACTCCGCCGAACTCCCCGCGCCCGGGCGACCCGCCCGCCGCGTACCCGCAGGGCACGCCCGGCGTACCGCCGACACCGCCCACCGCGCCGGCGCAGCCCGCGCCGCCGCGCCCGCCCGCGCCCCGGCACCAGCCGCCGCGGCACGCCTCGCGCGAGCACGCGCCGCCGCGCCACTCGCGCGACCAGCCGCCGCAGCCGCCGCGCCACGCCTCCCGCGAGCAGCCGCCGCGCAAGCCGCCGCAGCAGCGGCCGGAGCCGCCGCAGCAGCGGCCCGAGGGGCCGCAGCCGCCCGCGCAGCGGCCGCCCGGCCAGCAGCCGCCCCGGAAATCCCCGGCGCAGCAGCCCCAGGGACAGCAGCCTCCCGCGGGTCGACAGCAGCCTCCGGGCCCGCAGCGGCCCTCCGGCCAGCCGCGCCCCCCGGCGCCGCAGCAGCGTCCGCCCATGCAGCGGCGGCCGCCCGCGCCGCAGCTCCCCGGGCCCCCTCAGCAGCCCGAGCGCACGGCCCCCGCCGAGCGCTCCGCGCCGCCCGAGCCGCCCGCCGCGCCCGAGCCGGAGCTCGGCGCGGGACGGCGCCGCCTGGTCGACGCCGTGTGGCCGCTCCGGCTGACCCGCTCGCAACTGATCGTCGCCCTGCTGCTGTTCGTCCTCGGCCTGGGCCTGGCCATCCAGGTCCGCTCCACCGGCGAGTCCAGCGCGCTGCGCGGCGCCCGCCAGGAGGACCTCGTACGGATCCTCGACGAGCTCGACGACCGCACCAAGCGGCTGGAGGACGAGCGGGAGCGGCTGGAGGACCAGAAGGCGGAGCTGGAGAACAGCTCCGACCAGGCGGAGGAGGCGCGCCGCCAGACGGAGGCCAAGGAGCGCCAGCTCGGCGTGCTGGCCGGCACGGTCGCCGCCGAGGGCCCCGGCATCGAGATCACCGTCCGTGGCCCCGAGGGGGCCGTCGAGGCGGACATGCTGCTGGACACGATCCAGGAGCTGCGCGCCGCCGGTGCGGAGGCGATCCAGATCAACGGCGTACGCGTCGTCGCGGGTACGCACTTCGCCGACGCGGGGGAGAGCGACGTGGCGATCGACGGCCGCCGCGTCTCCCAGCCGTACGTCTTCCGCGTGATCGGCCGGGCCGAGGATCTGGAGCCCGCGCTGAACATCCCCGGTGGGGTGGTTCAGACCATGGAGGAGGAGCAGGCTACGGTGTCCATCGAGCCCCGGGACACGGTCCTCGTGGACGCCTTGCGGCGGGAGAAGCGGCCTGACTACGCTCGGTCGTCGTCGTGACCCCGAGGTTACGGGGGGGTCGACGTATCGACTGCGGTCGCGTAAGGGAAACTGTCCGGGGGTTGTGGACGTTCAGTGAATGTCCGGTGCCGCTGATGCGCGTGTCGAGTGACCTGCTCGAGCACGGGCCTGTCCGACGGTCAAGGGGAAAACGCCCGTGAAGTTGTTCGCTAAGTTGTTCGGGAGGGGCTCGGCGGATCGGCCGGGCCGGCACCGCGCCGCGTCCCAGGGCGGCGAGGCCGGCGAGCGCGCCTTGTACCGGGATCAGGCGCCTCCGCCGCCCGGCGACATTTCGGGTGGTCAGGGCGAGTCTTATGTTGACCCTGCCGCATCGGGCCGCATAGGTTTCGGGGAACCATCAACCTCAAGTGCGGGTGGAGGGTTCGCCCCCGGCTCGCATCCGCCCGACGCCGCTGCGGGCGCTCCGCAGCAGGAGGCACAGTCCATGGACCTGCCGGTATGCAACAGGTGCGGGGCCCGGAACGCCCAGGCGAGCCGGTTCTGCTCCAACTGCGGCGCCCCGCTGCGGGCCGGCGTGGCCGAGCGTCCCTCGGAGACCACCACCACGATCTCCATCTCGGGCATCGAGGCATACGAGGCCGAGGTCGCCAGCGGCGGGCAGACGCTGCCGCCGCTGTCGCCCGAGGCGCAGGCGGCCGTCGACGCGCTGCCGCCCGGCTCCGCGCTGCTCGTCGTCCGCCGCGGCCCCAACTCCGGGGCCCGCTTCCTGCTGGACAGCGAGCTGACCACCGTCGGGCGCCACCCGCAGAGCGACATCTTCCTGGACGACGTCACGGTCTCCCGGCGGCACGTGGAGTTCCGCCGGAGCCCTGACGGCCGGTTCTCGGTCGCCGACGTCGGCAGCCTCAACGGCACGTACGTCAACCGCGAGCGGATCGACGAGTTCGAGCTGACCAGCGGGGACGAGGTGCAGATCGGAAAGTTCCGGCTGGTGTTCTTCGCCAGCCGGCGCGCCGCCTGACGGCGGGGAGCACACGACCACGGGACGGAAGCGATGGGCGACACCCCGAGGGGCGGCACCGCCGCTCCGGAAGCGGACCGGCCGGACCGACGCCGGGCGCGCGACCGGCAGTTGAGCATCGGGGGCGTCCTCGCCGTGCTCCGCGAGGAGTTTCCCGAGGTCACCATCTCCAAGATCCGCTTCCTGGAGTCGGAGGGCCTGGTGGAGCCGAAGCGCTCGCCGGGCGGCTACCGCAAGTTCGGCGCCGCGGACGTCGAGCGGCTGGCCCGGATCCTGCGCATGCAGCGGGATCACTACCTGCCGCTCAAGGTCATCCGCGAGCAGTTGGACGCCGACTCGGTGGCCGGCTCCGGCGCCGGGGCCTCCGCCGCCGCGGAGGCCCCGCACGATCCCCGTATCGACCGGGAGACGCTGCTGCGCACCGCCGCCGTCGGCGAGGCCGAGCTGGCGTCCTGGGAAGAATTCGGTCTGGTCGCCGCGGACGCCGACGGGCTCTACGACGCGGACGCGGCCGCCGTCGCCCGTCTCGTGGCCGAACTGGGCAGCTACGGGCTGCAGGCGCGCCACCTGCGCGGCCTCAAGGCCGCCGCGGACCGCGAGGCCGGCCTCGTCGAACAGGTCATCGGCCCGCTGCGGCGGCACCGCAGCCCGCAGACGCGGGCCCACGCGGAATCCACCGCCGAACGGCTGATCGAGCTGTCCGCGCGGCTGCACACGACCCTCGTACGGTCCTCACTGCGGGTCGCCGGCAACTGACCGGTCCCGTGCTCGACTACCCAAAACCGCCGGGGTCGGCCTAGGGTTGCTGTGTGAACGAGCTCGACGTTGTGGGTGTCCGGGTGGAAATGCCCTCGAACCAACCGATCGTTCTCCTGCGTGAAGTGGGCGGCGACCGGTACCTCCCCATCTGGATCGGTCCTGGGGAGGCGACGGCGATCGCCTTCGCGCAGCAGGGCATGACCCCCGCGCGCCCGCTGACGCATGACCTGTTCAAGAACGTGCTGGAAGCGGTCGGCCAGGAGCTGTCCGAGGTCCGGATCACCGATCTGCGGGAGGGCGTGTTCTACGCCGAGCTGGTGTTCTCCGGCGGCGCCGAGGTGAGCGCCCGCCCCTCCGACGCCATCGCGCTCGCGCTGCGCACCGGCACGCCGATCTACGGCAGCGAGGGCGTGCTCAACGACGCGGGGATCTCGATCCCGGACGAGCAGGAGGACGAGGTGGAGAAGTTCCGCGAGTTCCTCGACCAGATCACGCCCGAGGACTTCGGAACGAATCCCCAGTGAGAGCCGCCCAGCGGTAGCCCACCCGGGCCTACCGTCCGGGCGCCGTCGGCAAACCACCCGTAGGGTGATGAGCACCCGGCGTGCCCCGTGTGGCGTTCGTTGACGCGCCCGGGGCGACTGCCTACCGTCGGGAGGCAGGTCAGGGAGCGGGAGGTCGGCGTGGTGGTCACGGGCGGCGGGAGATCGGCCGGTGGGGGCGGAGCTGTTCCGCTGTACGGGCACGGCGTGGAGCCCGCGAGGCGGCCACGGGCCGCGTCCGCGGACCCGGACGAGGTCGGCTACCGGGGACCGGCGGCGTGCGCCGCGGCCGGCATCACGTACCGCCAGCTCGATTACTGGGCCCGTACGGGCCTGGTCGAGCCGAGCGTCCGCCCCGCGAGCGGCTCGGGCGCCCAGCGGCTCTACGGCTCCCACGACGTCGTCGTCCTCAAGATCGTCAAGCGGCTGCTGGACGCCGGGGTCTCGCTGCAGAGCATCAGGACGGCCGTCGGCCACCTGCGCGCCACGGATCCGGCCGAGCTGCGGCGGATGACCCTCATCAGCGACGGCGCCACGGTCTACGAGTGCACGTCACCCGACGAGGTCGTCGAGCTGCTCCAGGGCGGCCAGGGGATCTTCGGCATCGCCGTCGGCGTCGTCTGGAGCGACGTGCAGGCGGCCCTCGCGCAGTTGCACGCGGAGCGCGTCGACACCGGCGAGACGCTGGTCGGGCACAACGCCGCCGACGAGCTGGCGCGCCGCCGCAGCCGCGCCGGCTGACGCCCTCGTACGGCCCCTCGCCGGCAGCGCCCGTGCTCCGGCCCGTACCGCCCCGTCACGGCCGCCTGACGGCCGTTGCGGGGCCGATGTCGTACCCATGGGGGACCATCACCGTGTGAGAAGCGCGCCGTCAGTCCTGCACCTGGACATGGACGCGTTCTACGCCGCCGTCGAGCAGGCCGCCAAGCCGAGCCTCAAGGGCAAGGCAGTGATCGTCGGCGGCCTCGGGCCGCGCGGCGTGGTGGCCACCGCGTCGTACGAGGCCCGGGTCTTCGGGGTGCACTCGGCGATGGCGATGGGCATGGCCCGCCGGCTCTGCCCGAACGCCGCGTTCCTCATCCCCCGCTTCCGGCTCTACCAGCAGGTCAGCGGTCAGGTCATGGCGCTGCTCGGGGAGCTGTCGCCGCTGGTGGAGCCGCTGAGCCTGGACGAGGCGTTCGTCGACCTGGAAGCCGGCGGCACGCCCGCGCAGGAGGCGGCGCTACGGGGCGTGGCGCGCCGGCTCCGCGCCGACATCCGTGCCGCCACGAGCCTCACCGGGTCCGTCGGGCTCGCCGCGTCCAAGATGCTCGCCAAGGTCGCCTCGGAGCTGGCCAAGCCGGACGGGCTCGTCGTGGTCCCGCCGGGCGGCGAGCGGGCGCTGCTGGGGCCGATGAACGTGCGCACGCTGCCGGGCGTGGGCCCGGCGACGGCGGACACCTTGCGCAGGGCCGGGATCACCACGGTCGGTGAGGTCACGGACGCCGGCGAGGACGAGATGGTGCGGCTGCTGGGCAAGGCGCACGGCACCGGGATCCACGTGATGGCGCTGGGCCTGGACGAGCGGCCGGTGGTCGCGGACCGGGACACCAAGTCCGTCTCCGTCGAGGACACCTTCGACGTCGACCTCACCGACCGGGTCCGCATCCGCACCGAGGTCGAGCGGCTGGCGCGGCGGTGCGTGACGCGGCTGCGCGGGGCGGGGCGCTCCGGCCGCACGGTGGTCCTCAAGGTCCGGCGGTACGACTTCTCCACCCTCACCCGCTCCGAGACCCTGCGCGGGCCCACCGACGACCCCGCCGTGGTCACCGAGGCGGCGCTGCGGCTGCTGGACGGCGTGGAGACGACCGCGGGCGTGCGGCTGCTGGGTGTCGGCGTGAGCGGGCTCGCGGACTTCACACAGGAAGACCTGTTCGCGCAGGCCGGCCAGGCGCCGGAGGCGCGGCACGGGCCGGTGGACGCCGACGGCCCGGTGGCGCTGCCGCCTTCAGGCCCGCCCCCGCCGCCCGCCCCCGCGGAGCCGGAGCCGGCCGCGCCGCGGTGGCTGCCGGGGCTGGACGTGCGGCACGCGGACCACGGCCCCGGCTGGGTGCAGGGCAGCGGCGTCGGGCGGGTCACGGTGCGGTTCGAGGTGCCGGGCTCGAAGCCCGGGCGGGTGCGTACGTTCGCCGCGGACGACCCGGCGCTGGAGCCGGCGGACCCGCTGCCGCTGGTGCCGCGCGGCTGAGGCCCGACGCCCGGCGGCGGCCGGCGGCAGCCGGTCAGTCGTCGGAGCCGGCGACCTCGCCGAAGTCCCGGTCCCGCGGCGGCCGCTGCTGCGGATGGGTCTTGGCGACGTCCGGCGGCAGCGTCATGCCGTAGTGGTGGTAGAGCTGGAGCTCCTGCGCGGGGGAGAGGTGCCGGCCCACGCCGAAGTCCGGCGCGTCCTTGATCAGCTCCCGTTCGAACGGCACCCGCAGCCCCTCGTCCGCCAGCTCGCTCGGCCCCAGCGGCACGAACGCGTCCCGGTGGAACAGGCCCGTGCGCAGCGCCGCCCACTGCGGGGCGCCGGTGGCGTCGTCGAGGTACACCTCGTCGACGGTCCCGAGCTTGTCGCCGTTGCTGTCGTACGCGCGCACGCCGATCAGGCTCCGGGGGTCGATGTCGGTCTGCACGGTGCCTCCCACTTCTCGTCACAGCTCCGCTGCCTCCACGTAACGGCACAACAGGCCCCGCGGCCACTCGGCAGGCGCCGCCCGGGGCGCAGGGGAGCGGGTGCCCGCGCCGGGATGCGCGGGGGCGCGCGCTGGTACGCTGATCGTGGCTGCAGACCCCGTGCGGGAGAGTCCTCCGCCCGCCAGCCGGAGGCGCCGAAGGAGCAACTCCTCCCCGGAATCTCTCAGGCCCCCGTACCGCACGGACGAGGTCACTCTGGAAAGCAGGGCGGGCCGCAGTGCGGCCCTTCCTCACCGACGGTGCAAGCCGCGCCGCGCCCGGTCAGGGCGTGCCGGTGAAGCTCTCAGGTCCGGATGACAGAGGGGGAGGCCGTACGGGTGCCCGGCCCAGGGGCATCCGCGAAGGTCCGCGCGACCAGGAGGCCCCTTTGTCCGAGACGAACGCCCACCGCATCCCGCTGTCCGACCTGGAGCGCGGCACGCCCTTCGAGCAGCGCCACATAGGACCGGACGCGGGTGACCGGGCCAAGATGCTCGCCCAGGTCGGCTACGGCTCGCTGGACGAGCTGACGGAGGCCGCCGTACCCGGCCCGATCAAGGGCACCGGCGCGTTCGCGCTGCCCCCGGCCCGCTCCGAGGCCGGGGTGCTTGCCGAGCTGCGCGGGCTGGCGGCGCGCAACGAGGTGCTCACCTCCATGATCGGACTCGGCTACCACGGCACCCACACGCCGCCCGTCATCCTGCGCAACGTCATGGAGAACCCCGCCTGGTACACGGCGTACACCCCGTACCAGCCCGAGATCTCCCAGGGCCGGCTGGAGGCGCTGCTCAACTTCCAGACCGTCGTCTCCGACCTCACCGGGCTGCCCACCGCCGGCGCCTCGCTGCTCGACGAGGGCACGGCCGCCGCCGAGGCGATGGCCCTGTCCCGGCGCGTCGGCAAGGTCAAGGACGGCGTCTTCCTGGTCGACGCCGACACCCTGCCGCAGACCGTCGCCGTGCTGCGCACCCGCGCCGAGCCGACCGGCGTCGAGGTCGTCGTCGCGGACCTCGCCGGCGGCATCCCCGCGGAGGCGGCAGAGCGCGGCGTCTTCGGCGTGCTGCTGCAGTACCCGGGTGCCTCCGGTGCCGTACGGGACCTCGCGCCCGTCATCGAGCGGGCGCACGAGCTGGGCGCCGTCGTCACCGTCGCCGCCGACCTCCTCGCGCTCACCCTGCTGACCTCGCCCGGGGCGCTCGGCGCCGACATCGCGGTCGGCTCCAGCCAGCGGTTCGGGGTCCCGATGGGCTTCGGCGGGCCGCACGCCGGCTACATGTCCGTACGCGAGAAGTTCGCGCGCAGCCTGCCGGGGCGGCTCGTCGGCGTCTCCAAGGACGCGGACGGCGCGCAGGCGTACCGGCTGGCCCTCCAGACGCGCGAGCAGCACATCCGCCGCGAGAGGGCCACCAGCAACATCTGTACCGCGCAGGTGCTGCTCGCGGTGATGGCCTCGATGTACGCCGTCTACCACGGCCCCGAGGGCCTGGCGGCCATCGCCCGGCGCACCCACCGCTTCGCCTCGATACTCGCCGCGGGGCTGCGGGCCGGCGGCGCCGACGTGGTGCACGACGCGTTCTTCGACACCGTCACCGTCCGCGTCCCCGGCCGGGCCGCCGAGGTGACCGCCCGCGCCCGCAACGCCGGCGTCAACCTCCGCCTCGCCGACGCCGACCACGTCGGCATCTCCTGTGACGAGACCACCGTCCGCGACCACCTGGCCGTCGTCTGGGACGCCTTCGGCGTCACCGGCCGGGACGTCGGTGAGCTGGACGCCGCCACCGACGACGCGCTGCCCGCCGGGCTGCTGCGCACGGACGAGTACCTGACCCACCCGGTCTTCCACCGGCACCGCTCCGAGACCGCCCTGCTGCGCTACCTGCGCACGCTCGCCGACCGGGACTACGCGCTGGACCGCGGCATGATCCCGCTCGGTTCCTGCACGATGAAGCTGAACGCGACCGCCGAGATGGAGGCCGTCACCTGGCCCGAGTTCGCCGGGCTGCACCCCTTCGCGCCCGCCGACCAGGCCGCGGGCTATCTGACCCTCATCCGCGAGCTGGAGGAGGGCCTGGCCGCCGTCACCGGCTACGACAAGGTCTCCCTGCAGCCCAACGCCGGATCGCAGGGCGAACTGGCGGGCCTGCTGGCCGTACGGGCGTACCACCGCGCCAACGGCGACGAGCGCCGCACCGTCTGCCTCATCCCGTCCTCCGCCCACGGCACCAACGCCGCCTCCGCGGTGATGGCCGGCATGAAGGTCGTGGTCGTGAAGACCGCCGAGAACGGCGAGGTCGACGCGGAGGACCTGCGCGCGAAGATCGGGCAGCACGGCGACGAGCTGGCCGTGCTCATGGTCACCTACCCCTCGACGCACGGCGTGTTCGAGGAGCACATCACGGAGATCTGCGACGCCGTGCACGCCGCCGGCGGCCAGGTGTACGTGGACGGCGCCAACCTCAACGCGCTCGTCGGTCTCGCGGGCCCCGGGAAGTTCGGCGGCGACGTCTCGCACCTCAACCTGCACAAGACGTTCTGCATCCCGCACGGCGGCGGCGGTCCCGGTGTCGGCCCGGTCGCGGTCCGGGAGCACCTGGCCCCGTACCTGCCGAACCACCCGCTGCAGCCCGCCGCGGGCCCCGAGACGGGCGTGGGCCCGGTCTCGGCGGCGCCGTGGGGCTCGGCCGGGATCCTGCCGATCTCGTGGGCGTACATGAAGCTCATGGGCGAGGACGGGCTGCGCCGCGCCAGCCAGGTCGCGGTGCTGGGCGCCAATTACGTGGCCAAGCGGCTGGAGCCGCACTTCCCGGTGCTGTACGCGGGTCCCGGCGGGCTCGTCGCGCACGAGTGCATCGTCGACGTACGGCCGCTGACCAAGGCGACCGGCGTGTCCATCGACGACGTCGCCAAGCGGCTGATCGACTACGGCTTCCACGCCCCGACGATGTCGTTCCCGGTGGCCGGGACGCTGATGATCGAGCCGACCGAGAGCGAGAACCTGAGCGAACTCGACCGGTTCTGCGAGGCCATGATCGCGATCCGGCGGGAGATCGAGCGGGTCGGTACAGGGGAGTGGGACAAGGACGACAACCCGCTGGTCGGTGCGCCGCACACCGCGGCGCAGCTCGCGGGGGAGTGGAAGCACCCGTACGGGCGCGAGGAGGCCGTCTTCCCGGCCGGGGTGACGCCCGCGGACAAGTACTGGCCGCCGGTGCGCCGGATCGACGGCGCCTACGGCGATCGGAACCTGGTGTGCTCGTGCCCCCCGTTGGACGAGTACGACGCCTGACGTACGCCCGCGCGCGTCACGCACCCGGCCCGGCGCCCCCGCGCCGGGCCGGTGGCGTGCGGGGCCGGTGGACGGCCGCGGCGACCGGCGGACGGCGGCCCTGGCCGCCGCCCGGGCAGGTCAGGCCGCGGCGGTCACGTCGTCGGCGTTCGGCGGCCGGTGCGGCGCGATGATCCGGCCGTCGGGCAGCAGCTCGCCGGTGTCCTCGAACAGCAGAACGCCGTTGCAGAGCAGGCTCCAGCCCTGCTCCGGGTGGTTCGCCACCGGGCGCGCCGCCTCCCGGTCGGTGGACTGGGCGGTGGGACAGGGTGGCTGGTGCTGGCACATGGCTGGGTACTCTCGCCGTTTCGTGGTCTCGGTCCTGCGGTCTGCAGATGTCATCGCCGCCCCCGTGTCGACTCGTTCCGCAACCAGTGTTCCCCTGCGCGCGTCAATTCGCAGGGATTTACCGGCAGGTGGTCTCCGGGGCAGAAGACGCATCACCCTCGCGGGCGGTTGCTCGGTGCCAGACCATCCTTTCGGGGGGTGCACCGGCCGGGAGTGGACTAGTCCACAGCGGTGATCAGACCGTGACCTCGCCGTGATCAGGCGGAGGAGCCGAGGAGCCGCGCGCCCGCCAGCCGGTCGCGCAGCGCAGGGAGCAGGTCGCCGGCGCGGACCGCGCGGTGGGCCCTGATGCCGGGCGGCGCGGGCGCCAGCGGCACCAGCAGGTCCGCCGGGTCGACCGTGCCCGACTCGGCCGGCGCGGTGGCGTCGGCGCGCAGCCAGAGCGTCACCATGTACAGCTCGGGGACGGACAGCAGCCGGGGCTGCAGCAGGGTGGGCAGCGACTCGGCCTGGCGCAGGGCGCGTTGGGTGGAGGCGACGTACGGGCCCTCGGAGAAGTGCGAGAACGCCCAGCCGTCCGGGGTGATCCGCGCCTCCGCGGCGGCGACGACCCGGCCCTCGGCGGCGAGGTGGAACCGCCAGCCGGTGAGCGCCGCGTGCGGTGTGCCGGCCGCGGCGCCGACCTCGTCCAGTACGTGGACGGGCAGCGCGTCCGTCGCGTCCGCCGGGCTCCCCGACGCCGGTGCGAGCGCACGGGTCCCGCGCACCGCCGTCGGGGACTTCAGCGCGGCGTTGACGCTGCGCAGAGCCGGGGAGGGGGGCGTAAGGACGCTGATCGGCATAGGGGTCGCCTACCTTCGACAGACGTGGAGCAGAGCAGGGGGCAAGATGCGGACGGCGCTGTCTGCTAGCGGGGCCAGAGGGGACCGCATCCGTGCAAGGGGGCGCCAACTCTCTGCCTCGTTCGCGAATTTTATACGACTACCGGTGGAAGTCCTTCCGCCTGGCCGTCCGGGTGAATTCCGCAAGAGGATTCTCGGTCGAATATCCGCTGGTCTTTCCGGAACATCAGCGAGAATCGCCTGACGGGCGCGGTAACGGCCGGCACCCGGGGTCGGCCGGATCTCGCCGGTGATTGCGACCAGTCGGCGGTCCGTGCGCCGCGCGCCGGCGGTGTGCAGTCGGAACGATGCCGTCCGGCGCGGGCGGCCAGCGTAGCCGACGATACGGCGGCTGCGGGCGTCAGGGTACCCGCGCCTGGGCATCATCCCTGGCAGCCGAGCCGAGGAGGAACCTCGATGGGCGAGAAGGTCGTGGCCGGCGGGTTCGACCTGTCCGACCGCCACCGCTATCGGCAGCGGCTCCGCGAGTGTCTCGTGGGGCTGGAGCGCCTGCTGGAGGAGAAGAGATTCGACCGCCCGCAGAATCTGATGGGGCTGGAGATCGAATTGAATCTCGTCGGTGCGGACGGCATGCCGCGCATGATGAACACGGAAGTGCTGGAGCGCATCGCCAGCCCCGACTTCCAGACCGAGCTGGCCCAGTTCAACCTGGAAGTCAACATCGCGCCCCACCGGCTCGCCGACCGGGTGTTCGACCAGCTCGCGGAGGAGCTGCGCACCGGGCTGTGGTACGCCGACCGGCAGGCGCGCGAAGTGGGCGCGGGGATCGTGATGATCGGCATCCTGCCGACGCTCACCGCCGCCGACCTGGTCTCCGCCAACCTCTCCGAGGTCGACCGCTTCCACCGGCTCAACGAGCAGATCCTCGCGGCCCGCGGCGAGGAGATCCACCTGGACATGCACGGTGTGGAGGAGCTGACGTACACCACCGGCTCCATCGCCTCCGAGGCCGCGTGCACCTCCGTGCAGATGCATCTCCAGGTCACGCCCAACCGGTTCGCCGACGTCTGGAACGCCTCGCAGGCGGCGGCGGCCGTGCAGGTCGCGCTCGGCGCCAACGCGCCGTTCGTCTTCGGCCGGGAGCTGCTCAGCGAGTCGCGGCCCGAGCTGTTCCTCCAGGCCACCGACACCCGGCCGCCGGAGTACCGCGCGCAGGGCGTGCGCCCGCGCGTCTGGTTCGGCGAGCGCTGGATCACCGAGCCGCTGGAGCTGTTCGAGGAGAACCTCCGCTACTTCCCCTCGCTGCTGCCGCTCTGCGCCGCGGAGGACCCGCTGCGCCTCCTGGACGAGGGCGGGGTGCCGGAGCTGTCGGAACTGGTGCTGCACAACGGCACCGTCTACCGCTGGAACCGGCCCGTGTACGACATCGCCGGCGGCGTCCCGCACCTGCGGGTCGAGAACCGGGTGCTGCCCGCGGGCCCGACCGTGACCGACGTCGTCGCCAACGCGGCGTTCTACTACGGCCTCGTACGCACCCTCGCCGACGAGCAGCGGCCCGTCTGGGGCCGGCTGCCCTTCGACGGCGCGGCGGCCAACTTCGCCGCCGCCTGCCGGGACGGCATCGACGCCACGCTCGTGTGGCCGGGACGGCGGCGGCTCGGCGGGGTGGCGCGGGTGCCGGTGGCGAAGCTCGTACGGGACGAACTGCTGCCCATGGCCGCCTCCGGGCTGGACGCCTGGGGCGTCGACCCGGCCGATCGCGACCGCTACCTCGGGGTCATCGAGGAGCGCTGCCGGCGGCGGGTCAACGGGGCGTCGTGGCAGTCGGCGGCGTTCCACCGGGCGCTGGGGCGCGGGCTGGACCGGGGGGCGGCGCTCGCGGAGATGACGCGGCGCTACGTGGAGCTGACGCGCACGGAGGAGCCGGTGCACCGCTGGCCGGTGGACTGACGCGGGGCGCGGCGGCGGGCAGGCGGCTGGCCGGGCGCGCGGCGCCGGTGCCGGTGCGCGTACGGCCTGCGCCCCGGGGCGTACGGGCGGTGCTGCGGGCCGTTTCGGCCCGGGCTTCGGGGCGTACGGGCAGCGTCCCGGCGTCTGCGGGCTGCGCCCCGGCCCGTACGGCTCAGGACAGCGCCGCCTTCGCGCCGGCGTCGGTCACCGCCCGCAGCAGCACCGCGTGGATCTCCTTCGGGTCCGTCACCCGGTACGACTCGCCCCCGACCGCCTCCGCGATCCGCCCGCACGCCTCGATGTCCGCGTCCGGTCCGATGCCGATCGCGATCAGGCCCACCGGCCGCTCCGGGTCGGCGATCTCGCGCAGCCGCGCGGCGAGGTCCGCGGCGGAGACGCTGCCCGGGTCCTCGTTGGCGCCGTCGGTGAGCAGCACGACCGCGTTGAAGCGGCCCGGCGCGTACTCCTTGACCTGCCGCTCGTACGCCGCAAGCGCCGTGTCGTACAGGCCCGTCGCACCGTCCGGCACCGGCTGGAGGCCGCCGAAGGCGCTCGCGAGCAGCTCGCGGTGGCTGGTGCCGTCGTCGGTGCGCTGGGCCAGCCGCGTGGTGCCGGTGACCTCCTCGTAGTCCTGCTCGCCCGCAAGCCGGGTGGAGAACCGCCACAGGCCGATCTCGTCCTCGCCGGTGAACTGGGAGAGCGCCTGGATGAGCGCGTTCTTGGTGACGTCCATCCGGGTCTGGCCCGCCTCGCCGGGAACCAGCTCGCCCATCGAGCCGGAGACGTCGACCACCGTCGTCAGCCGGGCGCTCTGCACCGTGACGGTCCACATGCCGAGGACCGAGGCGACCTCGTCGGGGGCCGGCGGTTCCGCGGGCTGCGCGTCGAAGGGCTGCGGGGCCGCGCCGCCGGCGGCCATCGCCAGGTCCGCGTCGAGGCGCCCCTCGGGGGAGCGGAAGCCCTGGCGGCGCAGCAGGCCGGTCGTCTTGGCGTCGGTCAGGAGCCGCTGGAAGCGGCTGGCGGCGCGGACCCGGTCCATCGCCATGGCGTCGTTGTCGACGATCGTGTACGGGTAGTCGAGCGCGACCGTGCCGCCCTCCGGGTAGAACATGTCGAGCCGCCCGCCCGTGTTCGCGCCCGCGTTGTGGCGGAACGCGGCCTGCTCGGAGAGGAACAGCGCGTCGTTGTCCTTCGGGTCGTCGAGACCGGAGTCGGGGAGGGACGCCAGCACCGCCGTGTCGCCGGGCTCGACGCGCTCGGAGAGCAGCTTGGCGGTCGCGGCGGTACGGGTGTCCGCGTCCTTGCCGCCGGCGCGGTGCATCGCCGTGAGCGCGAGCGCGCCGGTGGCGCTCACGGCCGGGTCGGCGGTGCCGAGGCGCAGGCCGGCGCCGTCGCCCAGCGCGGCGTCCGTCAGTTCGGCCCAGCCGTACGTCTTCTCCGGCCAGCCGAGTTTGCGGGCGCCGTCCCGGAGGGCGGCCATGCCGACGGGTGAGCTGGCCAGCCGGGTCACCTCGTCGATGCTCGCACCCCCGCCGCCGGCGGTGACCATGCCCGTCCAGATGCTGGAGTCCGGTATCCAGACCTGGAAGTCGGGCCGGGTGTCCTTGCTGCGCAGCGCCTGGGCGACCTCGGCGGCGGGCCGCGCGCGCACCTCGATGTCCAGGCAGCGGCCGTCCGACTTCAGCTCGGCGGCGCGGGCGCGCTCGGCGGTCTTGCGGACGACGGGGGCGATGTCGGGCGAGGCGACGACGGCCAGTTCGAGGTCCGCGCCGGCGCACGGGTCGTCCTGCGGCAGCAGCCCGGCCTGCACGGCGACCAGCGCTCCGGCGCCGATCGCCAGGACGAGGGCGGTCGCGATGACCACCGTGCGGCCCCGTACGCTGCGCCGCAGCGGGGCTTCGTCCGTTCCGTACGCATCGGGCAAGCTGTGTCGTCCCATGGTCGTCCCCCCGGACAGCCGCATATTGGTCACGTGTTTTTTCCGCGACCCTAGCGACACGGTGGGGCCCATGGGGAGGGATTGACCAATTGGAGGAGCGCGTGCAGGACCAGTCCCGCCGGATGCTGAGCAGCGAAACGCTGCTGGTGCTGGCGCTGTCCCTGGGGGCGAGCGCGGTCTCGGCCCTGATCAGCTTCATCGGCTCGGTGACCCGGTCAGAAGGGCTGAAGGAGCAGTCGGCCAACCTCAACTCCTCTGCCGCGCCCGGGCGCCCGTGGCTGGATCTCGCGTGGCAGCTCTTCGGGATCACGACCGCGCTGGTGCCGGTGGCGCTCGTGGCGTACCTGCTGGTGCGCGAGCGCGCGGGCGGGCTGAGCGCGGTGGGCTTCGACCACCGGCGGCCGCGTTTCGACCTGGGCTGGGGCGCGGCCGTGGCGGCGGTGGTCGGCGGCACGGGGCTGGCGTTCTACCTGGGCGCGCGGGCGGCGGGGTTCAATCTGACCGTCGTACCGGAGTCGCTGCCCGACGTGTGGTGGAAGATCCCGGTGCTGATCCTCTCCGCGGTGCAGAACTCCGTGGTGGAGGAGGTCATCGTCGTCGGCTATCTGCTGCGCCGGCTGGACCAACTGGGCTGGACCCCGAAGGCGTCGCTGGCGGCCAGCTCGCTGCTGCGCGGGACGTACCACCTGTACCAGGGGATCGGCGGCTTCATCGGCAACGCGGTGATGGGCGTGCTGTTCGTCCTGCTGTACCGGCGGTGGGGGCGGGTCGGGCCGCTGGTGGCGGCGCACGCCTTCATCGACATCGTGGCGTTCGTGGGGTACGCGCTGCTGGCGGGGAAGGTGGGGTGGCTGCCTACGGAATAAACGACTCCGGCCCGGTGGGCCGGTGCCGGCGGTCAATTCTCCCTGTTCCACAGTCTTGACGGTGGTCTGACAATAGATAAAGTCTAGACCAATGCCCCCCATGCAGGGAGAGACAAGATGCGCAGTCTCAAAAAGCGTGCAGCGATCGTCGCCGCGACCGTGACCCCGCTGGTCGTGCTCGCCCTCCCGGCCCCGCAGGCGAGCGCACACGGCTGGATCACCTCGCCCCCGAGCCGGCAGCAGCAGTGCAAAGCGGGCACGGTCTCGTGTGGTCAGATCCAGTGGGAGCCGCAGAGCGTCGAGGGCCCCAAGGGCCTGACGAGCTGTCACGGCGGCAACAGCCGCTTCGCCGAGCTCAACGACGACAGCAAGGGCTGGGCGGTCACCAACATCAACAGGACCCAGTCGTTCAACTGGCAGATCACCGCCAACCACCGCACGAGCACGTGGCAGTACTTCGTCGGCGGCCAGAAGGTCGCGGAGTTCAACGACGGCGGCGCGCAGCCGCCCTCGCAGTTCAGCCACACGGTCAACTTCGGCAACATCACCGGCCGGCAGAAGGTCCTGGCCGTGTGGAACGTGTACGACACGGGAAACGCCTTCTACGCCTGCATCGACGTCAACATCCGCTGACGCCGACCCGCCCGTAACGGCAGCAACAGACCCCCGGGGACCAGCCGGCCCCCGGGGGTTCGGTGTGCCCGGGCCACCCCACCCGGAACCCGGCCCGCCACCGGGCTCACCGTTGCCGGCGGCGGCCCGGTTCGTGGACGACTGCGGCACCCGTATCTCAGACCGCGAGGCGGCCGGGCACGGCATCCGGGCACGGCATCCCGGCAAGGGCGGCCCCGGTGAAGTAGCCGTCCGGGTCGACCCCGGTTCTGGCGGCGCGGGCGGTGAATCGGTACGTCATGGCGGGGTTCTGCCAGCGTGTCCGACTGAGCTGCACTGCAGGGGCGCGCTCGGAGTGATAGGACACAACTCCGCGGGGGCACTGCCTGCGATGCCCCCGCACAGTGCCCGATCAGCTCCAGGTCATATTGATCTCGCGCTCGAAATTGACGTATCCGGCACGTCGGAAGGCGTTCGCCATCGGGACGTTGCCGAGGTCTGTGGACGCACGGATGCGGGGGACGTTCTGCTGCGCAAGGACACGGGTGCCCTCGGCGAGAAGGTCGTTGATGTAGCCATTGCCGCGGTGGGAGGGAAGGACCGCGATGTAGGCGATGATCGCGTTGTAACCGTTGTGGGCGGGCAGGACGAACCCGACTGGTTGGCCGTGGGGAAGAGTGGCGATCCGCCACCAGTCCCGTGGACTGGTGTAGCGCGCGAGTTCGCCCTCGTAGTGCTTCAAGACCGCCTCTTGGGCGGACATCCGGGTCTGGTCCTCACGGCTGTGCGCGTCCAGCGTGCCATCCAGGACCAAGGCCATCAGAGCCATGAGTTCCTCGGCGTCACCGAGTGGCCGGAACACCAGACGCCCGCTGGACTCGGGAACTGATGATTCCGGACGCCATTCCAGGCGCAGTCGTTCGACGAGGAGCCGGGCACCCGTACGTTCCAGTACCGCCATGCGGCTCTCTACGGCCTGTCTGGCAGGCGTGTCCTCACGCCAGTCCGGCGGGATGAAACGGCTGTACTCAGGGGGGCGCGACCCATCCGGCAGGGTAGCGGCCATGGCGGTCCGGAGAAGCCGCACCCCGATGTCCATGTGCTCGGGATTCGAGGCGCTGTCGTCGATGTCGAGGACATCCAGGATGAGGGGCGAGCCGCTACCTGGCCGACTCCACCAGGCGGCCCTGGCCGCCAGGCGGTCACCGCGCAGGGCAACCCACATCCATTCCGGACGCCGCCGGCCGACGGCAAGGTCGTCTGCCAGTTCGTCGTTGAGGACATAGGGCAGTTGGGAGAAGAGGTCGAGTTCTTCGCGTCCATTGATCGGACGCATGATCAGGTCGTTCTGTTCCACGGTCAAGGCACGCTCCGGTGAAGGCGCCCGTCCGCTCCGGGGTCAGACGCGGTCCGCGCCCCGGGAGGACACAAGCGCAGTGATCATGGCGATCATGGGCTTACCCCTCCTCTCGCTGTCGTGCTCCCCGCCTTGCTGGAAGGAGCTCAAGCCGCAACGTCTATCCAAGTGCGGCCCGGTGCGCAAATTCTTTTCGATCACTCCCCGGCCATGGCGACACGAGGGCCGGGGAGATGCCCGGGGCGGGCTCCCGGAGCCTGCCACTGCCCGGATGCCGGCGTACCGGACTCGACGGCGTCGCTGATGTCCCGGCTGGCGGGCCCGCGCGCCGTGCATGGGGCAAGGCCAGGTCATCTCAGGCAGGGCCAGTTCGATGGAGGGACACGCAGGTGACCTGTCTCAGCGAAGATTCCGCTGTCCCGTCTCAGATGATCCGGTCCGAGGCCGTGGCTGCGACCTGATGCGACTAGTTCAAGTGAGACGCGTCGTAGCAGGAAATCTCAAAGGATCCGGTCCGGTGGTGGCAGTTCGAGGTGCCGCCACGCTGACAGGGGTGCGGACTGCCCCGGACCAAGGTCCACGCGCTGGCGGCCGGACACCTCAACTTCTCCGGGCGGGTTGCTTTGCGAGTGTCGGCGATATATCGTTGACGTGTCGCAATCGATCGTAGAAGGAAACCGGAAGAGGTGATGGCCATGGGATCCCATGGACACGGATACGGCCCGCGCGGCGGGCGGCGCTCGGCGTTCGGGGGGTTCGGCCCGCCGTTCGGGCCGCCCTTCGGGCGGGGGCGTGGCGGGCCGCGGGGGCGGGCTCGGCGGGGGGATGTGCGGGCGTCGATTCTGGCCCTGCTCAAGGACCGGGGCATGCACGGGTACGAGATGATCCAGGAGATCTCCGAGCGCAGTGGCGGGGCCTGGAAACCCAGTCCCGGCTCGGTGTATCCGACGCTGCAACTGCTGGAGGACGAGGGCCTGATCGTCAGCGCCACGGAGGGCGGAAAGAAGCTGTTCTCGCTCACCGACGCCGGGCGGGAGGAGGCCGAGTCCGGGCCCGAGGCGCCCTGGGAGGACGCCGGGCGCGGGGTCGACTGGGAGGCGCTGCAGGAGGTCCGGCAGTCGGGCTTCGCGCTTGCCGAGGCGTTTCGGCAGGTGTACACCACTGGCACTCCCGAGCAGCGCCAGGAGGCGCTGGCCGTCGTCAACGACGCCCGGAAGAAGCTCTACCTGATCCTCGCCGAGGAGAACTGAGCCCCGGCGCCCGGTTCGGCCGGCCGGGCGCCGCGGCTCAGCCGCGCGCGGGAGCCGTCAGCGCGCCGGGCCCGCTCCCTTCGCCAGTGGCAGGGACTCGATGCGGCCCGCGTCGCAGACCTCGCCGAGCGGCCACGCGGTGTCCGTGTGGTGGTACGTGTCCGGCGGGATGACCTGCAGCTCCGCCGGCTTCGGGCGGCAGGCGCCGCTCGCGTCGTCCGAGCCGCTGGCGACCACCGTCCAGTGCAGCCGGCTCCACGCCGAGGCGCCGGGGGCGAGCGTCTGCATGGCCGGGGTGCGGCTGCCGTCCCGTACCACCCTGGTCGGGACCTTCGTGCCGTCGGCCCTGACCAGTTGCAGGCCGGTCCAGCCGCGGGTGCGGCAGGTGGCGTCCGAGTCGTTGGTGAGGACGAGCGCCGCGTAGCGGTTGCCCGCCGCCGGGTTGAGCGGGCGTACGGAGGCCGCCAGGTCGCCCGTACGGCACCACGGGGCCGCCGCCGAATCGCCGGCCGCCGTCTTCGGTTCCGTCTTCGGCTCCGCCTTCAGCGGCTCCACGGCCGCGCCCCCGTCCGTCTTGCCGTCCACCGCGTCGCCGGGCGCCTGCTCCGGTTCGGCGCCGTCCTTCGCGGGCGCGTCCTGCTGCGCCCCGTCCCCGTTCTGCGCACTGTCGTTCCCGTCGGCACTCCGTGCCGGCAGGGGCTTGGAGTTGCCCGCGTTGTCCGTGCCGTCCGCGGACCCGCCGCCGGAACTCGCGCCGCAGCCTGCGGCCAGCAGCCCTGCCGCCGCGAGGGCGGCGAGGGCGATGCGGGTGCGGGCGCGGCCGGGCTGTCGTGTCATGTCTTCCCCCTGGCTGCTCGGAGTGACCAGATCGTGGGGTGTCGGTCGTTGGACCCGTCCGGGGAGCGATCGGTTCCACCGAGTGGATGCCCGCGTGCGGAGGGGAGGATGCGCGGTCTGCGCCCGCGCGCCTCATGTCAGCAGCAACGAAGAATGACACTCATGTACGGCGCTGACATAATCGCCCGCATGCAGCAGTCATTCGACAGGCGCGCCGGGCTCGGGCTCGCGCTGGCCTCCGCGCTCGCGTTCGGCGGTTCCGGGGTGGCGGCCAAGCCGCTCATCGAGCAGGGCATGGACTCGCTGCACGTGGTGTGGCTGCGTATCGCGGGGGCCGCGCTGGTGCTGCTGCCGCTCGCCTGGCGGCACCGCACGCTGGTACGGGAGCGGCCGGCGCTGCTCGCCGGGTTCGGCGTGCTCGCGGTCGCCGGCGTGCAGGCGTTCTACTTCGCGGCCATCGCCAGGATCCCGGTCGGGGTGGGGCTGCTCATCGAGTTCTTCGGTCCCGCGCTGGTGCTGGGCTGGGTGCGGTTCGTCCAGCGGCGGCCGGTCACCCGGCAGGCGGCGGTCGGCGTGCTGTTCGCGGTCACCGGGCTGGCGTGCGTGGTCGAGGTCTGGGCCGGCCTCGGCTTCGACGCGCTCGGGCTGCTCCTCGCCTTCGGCGCGGCCTGCTGCCAGTGCGCATACTTCGTCCTCGCCGGGCACGGCGCCGACTCCGCCGACGGCAAGGCGCCGAACCCGCTGGGCGTCATCGCGTACGGGCTGATCGTCGGCGCCGTCGTGCTCACCCTCGTCTCCCGGCCCTGGAACCTGGAGTGGTCGCTGCTCGGCGAGCGCGCCGAACTCGGCGACATGCGGCCGCCCGCCTGGACGCTGATCGTCTGGATCGTCCTGGTCACGACCGTGCTGGCGTATCTGTTCGGTGTCCTCGCCGTGCGCCGGCTCTCGCCGCCGGTGGCGGGGGTCGTCGCGTGTCTGGAGGCGGTCGTCGCGTCGGTGCTGGCGTGGGTGCTGCTCGCGGAGCACCTGGGCGCGGCGCAGATCGTGGGCGGCGCGCTGGTGCTGATCGGCGCGTTCACCGCGCAACTGGCGGCGCCCGCGTCCGGTTCCGGCGAGCGGGGCGAGCCGGTGGCCGGGAACGTGCCGCGGCCGCGCGAGGGCGGCGGGGAGCCGTCCGGCGACGCGCCCGCGGCACCCACCGCCGACGCGTCGCCGCCGGGTCAGCCCGCGGGCAGGTAGCCGGGCGGCTCGACGCCCGGGGCGAGGTCGTCGGCCGGTACGGGCGCTCCGTACACGGGGGCGACCGGCACCACGCCCGTCCAGTACGGCAGTTCCAGGTCCTCCGGCTCGTCCTCCGGGCCGCCGGTGCGCGTCTTGACCGAGACCTCCCCGATGGCGAGCCGGAGCACCGCCGTCTTGGCCAGCTCCTTGGCGTTCGCGCGCCGGGAGTCGTCGGCCCGGCCGGGGACGACGTGGTCGACGATCGCGTCGAGGGCCATCGTCCGCTCGTCGTGGTCGGTCACGGCGTAGGCGTCGCCGTGCAGCACCGCGGAGCGGTAGTTGATCGAGTGGTGGAACGCGGAGCGGGCCAGCACCAGCCCGTCGACGTGCGTGACCGTCAGGCACACCGGCAGTCCGGTGTCCTCGGCCCGGCCGGCGGTGCGCAGCGGGCGGGAGCCGGTGGAGCCGTGCACGTACACCTGCTCGCCGACGCGCGCGTAGAGCGTGGGCAGGACGACGGGGCGGCCGTCCCGGACGAAGCCGAGGTGGCAGACGTAGCCGGCGTCGAGCACGGAGTGCACCACGTCGCGGTCGTACGACGCGCGCTCGCGGGAGCGCGTCGGCACGGTGCGGTCGGTGGGGCGGTAGGCGGCGGGGGGCGTGGTGGACACGGGCGGCTCCCTCTGTGCTCGGCGGTGCTCGGTGGTACGTGCCGTCCGCAGCGCGGCGGCGGCGGTGTCGAGTTGCGATTCCTATTGCACTAGTGCAATATATGGTTTGTGCTAGGAGAGTATCGGATCGAAGGCCGGGGCGCAGCAGAGATCTCCGCCAGCATCGAGCGCGGGATCGGCGCCGGCGCGCTCCAGCCCGGCGCCCCGCTGCCGCCGCTGCGCGCGCTGGCCGCGGAGCTGGCGGTCAACCCGAACACGGTGGCCGCCGCGTACCGCATGCTGCGCGAGCGCGGCGTCGTCGAGACCGCGGGCCGGCGCGGCACCCGCGTGCGCGCCCGCCCCGCCACCGCGCCCCGCGAGCAGATCAGCGTCGCCGTGCCGCCCGGCGCCCGCGACCTGTCCACCGGCAACCCCGACCCCGCCCTGCTGCCCCCGCTCGCCGGCGCCCTCGCCGCCGCGGCCGCCCGGCACGCCACGTCCCCCGTGCTCTACGGCGACGAGGGCGTCGCCCCCGAACTGGCCCGCCTCGCCCGCGCCGACTTCGATGCCGACGGCGTGCCCCCGGGGCCCGTCGCCGTCACCTCCGGCTCGCTGGACGCGATCGAGCGCGCACTCGCCGCCCATCTGCGCCCCGGCGACGCGGTCGCGGTCGAGGACCCCGCCTGGGGCAGCCTGCTCGACCTCGTGCCCGCGCTCGGTCTGCGGCCGGTACCGGTCGAGCTGGACGACGAAGGGCCCCTCCCGGAGCGCACCGCGGCGGCGCTCGCCTCCGGCGCGCGCGCCCTCGTCGTGACCTCCCGCGCGCAGAACCCGACCGGTGCCGCGCTCACCCCGGAGCGCGCCGCCGACCTGCGCGCCGTCCTGGCCCGGCACCCGGACGTGCTGCTCGTTGAGGACGACCACGGCCACGCGATCGCCGACCTGCCGTTCCAGCCGCTGGCCGGCGCCGCGCGGCACTGGCTCGCGGTGCGCTCCGCCGCCAAGGCGTACGGGCCCGACCTGCGGCTCGCGGTGCTCACCGGGGACCGGGTGACCGTGGACCGCGTGGAGGGCCGCCAGCGCCTCGGTCCCGGCTGGGTCAGCCGGCTGCTCCAGGACACGGTCGTCCACCTGCGCCGCAGCGGGATCCTTGACCCGGCGGCGGTCGCCCGCTCGTACGGCGAGCGGCGCGAGGCGCTGCTGACGGCGCTGAGGCGGCGCGGGGTCGAGGCCGCCGGGCGCAGCGGCATGAACGTCTGGCTGCCCGTCCCCGACGAGACCTCCGCCGTCACCCAGCTCCTGCGGTCCGGCTGGGCGGCGGCGCCCGGCGCCCGCTTCCGCCTCGCCTCGCCGCCCGGCATCCGGCTGACCGTCTCGCCGCTGGCGGGCGAGGACGTGGAGCCGCTGGCGGACGCGGTGGCGGCGGCGGTACGGCCCGCGCCCGGACGGCGGTGGGTCTGAGGGGCGTACGGGCCGTCCCTGCGTACCGGCGGACGGAACGCCCGTAAGGAGAAGGCCCGGGCCCGGCCGCTACGTCCGCTCCTCCCGCGGGCGGCTGCGCGAGAGCGCCGCGCCCGCCAGCACCACCGCCGCGCCCACCGGCGTGTTCCACGTCAGCTCCTCGCCCAGCAGCGCCACCCCCGCGGCCGTGGCGATGACGGGGATGACGTACGTGACCGTGTGCGCCGTCGTCGGCCCCACGTCCGCCACCAGCCCGTGCTGCACGAGCACCGCGAGCCCCGTGCCCAGCACCCCCAGCGTGACGACCGCCAGCAGCGGCCCGGCCGGCAGGGCGGTCGGCACCGAGGTGAACAGCGCGGTGGCCACGGCCAACTGGGCGGTGCCGAGGAGCAGTTGCGTACCGGCGACGGACAGGTGGGAGTGCCCGAGGCCGGCGAGCGTGCGGCGGACGTAGATCCAGCCCACGGCGTAGCTGGCGGCGGCGAGCAGCGCGAGCACGGTGCCCAGCGGGTCCTGGCCGGTGAAGCCCCGCCACGCGCCGAGGACGGTCAGCACCCCGGCGAACCCGAGCCCGAGCCCCGCGACCCGGCGGCGCGTCGGCCGGTCCTCCCGCAGCGCGACGAGGGCGAGCAGCATCGCCCACAGCGGCGAGGTGGCGTTGCAGATCCCGGCGAGCGAGGAGCTGATGTGCAGCTCGGCGTAGGCGAAGAGGGAGAAGGGCAGCGCGTTGATGAAGAACGCGGCGACCGCGATGTGCCCCCACGTGCGGGCGCCGCGCGGCAGCCGCTCCCGGCGGATCACGAGCGCGGCGACGAGGACGGCGGAGCCGAAGGCCATCCGGCCGAGCGTCACTTGCAGCGGGGCGAAGCCGTCGGTGCCGACCTTGATGAGCAGGAAGCTGAAGCCCCAGACGACCGACAGGGCGGTGAAGCGGACGCGCCAGTCGAGGAGGGGCCGCCGGGACGTGGCGGCCGGGGGAGTGGCTGTGTCGGTGTCCGTGGCTGCTGCCGGTGCCGGGGTCATGGAGCTACGGTGAGCCACGCGTTCCTCGTAGCACAAGCGAGACTTTATGGCCCCTATCTCGTAGCATCACTTACATGTTGAACCTGGAACGCCTGCGCACCCTCGCGGCCGTCGCCCGGCACGGCTCCGTGAGCGCGGCGGCCGGGGGGCTGCACATCACCACCTCCGCCGTCTCCCAGCAACTCGCCAAGCTGGAGCGGGAGACCGGGCAGCAGTTGCTCGCCAAGAACGGCCGCGGCATCCGCCTCACCGACGCGGGACGGCTGCTCGCCGAGCACGCCACCCGGATCCTCTCGCAGGTTGAGGCCGCGCAGTCCGAGCTGGAGGCACACCGCGGGCGGCCCGTCGGCGAGCTGGCGCTCGCGGCGTTCCCGACCGCCGCCCGCGGCCTGTTCCCCGCCGCGCTCGCGGCGCTGCGCCGCGACCATCCCGAGCTGCGCGTACGGCTGCGGGAGCAGGAGCCGGACGAGACGGTGCCCGGCGTCATGCGCGGCGACCACGACCTCGGCGTCGTCCTGGACTGGTACAACAAGCCCCTGCCGCTGCCGCCGGGGCTGTCCCGGGCGCCGCTGCTCGACGACCTCGCGGACGTCGCCGTGCCCGCGGGGCACCCACTGGCGGACCGCGCGGACGTGGTCCTGGAGGACTTCGCGGCCGACGACTGGATCTCCTGGCCGGAGAGCGAGTTCTGCCACGACTGGCTGGTGTTCACCCTCCGCGCCAAGGGCATCGAACCGCACATCGCGCACACCGCGGAGGAGCACCACACGCAGCTCGCGCTCATCGCCGCCGGGCTCGGCGTGGCCGTCGCGCCGCGGCTGGGCCGCGGGGCGGTGCCCGCGGGCGTACGGATCCTGCCCGTACGCGGCGCGATGCGGCGGCACATCTACGCGATCTGGCGCTCCGACGCCGACCGCCGGCCGTCCATCAGGGAGGCGGTACGCGCGCTGCAGGCGGCGGGCCGCGCCCTCTGAGCGCGGCCCGCGGGGCGCCGGGAGCAGGAGGGCCGGGAGCCGGGGCGCCGGGAGCCGGGGCGCCGGGACCGGTGGCCGCCCCACCCGCGGCCGCCCGTCCCCGTACGCTCCCCGCCTTCTGCCGCGTGCGCCGTCAGCCCTGGCGCAGGACGTCCCCGTCGACCCGTACGTCCTCCGCCGGCAGCGGCTGCGTGGCCGGCCCCTGCGCGACGCTGCCGTCCGCGATGGCGAACTTGCTGCCGTGACACGCGCAGTTGATCGTGCCGTCCTCGACGCTGCTGACCAGGCAGCCCTGGTGCGTGCAGACCGCCGAGAACGCCTTGAACTCGCCCGGCTCCGGCTGGGTCACGACCACCTTGCGGTCCTTGAAGATCTTGCCGCCGCCCTCGGGCACCTCGCCGGTGGTGCCGAGCTGCGCGCCGTCGTCGCCGCCTTCCTGCGGCCGCACTTCCGTGCTGCCGGCGTCGCCGGAACCGCCGCCGTCGCCCGCGTCGTCGCCGCAGGCGGCGAGCGCGGCGGCGAGGCCGCCGGCGCCGACGGCGGCCACGACGGTGCGGCGGGCGGTGAGCCGGGCCGGGTTGGGGGATCGCGTCATGGTGGGGCCCTTTCCTGGTGCGCCGGTCGCCCGCCTTGGGCCGGCGGGCCCGGCGTTCTGTTCGTGTGCCTCAGGCCCGTCATACGTACGCCGGGGGGTCGGCGTTCAGCTCGCGGCGCAGGAACGCCAGCTCGAACCAGAGGAGATTCTCGGCGATCGCGTCGTCGGAGATCATGTGCGACGCGCCGGGCACCGGAAGGACGCTGTGCGGCTTGCCCGCGGCCAGCAGCTCGCCGGACAGCCGGAGAGTGTGGGCCGCGACGACGTTGTCGTCCGCGAGGCCGTGGACGAAGAGCAGGGGCCGGCGCAGCCGGTCGCCGAGCCCCACGAGGGACGAACGGTCGTAGTGCTCGGGGTACTTCTCCGGGTGGCCGAGGAAGCGCTCCTGGTAATGGGTGTCGTACAGCCGGGCGTCGGTGACGGGCGCGCCCGCGATGGCCGCGTGGAAGACGTCGGGCCGGGTGAGGACCGCCGCCGCGGCGAGGAAGCCGCCGAACGACCAGCCGCGGATGCCGACCCGGTCCAGGTCGAGGTCCGGATTGCCGGCCGCCGCCGCCTGCAGCCCGCGCACCTGGTCCGCGACGGCCTTGTCCCGTTTGTCCCCGGTGTTCATCCGCTCCCACGACGGCGCGCCTGGCGTGGCCCGCCCGTCGGTGACCAGCACCGCGAAGCCCTGCTCCGCGAACCACTGCGAGACCAGCGTCCACCACCCGCGCGCCGGCACCGCCAGCCGCAGCCCCGGCCCGCCGTACGGGTCGCACAGCACCGGCAGCGGGCCGTCGCCGGGGCTGTGCCACGACGGCAGGAACAGGTTGCTGCGCAGCCCCTCCGGCCCGTCGAGGCGCTGCGGGCCGGGCCGGATCTCCGGCTCCTCGGCGCGGGAGGCGAGCGCCGCGGCCGGGCGGCCCGCGGCCAGCACCCGCGTCGCGGGACCCGCGGGCGTCACGCTCTCCAGCACCGTCGTCCCGCCGCCCGCGGCCGCGGTGTGGTGACCCGGCTCCTCGGTCAGCGGCGCGCAGCCCGGCCCCGGTTCGTACGACCACACGTGCCGCTCCGCCGGGTCCTCGGCCGCCGTGAACAGCACCCGCTCGCCCGCGACCCCCAGCACCGCGCGCACCTGGAGCCCGGCGGGCGAGACGGGCTCGCCGTCGCGCAGGAGGCGGTACGTGTCCGTGGCGGTGTCGTTCGCGACCTGGAGCAGCGCGCCGGACGCGGTCCTGGCCGGGGTCCCCGGCACCAGCCGGGTCCAGTGCGCGTCGCGCGTCTCGGCGAGCACGCGGGTGCCGCCCTTGTCCGGGTCGGCGGCGAGCGTGAGCAGGGTGCGCTGGTCGCGGCTCTGCACACCGAGGAGCGGGCCGTGGGCGTCCCAGCGGACGGTGGCCAGATACTCGTACGCCGCCCGGTCCCACCGCACCTCCGTGCGGCGGCCGTCGAGCGTGACCACGTGCAGCGAGACGTCCGCGTTGGCCGTGCCGGCGACGGGATAGCGCACGGTGCGCGGCTCGGCCGCCGGGTCCGCGGGGTCGGCGAGGTGCCAACGCCGCACCCCGGACTCGTCCACGCGCGCGACGAGCAGCGCGCCGCCGTCCGGGGCCCACCAGTGGCCGCGGTCGCGGTGCATCGACTCGGCGGCGACGTGTTCGGGCAGCCCG
The DNA here is from genome assembly GCF_042874195.1 of Streptomyces sp. NPDC004134. Taxonomy (NCBI): domain Bacteria; kingdom Bacillati; phylum Actinomycetota; class Actinomycetes; order Kitasatosporales; family Streptomycetaceae; genus Streptomyces; species Streptomyces sp. NPDC004134. The sequence goes on along the minus strand of NZ_JBIAMS010000002.1, from coordinate 57,960 downwards.
TACGTCACGTCCGGCCCCTCCGGCGCCGCGAGCAGCCGGCCGGTGCCGTCCGCGACGGCGGCGACGTGCAGCGCGCCACCGGTGACGTACGCGACGTGCGTGCCGTCGGGGGACAGGCGCGGGTCCACGGCGGGCCCGGCGGCCGGGATCCGGAACGGCGCGGATCCTTCGGTCCGTACCCCCCACAGCTCGCCGCCCAGCGCGAACACCGCGAGCCGCACGGCGGCGTCCGTGGTGTACGAGGTGACCCCCGACGTGCGCGTCCGCGCCCGCTCCCGCCGCACCCGCTCCGCCGCGGGCTCCGCCCCGCCCGGCACCAGCCCGCCCGGATCCGCCAACTCCCGCTCCGCACCCCCCTCGTACAGCCACAGCCGCGCCACGGCATCCGTGCCGCTCCCGGTGCGCAGGAACAGCACGCGCTCGCCGTCCGGCGAGACGGTCACGCCGTGCGGCAGGCCGAGGGTGAACTTGCGGGTGCGGGCGAGGTGGCGGGGGAACTCGGGCGTGGGGTTTGCGTTCATGCCGAGACCATGCCCATAGATCGGCCGACGCCACCAGGGGTTTGCCCTTTGCGGCCGCACTTCGCAGGGGGTCCGACGGGCTCCCGCGGGGCGGACGGCGGTGCCGGCCGTACGGCCCTCAGGCCCCCCGGGGCGGGGCGGCGGGTGCGAGGAGGGCGCGGAGCCGGCCCGGGGGGAGTCCGGATTCGGCGCGTACGACGTGTGTCATGTGGGCCTGGTCGGCGAAGCCGAGCGCGGCCGCGAGGCCGCCGAGGTCGCGCTCGCCCGCGGCCAGGCACTCCAGCGCCCGCGCGACGCGCAGCCGGTTGCGGTAGCGGCTCAGCGTGGCGCCGGTCACCGCCCGGAACACCCGGCTCAGGTGGTGCGGCGAACAGCCCAGCTCGGCGGCGAGGGCGAGCAGCCCCAGCCGCGGGTCCGCGGCCAGCGCCTCCCGGGCGCCGTCGGCGAGCCGCCGCCGGGCCGCGGCCGTGGCCGGTGCGCCGCTCGCCACCCGGCGCGCGTCGAGCTGCGCGAGCGCCGCCGCGGTCAGGGCGACGGCCGACTCGGCGGCGCCGAAGGCGTCCCCGGGCCCGCGGCCCGCGGACGCGCACAGCAGGCGGTGCCGCAGGGCCATCGCGGGCGTGGTGAAGACCAGCCCCTCGGGTACGGCGGGATCGCCGCCCAGCAGCGAGGCGAGCAGCGGCTCCGAGGGCACGAGTTCCGTGTACCGGTCGGCGCCGCGGGGATGCGCGAACTGCTGCTCGCTGCCGAGCCGTTCGACGTACACCGACGCCGGGTCCATCGTCTGCTCCACCCCGTCCACCCGCGCCCGTACGACACCGTCGCGTACGAGGACGAGCCCGAAGACCTCCGCGGCGCGCAGGGGCGTCCACCCGGCGGGCGGATCGCCGCAGCGCACGTCGGCGACGAAGAGGTCGTCGGCGGTGAGGAGCGGGTGCCGCATCACGGCCATGCGATCGAGCCTTGCACACGGGAACGGGGATCGCGCACGAACTTACAAGCGCGGGCGGGGCGATGGGCGGGAGTGTTGCTGCCACACGGGGGCCGCGCGGCGGCCGGCGGAGAGGGGAGCGGAGATGGGACGGACGTACGACGGGGGCGCGGAGCCGGCGGCCGGGGCGGGCGCGGCGGCCGGTGGGGAGAGGGCGGCGGCCAGAGGTGAGAGGGCCGTAACGGGCGGTGAGGCGGCCGGTGGCGCGGGGGAGCCGACCGGCGACGTGACCCGCGGGGCGGGGGACCCGCGGGCGGGAGCGGCCGCCGCCGGCGAGTGGGGGCGCCGGCGGATGCTGCGGGGGATGGGGGCGGTGGCCGCGGGGGCGGTCGCCGCGTCGGCGACCGGGGCCCCGGCTGCCGCCGCACCCCGGTCGCGCCGCGTGCCGGCGGGCGGCCCGGCCGCCGGGTCCGCGGCGGACGGCCCCGCGGCGTCAGAGCCGGGTTGGTCCCGCGCGGACGCCTCCGGTGCGGCGCCCGCCTGGCCGGAGGTCGCCGGGGTGGCCGTGTGCCGGGCCGGGCGGTTCGAGGTGGTGGCGCTGCTGGACGCACACGGGACGTTCCCCCTGTCCCGTACGGACGCCTTCCCCGGCGCCTCCGCCGGCGCGTGGGCTGACTCGCGGCGCGTCGACCCGCGGGCGTTCGGGCCCGGCGACGCCTGGGAACTGGACTTCCGCTGCTTCGCCGTGCGGCGGCCCGGCGGCCGGGTCGTGCTCGTCGACTCCGGCGTGGGGCCGGCCGGCAGCCCCGCCGCGAGCTGGGCGCCGGTGCCGGGACTGCTGCCCGGGCGGCTGGCCGCCGCCGGCATCGCGCCCGGCGACGTGGACGCCGTCGTCCTCAGCCATCTGCACGAGGACCACTACGGCTGGTCCGTCACCCCCGACGGCCGGCCCGCCTTCCCCCGGGCCCGCTACGTCGTCCAGGCCGCGGAACTCGCCGCCCTCGACCCCGGTGACGCCGCGGTGAGGTACGCCGTCGACCCGCTGCGCGCCGCCGGGCGGCTCCACGTCGTCGACGGCGGCACCCGGCTGGCCGGCGGCCGCGGCGGCGCCGTGACGCTCGTACCGACGCCGGGACACACCCCCGGGCACCAGTCGGTGATCGTGGACGGCGGCCGCCGGCAGATCGTCATCGCCGGCGACGTCCTCGTGCACGCGGTGCAGCTCGCCGATCCGGCCGTACGCTACTTCTTCGAAGAAGACCCCGGCCTGGCCCGCCGCACCCGGCACCGGCTCCTGGAACGGGCCCGCGAGCGCGGCGCGGTGCTCGCCACGGCACACCTGAACCGGCCGTTCGTGCCGCTGGGCTGACGGCGTGCGCGCGGTCGCCCGCCTTCAGTTGGGGGTGACGGTGCCGTCCGCGTCCATGGCCGGATGGATCTGACTCGGTCCGTAGTCGTCCACGTCCGAGGGGCGCGGGGTCTCAGGACCGTCGGCTCCGATACGCATCGTCCGCTCCACCCGGACGATCACGAACTTCCGCCCGCACACCTCGACTTCGTTGCCCCGGCGGCGCCGGCGGTAGGCGTCCGCGGCCCGCCGGCAGGCCGCCGCGTCCGCCTTGGGCGGGCCGATCGGCGGGGGGAAGCCGTGCTCGTTGGTGAGGAAGTCGGCCAGCAGCCGCCGCGCCTGCTGCGGCGTGGCGTGCTGGCAGCCGACCATCTCCCACGACTTCTCGTGCTGCTCCAGCACCCGGAACGCCGGGGGCAGCATGACCACGTCGGGGTGGGAGACGACGGCCGCCGCGGAGTCCTCGAGCACCTGGCGGGGAAAGCGGGGGGACGAGTACGCGTACTCCTTCAGCGCCATCCGCAGCAGCGCTTCCGCCGGGCCCGTCGCCGCGTCGGGGTCGATGACGAAGCCCTCGGTGCGCGAGGGGACGTCCTGGTCCTCCCAGCCGTCCGAGTCCGGGTCCGTCGGGCGCGGCGGCTCGGGGCGCCGGCCGTCGGTGCGGGTGAACTCGTCGGCGCGCACGATGCGGTGGCGGACGTCGCCGACCGTCACCTCGTCGACCGGCTCCCGCTCCAGCACCGCCACCGCGGCCAGCAGCCGGCGGCGCTGCTCGCGGTCGCGGACCTTGTCCCTGGCGGTGAACCACAACTGCGAGTTGAGCGCGTCGCGGGCGTCCTGCGGCATGCCGGCGTCCATGTCCGAGCACAGCCGCCAGCGCGGCGCGTCGCCGGGGCGCTGCTCGGCGACGCCGAACAGCGGGCCGCGTACCACCATGTACGGGTAGCGCATCGCGTACTGGGCGGCGTCCGTTTCGGTGACGCGGGCGACCGGGTCGTCCGGGTCGGGGAGGCGGATGGTCACCCGCTGGGGCTCGCGCTCGGCGTTGTCGGGCATGTACCTCAGTGTGCCGGACCGATCACCACAGAGTGACGGCTTTCGCCCGGGCGGCCCCCGGGGAGCGCGGTCGGCTGTAGGCTTCGCGCGCCGTGCGCGATGCTGCACCCGCCCGCGCAGCGAGTCCGGCGGCCGGCGGCGCCGCGGCGCGGACATGATCGTCGGCATGGACCGACTGGATGTCATCGACACCTGCACCCGTATGGCCTGGTACGCCGACCAGCGTGACTGGGACCGCCTGGCCGGCGTCTTCGCCGACAGCGTCACCCTCGACTACACCAGCCTCAACGGCGGCGAGCCCGCCGTCATGACCCCCGGCCAGATCGCCGACGGCTGGCGGGAGCTGCTCGGCGCGTACGAGACGACCCAGCACCTGCTCGGCAACCACCTCGTCACCGTCACCGGCGCGTCGGCCGTGTGCACCGCGTCCTTCCAGGCGACGCACCGCAAGTCGGAGGCGTACGGCGGCTCGCTGTGGACGCTGGGCGGCAGCTACCGCTTCGACCTCGTCCGCACCGCGGCCGGCTGGCGGATCCACGGGATCGTCATGACCGCCCTGTGGGGCGACGGGAACCGCGGGCTGCTGTCGTGAGGGGCGCAGGCCGGCCGCCTCAACCGGGTTCCGCGGAGGCGGAAAGGATGGCGTGCACCTTCACCGCGAGGTGCGTCTGCAGCCTGTGGTCACCGTGCCGCCACTGCGGGCCGAGCAGCGAGGTGATGCGGTCGATGCGCTGGTAGAGGGTGTTGACGTGGACGTAGAGGGCGGCGGCGGTGCGGGTGAGGTTGGCGTCGCAGGCGAAGTAGGTCGTCATGGTACGGGCCAGGTCGCCGCTGCGGCGCTCGTCGTAGTCCAGTACCGGGCCGAGCGTCCGGCGTACGAAGCGGCGCAGCTCGTCGCGGCCCGTCTGGTGGAACAGCAGGCCGTAGACGCCGAGTTCCTCGGGTGACGCGCCCTCGCCGTCGCGGTCCAGGGCGAGCAGGACGTCCAGGCAGCGCACCGCGTCCGGGTGCGCCTCGACGATGGCCTCGAGCCCGGCGGACGCGGCCGCGGCGCCGACGGTCACCGCCGCGTCCAGGGTGCGCCGCAGATGCTCGGCCAGGGCACGGGCCTGCGCCCCCGGGTCCGTGTCGCCGGACAGCAGCACCACGACGTCGCCGTGGTGCTCCCCCGCCAGGCCGCCGTGGCGGACCGCGTAGGGGGCGGCCGCGTCCGCGATGCGCCGGCGGGACGCGCCGTCCCGGGAACGGGCGGTGAGCACGGTGTGCGGACGGCCGTGGGCGATGCCCATCAGGGCGGCCCTGCGGTGCAGCCCCTCCGGGTCGCGGTGGGGGGAGGACAGCAGGTCGTCGAGGAACTCGCCGCGCAGCCGGTGCTCCGCCTCGGCCACCGTCCGCTCGCCGAGCAGCAGCAGCGCGGTGACCATCGCCGCGCGCTCCAGCAGCCGTACGTCGTCGGCGCCGATGCGGCGGCAGAGCAGCAGCAGGACGCCCTGCACCTCGCCGCCGGCGACCACGGGGGTGGCGCAGGCGGCACCGCCGCCGTCCGCGGCCGCCACCCGGCGCGTCCTGCGCGCGTCGGTGCTCAGTACGCGCGCCTCGCGGACGGCGCGGGCAGCGGGGCAGGAGTCGGGCAGCGCGCCTTCCGCGCGGGCCTGCTCGACCACCGGGTCGGTGCCGGCCGCCGCCATGGTGCGGCCGCGCGGGTCGAGGACCAGGAGGCCGCCGCCGAGCACTTCGGCCAGGGTGTCGGCCACGTCGGCGAGGCCCCCGCCGTCCAGGACGATCGTGGTCAGCCGCTCGTGCAGGGCCGCGGCCCGTTCGATGGACCGGCTGTGCGCCTGGATGACCGCGTTGGCCTCGGTCAGCTCGTCGACGGTGCGGCGTACGTCCTGGAAGAGGGTGGCGTTCTCGATGGCGATGGCCGCGTGGTTGGCGAGGGACACCAGCAGCGCCACCTCGGCCTGCGAGAAGGGGCGGGCCCTGCGGTTGGCGGCGAAGAGCACGCCGATGACCCGGTCGCCCAGGGACAGGGGCACGCCCTGGATCGCGGTGACCCCCTCGCCGCCCACGGCGTCGTCGATGGTGTGGTCGAATCGCGGGTCGTTGAGGTAGTCCGGGGTGTGGTACGGCACGCCCGTCTTGGCGACGAGGCCGCCGAGCCCCGCGCCCATCGCGAGCCGCACCTGCTTGAAGGAGTCGGTGCGGATGCCGTCGGTGACCCGCATGTACGTGTCGCCGCGGTCGTCGTCGTTGAGCATGAGGTACGCGGCGTCGGTGCCGATGAGCTGGCGTACGCGGCGGACGATCGCCTGCAGCACGGCCTCCAGGTCGCGCAGCGAGGACAGGTCGCCCGCCGTCTCGTACAGCGCGGCCAGCTCCGCCTCGCGCCGGCGGCGCTCCTCCAACTGCGCGCGCACCGCCAGCGCGTCGTCGACCAGCGGGCGCAGCACCGCGGCGGCCTCGCCCTGCGCGCCGGCGAGCAGTTCCTCGTACTCCCGCCTGGACGCGCCGTCGCGCAGGAGCCGCAGCAGGCGCTCGGCAGCCATGCCCGCCGTGCCTGCGGCGTGGGCGGTGGTCGGCAGGTCCGTGCCCATCGCGGCCTCCTCCCTCACGGCTCCCTTACCAGGGAGCGCTCCGGCCGGTCGCCGGCGGCGGGGTCACGCACCGTACCGTTCCCGGAGTCGGCGGACCGCATGCCCGCGGTGTCGCCGCGGGGCCGGAGCAGGTGCGCCACGGTGCCCCAGATGCCGCGGCGGAACAGGAGGACGACGAGGATGAACAGGCTGCCGGTGACGATCCCGACCTCGTCGAACCCGGAGGTGGAAAGCCAGTCCTCCAGCCGTACGATGGCCGCCGCGCCCAGCAGGCTGCCCCACAGGGTGCCGATGCCGCCGAGCACCGTCATCACGACGACCTTCCCGGAGGTCGTCCAGTACACCTCCTGCAGCGAGGCGAACCCGTGGTTGACGGCGTACAGCCCGCCGGCGAGCCCGGAGAGGAACGCGGAGACGGTGAAGACGACCACCTTGTAGCGGTCGACGGAGTAGCCGAGCGCGCGGGCGCGGGCCGGGTTGTCCCGTACCGCGGCGACGACGCGGCCGAACGGCGAGTGCACGATGCGCCAGGCGGCGGCCAGGCCGGCGAGGACCAGGGGCAGCGCCGCGTAGTAGTAGACGAAGGAGTCCGACAGGTCGAGGCCGCCCAGTTCGCGCGGGATGCCCTGCAGCCCGTTCTCGCCGCCCGTGAGGTCGCCCCACTGGTTGGCGATGAAGTAGATCATCTGCGCGAAGGCCAGGGTGACCATGGCGAAGTAGATGCCGCTGCGGCGGACCGCGAGCAGCCCGATGGGCACGGCGACGAGCGCCGCGGCCACCGCGCCGCCGGCCACCGCGAGCGGGAACGGCACGCCGGCGTGGATGGCGATGAGCCCCGTGGTGTACGCCGAGGTGCCCCAGAACGCGGCGTGGCCGAAGGACAGCAGCCCGGCGTGCCCCAGCAGCAGGTCGAACGCGACGGCGAAGAGGCCCCAGCACAGGATGTCCGCGGCCACCGGGGGATAGAGGACCCACGGCAGTCCGAGGACGGAGACGAGGCCGGCGGCCAGCAGCCCCCAGCGCAGCCAGGCGGGCCTGGTGCCGAGCCGGTCGAGCAGGGCGAGGATCATATGGCGTGCTCCTCCTTGCCGAAGAGTCCGGCCGGCCGGACCAGCAGCACCACGGCCATCAGCAGGAAGACCGACGTCTGCGAGAGGACGGGGACGTAGAGGTTGCCGAGGGCCTGGAGCATCCCGATGGCGAAGCCGGCGAACACCGCGCCGGGGATGGAGCCGAGGCCGCCGATGACGACGACCGCGAAGACCACGATGATCAGGTCCGCGCCCATGCCCGAGTTGACCGCGCGCATGGGCGCGGCGAGCACCCCGGCCAGCGCGGCGAGCGCGACGCCGAAGCCGAACACCGGCATGACCCAGCGGGCGGTGTCGATGCCCAGCGCCCGGGTCAGCTCGGGCCGTTCGGTGGCGGCGCGCACCACCGTGCCGACGCGGGTGCGGGTCAGCAGCAGCCAGACGGCGAGGCAGACGACGGCCGCCGCGCCGAGGACGAAGACCTGGTACGCGGGATAGTCGAAGAGCCCCAGGTCGACGGTGCCCGGGAAGGGGCCCTCGTCGTACGGGGTGGACTGGGCGCCGTATTTCATGCGCAGCAGGTCCTGGCAGACCAGCGCGATGCCGAAGGTGAGCAGGAAGTTGTAGAGCGGGTCGAGGGCCGCGAGCCGGTGGACCAGCAGCCGCTCCAGCAGCATGCCGGCCAGCGCGGCGGCGAGCGGCACCAGCAGCAGCGCCCACCAGAACCCGAGACCCGCGGAGTCCTGCAGGGCCACCGCGCCGAACGCGCCGAGCATGTAGACGGCGCCGTGCGCGAAGTTGACGACGTGGAGCATGCCGAAGATGACGGCGAGGCCGAGGGCGAGCAGCGCGTAGAAGCCGCCGGAGACCAGGCCGTTGAACGCCTGTTGCAGGAAGGAGGTCATCGTGGTTCCGTCCGTCCGCCGCGGCCCGCGGCGGGAGTTCCGCGGGCCGCGGCCGTGGGTGCGCCGGTCAGTTCATCGAGCAGTCGGGTGAGGGCGGGCCGAACGCCTCGGCGGCGGGGATGGTCTCCACCTTCTCGGTGAAGTCGCCGTCGGTCTCGCTGTCGGCGGGGTCCTTGACCCGGGCCAGAAAGGCGTCGTGCACGACGCGGTGGTCGGCCGCGCGCACCTCGGCGTTGCGGGCGAAGAAGTCGTCGAACTTCATGCCCTCCAGCTCCTTGTTGACCTCTTCCGGGTCATCGGTCCCGGCCCGCTGTACGGCCTCGAGGTAGTGCGTGGCGGCGGAGTAGTTGGCGGCGTGGTCGAACGTCGGCCACGTGCCCGCCTTCTCCCTGAACCGCTCGGCCCACTTCCTCGACTCCTCGTCGACGTTCCAGAACCAGGGGGAGGTGAACATCGTCCCGGCGAGCTTGTCCTGCCCGATCGCCTTGATGTCGGTGTCGAACATCAGGCCGATGGCGAGCTGGATGTCCTTGTCCTTGAGCTTGAACTGCTGGTACTGCTTCACGACGTTGACCAGGTCGCCGCCCGCCTGGAGGGTGCCGAGCACGTCCGGGACGGGCTTCTTCGCGGACGCCTTGAGCAGGAACGTGGAGAAGTTGTCGTTGGGGAACGGTGTCGGGTCCTTGCCGACCACCTCACCGCCTGCCGCCTCGATGGCGGCGCTGAACTGCTTCTCCATGTCCTGGCCGAAGGCGTAGTCCGGATAGATGAGGTACCAGCTCTCGCCGCCCTGCTTCGTCACCTCGGTGCCGGTCCCGTTGGCCAGCATGTAGGTGTCGTAGGCCCAGGCGTACGTGTACGGGTTGCAGGACTCGCCGGCCAGCTCCGTGGTCGCGGCGCCGATGTTGAAGTACAGCTTCTTCGACTGCGCGGCGACGTTCGCCACGGCGAGCGCCGCGGACGACGTCGGCACGTCGAAGACGGCGTCGGCCTTCTCCCGCTCGTACATGTCCCGCGCCTGGGTGTTGGCGACGTCCGGCTTGTTCTGGTGGTCCGCCGAGATGACCTCGATGTCGTCGGTGACCGCGTCGCCGCCGTGCTTCTTCTCGAAGTCCGCCACGGCCATCTCCACCGCCGTGACCGCGTCCTCGCCGGCCAGTTCCGCGTAGACGCCGGAGAGGTCGGTGAGCACGCCCAGGGTGATCCCGCCGTCGCTGATCTTCCCGCCGCCGGACCCCGGTCCGCCGCCGCCGCAGCCCGCCAGCAGCGATCCCGCCACCACCGTGGCCGTGGCGACCGCGGCTTTCGACCATGGGTGTCCCATGCTTCCTCCTTGAAGTGGTCGACGTTGCCGTTAGGGCCCCTGCGATGGCCGGGCTACAGGCCCAGGTAGTCCAGGAGTTCGTGCTCGCGCTCGCGCACGTCGTCGTTGGCCAGCGACTCGGCGATCCGGCCGCGGTCCAGCAGGTAGTGCCGGTCGGCGACGGTGGTGGCGAAGCGCAGGTTCTGCTCCACCAGCAGCACCGCGGTGCCGTGCCGCTTGGCCTCGCGCAGGATCTCGCCGATGCGCTCGACGACGATCGGCGCCAGCCCCTCGGTCGGCTCGTCGCACAGCAGCACCCCGGCGCCGGTGCGCAGGACCCGGGCGAGGGCGAGCATCTGCTGCTCGCCGCCGGAGAGCTTGCCGCCCGCGCTGCGGCGGCGCTCGGCGAGCGCCGGGAACTCCTCGTAGACGCGCGTCAGCGGCCAGGCCGAATCCGCTTTCGCCGGGGGCAGGGTGAGGTTCTCCTCGACGCTGAGACCCGCGTAGATGCCGCGGTCGTCGGGGACGTACCCGAGGCCGCGGCGGGCCCTGCGGTGCGGCGGCACCGCGCCCAGGTCCCGGCCCGCCAGGAGGATCGTCCCCGCGGTGCGCTTGTGCAGGCCCATCACACAGCGCAGGAGCGTGGTCTTCCCCGCGCCGTTGCGGCCCACGAGGGTCACGACCTCGCCGGCGCCGACCGTCAGCGACACCTCGCGCAGCACCTCGGCCTCGTCGTAGTGGGCGGTCACGCCCCGCACCTCAAGCAACGCCGGCCCCCAGGTACGCCTCGACGACCCGCGGGTCGGAGCGGACGGTGCCGTACGGGCCCTCGACGAGTACCCGGCCGCGCTGCAGCACCGTGACGGTGTCGGCCAGTGAGCCGACGACGCTCATGTTGTGCTCGACCAGCACCACCGTGCGGCCGCCGCGGATGCGGTCCACCAGCGCGACGGTGCGGTCGACGTCCTCCAGTCCCATGCCGGCCGTGGGCTCGTCGAGCAGCAGCACCCGCGGGTCGAGGGCGAGGGCGAGCGCCAGCTCCAGCGCGCGCTTCTGCCCGTACGGCAGGCTGCCCGCCGGCGACTCGGCCCGCTCCGCGAGGCCGACCTCGTCCAGCAGTTCCCGCGCGCGCCCGGTGAACCGCGCCAGCAGCTTGTCCGACCGCCAGAGCCGGCGGCCCAGGTCGGTGCCCGCCTGGAGCGCGAGTTCCAGGTGCGCGCGTGCGGTCACGCCGGGGAAGAGGCTGGTGACCTGGAAGGAGCGGGCCACCCCGAGACGCGCCACCCGCTCCGGCGGCAGCCCGGTGATGTCCTGCTCCGCCAGCTCGATCCGCCCCGCCGAGGGCGGCAGGAAGCCGGTCAGCAGGTTGAACAGGGTGGTCTTCCCGGCCCCGTTGGGGCCGACAAGGGCGTGGACGGTGCCTTCCCTGACGTCCAGGTCCACGTCGTCGACGGCGCGGAAGCCCTGGAACGCCTTCGTCAGGCCACGGGTGGACAGGATGGCGCGCGGGAGTGCGGTGGTGTCACCGCTCGTCGTTCTCGTCGTGCTCGTCATGCCGACCTCGGATGCCGCGGGGTGGGTGCCGACAGGGCGTCGGCGTCGGGGAGAACGTAGAAGCGGACGGCACGCGCGACTACAGAGGAGGTCTCCACAAGAAGGCGGTCCGGAGTGTGGTCTTCCTCCGTGGTCCGGGTCCCGGACCACGGTCAACATGTCCGCCATGGCGATGATGGACATCCCGCTCAACAGTTGGCTGCTGTTCGACCACGGGCCGCGCTACTTCCACGACACCGAGGTCGTCACCCGCTTCCCGGACGGCAGCCGGCACCGCTACACCTACGCGGACTTCGGGCGCCGGGCGCAGCAGCTCATGCACGCGCTCGACGCGCTGGCGCTGCCGTCCGGCGCGCGGGTGGCCACGCTGGCCTGGAACGGCTACCGGCACCTGGAGGCGTACTGGGCCGTGCCCTGCACCGGCCGGGTGCTGCACACCCTGAACGTACGGCTGTCCGCCGACGAACTCGCCTACATCGTCAAGCACGCCGACGACCGGGTCGTGCTCGTGGACGCCGACCTGCTGCCGCTGCTGGAGCAGGTCGCGGAGCGCGGCGGCCTCGCGGGCGTCGACCACGTGGTGGTCCTCGCCGACCGGGTGCCGCCCGGCACGACGCTGCCCGACACCCTGGCCTACGAAGAGCTCATCGCCGCGCAGCCCGTGACGTACGAGCCGCGCGAGATCGACGAGCGGTCGCCGCTCGGCCTCTGCTACACCTCCGGCACCACGGGCCGGCCCAAGGGCGTGGTCTACACCCACCGCTCGACCATGCTGCACGCCCTCGCCGGCTCCTCCGGGGCCGCGATGTCCATCGGCCCGGGCGACGCGGTGCTTCCGGTGGTGCCGATGTTCCACGCCAACGCGTGGGGCCTGCCCTACACCGCCACCCCGCACGGCGCCAAGCAGGTGTTCTTCGGCGGGCCGCTGGACGAGGCGGCGCTCGTGGAGCTCATGGCGGAGGAGCGCGTGACCGTCGCCGCCGGGGTGCCGACCGTGTGGATGGCCGTGGCGGACGCCCTCGCCGCCCGCGGCGGCGGCCTGCCGGACGTACGGCACCTGCTGTGCGGCGGGGCGCGGCCGGCGCGCGCACTCATCGACCGCTACCGCACCGAGTTCGGCATCCATCTGGTGCAGATCTGGGGCATGACGGAGACGTCACCCCTCGCCAGCTTCGCCTGGCCGAAGGAGCGCATGCGCGGCTGGGACGAGGAACGGCTCGCGGATGCCGTCCGCGACATGGCGGGGCTGCCCCTGCCGGGGGTGCAGACGCAGATCCGCGACGGGGACGGGCACCCGCTGCCCTGGGACGGCACGTCGATGGGCGAACTGCTGGTGCGCGGGCCCTGGGTGGCCGACGCGTACCTCGGGGAGGAGGGCGGCGGGCAGTTCACCGAGGACGGCTGGTTCGTCACCGGCGACATCGCGACCGGCTCGCCCGACGGCTACTTCGTCATCACCGACCGCGCCAAGGACCTCGTCAAGTCGGGCGGGGAATGGATCTCCTCGGTCGACATGGAGTCGGCGGTGATGGCGATGGACGCCGTCACCGAGGCGGCCGTGGTCGCGGTGCCGGACGAGAAGTGGTCGGAGCGGCCGCTGGTGGCCGTGGTCCTGCGCGACGGCGCGACGGTGACCCTGGACGAGGTGCGTGCGCACCTGGAGCGGAGCGGCTTCGCGCGCTGGCAACTGCCGGACCGCGTCGAACTCGTGGACGCGGTGCCCCGCACCGGCACCGGCAAGTTCGACAAGAAGGCGCTGCGCGCCCGCTTCGCGTCCTGACCTGCGGCCGGGCGCGGCGCGCGGTCCGCCCTGCTGCTACGGCGCCTCGTGCCCCGGGTCCGCCGCCCCGGGGAGCTCCGCCGGCCGGATGCCCGGCCAGCGGTCCGCGGCGGCCAGCTCCCGGGTGACCTCGACGATGCCCCGGCGGACCGCCTCGACGCTGTCCCGCGGCTCGTAGCGGTCCGTGGCCGTGAGAACGGCGACGTGCCGGCGGAGCGCCGGGGCGACGATGCGGCGCACGCCGAGCCGGCGCGGGTCGTGGTCCGCGACCACCGAGCGCGGCAGGATCGTGCACGCCTCGCCGCTCTCCGCGATGCGGATGAGCGTGCCGAGCGACTCCACGTCGCCGACGTTCACGGGCACCATCCCGTACGCGGCGAACGCCCGGTCCACCAGGATCCGCAGGTTGCTGCGCGCGCCGGGCGTCACCAGCGGCACGTCCCGCAGGTCGGTCAGGGGCACGTCGGCAAGCGTCGCGGGGGCGGGATCCGGTTGACCGATCAGATACAGGCTCTCCGAGTACAGCGGCAGCTCCGCCGGGCGCGGCGCGGCGTCCTCGCGGAAGACGGCGGCCAGGTCCAGCCGTCCGGCGAGCAGCAGTTCGTGCACGTAACCGCTCATCGACTCGAACACCTGCAGGTGGATGCCCGGGTAGTGGGCCCGTACCCAGGTGAACAGGGCGGGCGCGAGCGGCGCGGCCACCGTGGTGGGCAGCCCGATCGCGACCGGTCCGTGCACCGGCGGCCGGCTGCCGGTGATGTCCTGCGCGAGCCGGTCGAACTGGCGCACCAACTGCTGGGCGTCCCGGTACAGCGACCGGCCCGCGGAGGTGGGCCGCACGCCGCGCGGGCCGCGGTCCAGGAGCCGCACCCCGAGATGGGCTTCGAGCTGCGCCATGCGCTGGCTGATCGCGGGCTGGGAGACGTGCAGCGCCCGGGTGGCCCGGGACAGGCTGCCGGCGTCGACGACGGCGATGAAGTCACGCAGTTGAGCGATGTCCACGGGCCTCTCCGCACCGCCTTCCCACTGAGGTCTCGCCGACGGGACGTGTCCCGCCCGGCGCCTACGCGGAGGTGCGCCGCCCGGCCTGCGCGGCGATGCGGCGGGCGCGTTCGACGACCGGCCGGTCGATCATCTCACCGGCCACCGCCGCCGCACCGTCGTGACCCGCGGCCAGCACCCGCCGGGCCCAGGCCAGCTCGTCCTCGTCGGGCGCGTAGGCGGCGTGCACCTGCGCCACCTGCGCCGGGTGGATGCACAGCTTGCCGCCGAAGCCCCAGGCGCGGCCGCGGCGGGCGGCCCGGGTCACGGCCGGCGCGTCGCGTACCGCCGTGGTGACGCCGTCGACGGGCGCGGGCAGTCCGTGCGCGGCCGACCAGCGGACCAGATCCGCCCGCGCGGAGTCGAGCGCCAGGTCGTCCCGTACGCCCAGATCGAGTGCGAGGTCGACGCTGCCGAACAGCAGCCGCAGGCAGTCGGGCTCCGCCGCGATGCCGTCGAGACCGACCAGCCCGCGCGCCGACTCGATCAGGGGGAGTACGGGGGCGCCGCTCGCCCGTGCGGCCTGCCGCACCTGTGCCGCGGACTCCGCCTTGGGCAGCACGACGGCCGCGGGGGACAGCGCCCGGCAGGCGGCGAGGTCGTCGGCGGACTCGGCGGTCAGGGGACCGTTGACCCGTACCGCCACCGGCACGGCGGCGTCCCGCGGCCAGCCGGCGGTCAGGCTGTCCCGGGCGGCCGCCTTGTCGGCGGCGGCCACGGCGTCCTCCAGGTCGACGATCACGGCGTCGGCGCCGCTCCCGACGGCCTTCGCGAACCGGTCGGGCCGGGTGGCGGGCACGAACAGCCAGCTCACCGCCGTGCCGAGCGCCACCGCGTGCCCGGTCATACGGTGCCCTCCGCGGCCAGCGCGTCGATCTCGTCGGCCGCGAGACCCACCTCGGCGAGGATGTCCCGGGTGTGCTCGCCGAGCCCGGGCACGGGATCCATCCGCGGGGCGTCGTCGACCGGGCCCGGCGGGGCCAGCGCCGGTATCGGACCCGCCGGGGTCTGCACCTCGTGCCAGCGGTTGCGGGCGGCCAACTGCGGGTGCCGCCATACATCGGCGAGCGAGTTGACCCGGGCGTGCGCCACCGGGACCGCCGCCAGCAGTTCGACGGCCTCGGCGCCGGTCAGCTCGGCGAAGCGTGCCGCGATGAGCGCGCCGAGGGCTTCGCGGTGCGCGTTACGGGCCGCGTTGCCCGCGTAGTCCGGATGCTCCGCCAGCTCGGGCCGCCGCAGGAAGCGCTCGCAGAACGCCGCCCACTCGCGCTCGTTCTGGACGCACATCATGACGACCTTGCCGTCCCCGGCGGTGAAGGGGCCGTACGGATAGATCGTGGCGTGCGCCGCACCGGCCCGCGGCGGCGGCTCGGCGCCGTCGAAGGCGTAGTAGAGCGGGAAGCCCAGCCACTCCACCGTGGCCTCCAGCATCGACACCTCGACGTGCGCCCCCTCGCCGGTCCTGCCGCGCTCGATCAGGGCGGCGAGGACCGAGCTGTAGGCGTACATCCCCGCCGCGATGTCGGACACCGAGATGCCCACCTTCGCCATCTCCGCGGCCGTGCCGGTCACCGACAGCAGCCCGGACTCGCTCTGCACCATCAGGTCGTACGCCTTCGCGGTGGCGTACGGGCCCGGGGCGCCGTAGCCGGAGATGTCGCAGACGATCATCCGGGGGTGCGCGGCGTGCAGTTCCGCCCAGCCGAGCCCGGCGCGCCCGGCCGCGCCCGGTGCCAGGTTCTGCACGAAGACGTCGGCGCGCGCGAGCAGCCGGCGCAGCACGTCGCTGCCGCGCGGGTCCTTGATGTCGAGGGTCAGCGACTCCTTGTTGCGGTTGGCCCACACGAAGTGCGAGCTGAGCCCGCGCACGCGGCCGTCGTACGCGCGGGCGAAGTCACCGCTGCCGGGCCGCTCCACCTTGATCACGCGGGCGCCGAGGTCGGCGAGCTGGCGGGTGGCGTACGGCGCGGCGACGGCCTGTTCGAGCGAGACGACGGTGATTCCGCGGAGGGGTTGCATGCGCTTCTTTCTCTCGGGCTTGCTCTCTGGGGACCGGCGGCGGACCTCAGACCACGAAGCTCACGGCGATGACGAGGGCGAGCGAGACGACGGAGGCCAGCGCGGTGACGAAGGTGAGCGCCTTGAGCGCGCCCCGCGTGGTCACCCCGAGGAGCGGCTGGAACATCCAGAAGAAGTTGCTGTTCACCTGGAGGGCGAAGAGCGATCCCGAGCCGATCGCCAGCGCCAGCACGGCCGGCGGCACGGCGAGTTCCCCCATGATCGGGGCGATGATCCCGGCCGCGGCGATGGCGGCGACGCCGATCGACCCGATGGCCAGGTGCAGGAGGGCCGCGACCAGCCAGACCAGCAGGATCGTCACGACGGTGGACATGCCCGCGTCGGCAGAGAAGACGCCGGCGAGCACGTCGTCGAGACCCGTCTCGCCGATCACCGCACCGAGCGAGCCGCCGACGCCGGTGACGAGCAGGATCTGCCCCGTGCTGTGGAAGCCCTCGGTCATCGCCTCGCCCACCCGCTCGTCGGTGAGCACCCACTTCGCCAGGGCGTACGCGCCGACCAGGCCGGCGAACAGGGCGAACGCGGGATCGCCGAGGAAGGTGAGCAGATCGGACTTCACCCCGGCGGCGTCGCTGATCGCGCCGGTCGCGATGAGCAGCAGCGGGACGGCGATCGGCAGCAGCGCGAGGTACAGCGGCGGCATCGGCCGGCGGGCTCCGGGTACGTCGGCCTCGGTGACGTCCGCCGCCACGGTGGTGGCCGCGGCCGGTGCCTCGGCGGTCGTGACCGCGCCGGAGCCGCCCGCCGGGCGGCGGCCGGAGCCGGGCGCCGCGGCGTTCCCGCGGGGGCCGCGCGGGGGTACGGACTTCGCGCCGCCCGAGCCGCCCGCGTCGGCGGCCGGGGCGTCGCGGTCGGCCCGCTCGTCCCGTTCTTCCTGCGTGCCCTCGGCGTCGGGCACCTCGTCGGTCTCGGGGTTCCACAGGCCGTGGCGCAGCAGCCGGCCGTAGAGGAACGTGGTGAGCAGCGCGGCCAGCGGGCCGAGGACGAACCCGTACACCAGCATCGTGCTGAGCGGTACGTGCAGCAGCCCGGCGATCGCCAGGGTGCCGAGGCCGGGCACGACGAACACGTAGCCGACGAGGATGCCCGCGCTCAGCGCGCCGCTCATCATCGGCAGCCCGTAGCGCCCCATGCGCGGCGCCGCGGACTTGGCCAGCGGGGCGGCGAGGACGAGCTGGACGTCCACGTAAATGGACGGGAAGACCGCGCTCAGGGCCCCGGCGAGCGCATAGGGGAGCTTTCCGGGGCCGAGGGCGCGCAGCAGTTTCTCGACCAGTTTCTGCAGCGAACCCATGGAGTTCAGCAGCGAACCGAGAAGTACGCCGAAGCCGATCAGCAGACCGACTTCCGCCATGATGTCGCCGAATCCGTCCACGATCGTGTGGATGGTGCCTTCGAAGCCGAGGCCGGACGCGATACCGAGATAGAGGGACCCGATGACCAGGGCGATCACCGGTTCGACCTTCGGTACCAGAATGAGCAGGATGACCACGAGGATGGCTATCGCTGTATGCAGTGCTGTCAAGGGAGTTCCTCTCACCACGGTGTGAGTGCATGAGATGGAAACACGGTGGTCACGGGGGCGGAAGGCGGAGATCCGCGATAGGGGTATCAGCCGCGGTTATGGCTTCCCTGGCCCGTCGCGAAGCAATGTGGACCGCGATATCCGGATCGGGTCACGAGGCCGTATGTCCGGCCATCACCGGAAATCGCGGTGGGATCCGCAGCCCGTCAGTGAGGGCCGGAACCGGGGTCGCCGTAGCGCACGACCTTCGTGGGAACGACGATCCGCAGCGGCGCGGCATCGTCCGGATCGGCATCCGGTTCGTTCATGCGGCGCAGCAGCAGTTCCGCCGCGCGCCGGCCGAGTTCGCGCGGGTCGTACGCCACGATCAGCGGCACGCCGAGTACGTCGGCCAACTCGAAGTCGTCGAAACCCGCCAGGCTGACGGGGCGCCCCAGCCGGCTCGCGGCGCGGAAGGCACCGAGGGTGTTGCGGCTGTTGGCGCAGAAGAGCGCCGTGGGGGGCCCGGGGAGTTCCAGCAGCTCCCGGGCGGCGGCCTCGGCGGCCGGGATGGTGCGCTGCCGCAGCCGCACGTACCGCTCGTCCAGTGCGACGCCCGCCTCCTCCAGCGCGACGCAGAAGCCGCGGAACCGTTCGGAGCTGGTCCAGACGGACGGGGGCAGGCCGAGGAAGCCCAGCCGGGTGTGGCCGGCCGCCAGGAGACCGGCCGTCGCCTCGCGCGCGCCACCGAAGTCGTCCACCAGCACGCAGTCCAGCGGCACGCCGGACGGGGGCCGGGCGCCCAGGACGATGGGCACGGAGCCCGGCTGCGCGGCGAGGTGGGAGTGGTCGTTGCCGGCCGGCACGACGATCATGCCGTCGACGCGGCGGGCGGTCAGCTCCTCCACGAGCCGCCGCTCGCGTTCCACGTCCTCGTCGGTGTTCGTGAGGACGACCTTCAGGCCGTGCGGGCTGACGCCCGCTTCCACGCCGAGGGCGAACTGGGAGTAGAAGGGGTTCGCGAGGTTCGTGACCACGAGGCCGATCAGCCCGCTGGTCCGCCCCAGCCGGAGGTTGCGGGCGACCTCGTTGCGCCGGTAGCCGAGGGAGTCGACCGCGGCGAGCACGCGCTCCCGGGTTGCCTTGCTCACCCCGGGGTCGTCGTGCAGCACCCGGGACACCGTCATGGGACTCACCGAGGCGTGCTCGGCGACGTCCCGCATCGTCGGAGGGCGGCGAGATGGCGAGTCCTCGGTCACCGTCTTCTCCCCGTTGTGTCACGTCGAGGCGCCCCCGCGCCCGGCCCGCCGAACGGCGACGGACGAGGAGATTCCGCGATCCCTGCCGCCGACCTGCCGAGCGGCACCACGCTAGCACCGAACGCCATGACGTGAGGCCGGAGAGCGACGCCGGGAGCACGGAACGTGTGGGGAAGCGTATCGATCCGAGTTCGGCAGGGCGATGGTAACGCTATCTTCGCGTCGAGCGCGATGCCGGTGCAGCCTAAAGCCCGCTCGCCGACGGGGAGTTCCCCGCTGCAGCGCGGTGATCTTCTTGCGTACCAGCTCAGGAGGGTGCGACTCAACTCGGAGGAACGCACCCCCTTGACGCGGGCCCATCCGGCCCTTACGTTCCAACCGCACTGCCACATGGTAACGATAACTCGCCCAGACATTCCGTCACTTGAAGGACCGGCGCACCGGGCCCCTCGGCCCCAGCCCGTGCTTGCAGTCCGCTCTCCGGTGAGGCGCCGTGCCGGGTCGCGAGCCGGTCGGCCGGACTGCCAGGGGTGCTTGAGCACCGGCACCACCAGGGTCATCGACAACGCAGGCGCACGGCACCGAACGGTCCCGCGCGCCGCTTCAAAGACAAGGCAGAGACATGTCGCAGCCCGATCCGTCCACTCCGGCCACGTCCCGCCGCCGCTTCCTGGCCTCCACCAGCGGGCTGCTCGCCGTGAGCACCCTGGGCGCAGGTGTCGTCGGAGGCACGGCCGCCGCGGCGGCGCCGGGCGACGCGCCCGCGGCCGGGCCCGCCCGCGACTACGTACGCCTCGTCGACCCGTGGGTGGAGGCCGACGTCGCCCGGTTCTTCTTCTTCCAGTCGGCGAGCAACCCCTTCGGCATGGTCAAGCTGCGCCCGGACACCAGCACCCACTCGGTCTGGGGCACCGGCTACCGCAGGAGCGAATCCCACGTGAAGGGCTTCAGCCACCTGCACTGCT
The DNA here is from genome assembly GCF_042874195.1 of Streptomyces sp. NPDC004134. Taxonomy (NCBI): domain Bacteria; kingdom Bacillati; phylum Actinomycetota; class Actinomycetes; order Kitasatosporales; family Streptomycetaceae; genus Streptomyces; species Streptomyces sp. NPDC004134. The sequence goes on along the minus strand of NZ_JBIAMS010000002.1, from coordinate 38,089 downwards.
GGCAGATCGCCGGAGTGCAGGTGATGCCCACGTCGGGGGAGGGGGTGCCGAAGCTGGAGGGTGACACCGGCTGGCAGTCGTACGTGAATCACGATGCCGGCGAGGTTGCGGAACCCGGCTACCACCGGCTGCACTTGGACCGGTACGGCATCACCGCCGAGCTGACCTGCACCGATCGCGTCGGTCTGCACCGCTACACGTACGACGAACAGGGTCCCGGCGAGATCGTCGTCAACCTCGGCGGCGTACTCGGTGAGGCCGAGATGCAGGACGCCCACGTCACCAGGGTGAGCGACCGGGTCGTCGAGGGATACGTCGCCCAGGCCGGCGCGATCACCAACGGCTACTACTACGGCCAGAGCGACAACAAGCGCACGAAGCTCTACTTCAGCATCCGGTTCGACCGGGCCTTCGACTCCATGCACGGCTGGGCGGACGGTGAGCTTGCCGACGGCGGCGCCGCGGTCGACGAGGTCGAGGGCGACGGCGCGGGCTTCTACGTCCGGTACGGCCGTCTCGACGCCGGGGAGCAGGTGCAGGTGAAGGTCGCGCTGTCCTTCACCGGGGTGGCCGGGGCGCGGAAGAACCTGGTGGCGGAGCTGCCGGGGTGGGACTTCGACGCGGTCAAGGCGGCGTCGCAGGAGCACTGGAACCGCCTGCTGGGCCGCATCGACGCCGAAGGCGGCACCGAGCGGCAGCAGGTGAAGTTCTATACCGACCTGTTCCATGTCCTGTGCGGCCGCAGCGTCATCAGCGACGCCGACGGCACGTACCTCGACGACACCTGGAGCCGCGGCCGGATCGGCCGGCTGCCGCTCGACAGCTCGGGCCGCCCGCGGTTCGCGATGTACAACTACGACGCCTTGTGGCTGACGCAGTGGAACCTCAACACCGTGCTGGGGCTGGCCTATCCGGAGATCTACTCCAGCATCGTGAAGTCCCAGCTCCGGATGTACGAGGACGGGGGGCTGCTGCCGCGAGGCCCGGTGGCCGGCAACTACTCGTTCGTCATGACCGGCTCCCCGGCCACGTCGTTCATCAGCGGCGCCTGGAACAAGGGGATCCGGGACTTCGACATCGACCTCGCCTACGAGGCCATGCTCGACGCCCACTCCCTCGGGGGCCTCTTCGACAAGGCCCCGTACGAATACGCCACCTGGGGCGAGAACCACGGCGGCGGCCGCGCCTACCTCGACATCGGGTACGTACCCCACGACCTGCACGCCGGATGGCGCAGCCGCGGCTCGGGGGAGACCGTCGAGTACGCGTACCAGGACTGGACGCTGGGGCAGTTGGCGCGGCGGCTGGGCAAGTCCGGGCTGAACGTGGCGCAGTTCGCCGAGGTGTCGGTGTCCTCGGAGGTGAACGACTCGACGCAGGCGGGCGCGCGGGCGGTCGACGGGCGGCCGCCGCGGTCCAGCATGACCGGGCCGGGGAGCGCCGGGTGGGCGTCGACGGAGCGGAAGCCGTGGATCAGGCTGGACTGGGCGGAGAAGAAGCGCGTCCGCAGGGTGGTGCTCGGCGACCGCACCGAGGGTCACTCGCGGGTGAACTCCGGTGTGCTGTGGTTCGGCGACGGGTCGTCGGTCAAGGTGGACGGCATTCCCGGTGACGGCCGGAAGAAGGTCGTGGAGTTCCGGCCCCGGCGGACGAACTGGGTGCGGTTCGAGGCGACCGGCGGCACCGGCGAGAACGTGGGGCTCGACGAGTTCGAGGTGTGGGACGACACCGATGCCGGTGCCTTCCTGATCGAGAGGTCGGGGAGCTGGCGCAACCTCTTCGACCGCGCCACCGGGTTCATCCGGCCCAGGGACGCCAACGGCCGCTGGAAGGACCCCTTCGACCCGCTGTCCCCCGACGACTTCGTCGAGGCCAGCTCCTGGCAGGCCACCTGGTACGCCTCGTACGACGTCCTCGGTCTTGCCAACAGGCTGGGCGGCAGGAGCGCGTACGCCGACAAGCTCAACGGCGCCTTCGAGCGGTCCGAGGAGGCCGAGTTCACGGGGGCGGGGCAGAACGGCGACGAGGACGCGTACGTCAACTACGGCAACCAGCCCGGCCTGCAGATGGCGCACCTCTTCAACTACGTGGGCCATCCCTGGCTGAGCCAGTACTGGGTGCGCAAGGTCAAGGAGATCACGTACGGCGGTACGACCACGACGAAGGGATACGGGGGGCACGACGAGGACCAGGGCCAGATGGGGTCGATCAGTGCGCTGATGGCGATGGGGCTGTTCGAGGTGACGGGGGCGAGCCTGTCCCGGCCGGTGTACGACATCACCTCGCCCGTGTTCGACGCGGTGACCATTCAGTTGCACCCGGACTACTACGCGGGCGGCCGGTTCCGGATCGTCACCCACGACAATTCCGCCGAGCACATGTACATCCAGCGCGCTGCTCTCAACGGCCGGCGGCAGGACAACGCCTGGTTCCACCACGACCGGCTCGCCGAGGGCGGCACGCTGGAGCTGTGGATGGGCCCGGAGCCCAACAAGAAGTGGGGCGTAGCGGAACTGCCGCCCTCGAAGTCGCCCGAGGCACCCGCCGTCCTCCACACCACGCGTGACACCGTACGGGTCGACTCGGGGGAGAGCGGCACCCTCACGCTGGCCGCCCGCAACCTCACCCGCCGCCCGGTCAAAGCCACCTGGCGCGCCCAGACCCCCACCGGCATCACGATCCAGCCCGCGAGCGGAACCCTCACCGCACCCGCCGACGGCACCGGCGAGCACGACCTCACCCTGCGAGTCGCCGGCGGCACCGCGCCAGGACTGCACCGCGTCGTGATCACCGGCCGGGCCGCCGACGGCACCGAACTACCCGACGCCATCACGTACGTCCACGTCGCACCCGCGCTCTCCATCGAGACCGAGCCCGCGGAGCTGCATCTGCTGGAATCCGCCCCCGTCACCTTCCAGGTGCGGCTGACCGGCAACGATGACCAGGATCTCGGCGCCGACGTCTCCCTGCGGACCCCCGAGGGCTGGCGCGTCGAGCCGCCGGTCCGCACCGTGCAGGTCGCCGCGGGCGCGAGCGCCACCACCACCTTCACCGTCACCCCGCCGCAGGGCGCCGCCGGACCGCAGACCCTCACCCTGCTCGCCGAACGCGGCTGGGGCAGCGCCGAGCACCAGCCCGCCGCCACCGTCCACCGGGTCGTCGCGCGTCTCGGCGACGCCGACCTGGCCACGCGGGAGTTCGCGCTGGCACCGAACCGCTACGGCGACTACCCCGCCGCCTTCCCCGACGGCGTCGACTTCACCATCGGCAGCAGCGACCCGGCGACCGCGTGGAGCTACATCCACCCCGGCCCCAGCGACGCCTGGGCCGGCGCCAAGACCCACACCTTCACCCTCCGCTTCGACCTGGACAAGGCACCCGCCGCCGACCTGGCCCTCACCGCCTGGCTCGTCGACACCCAGCAGTCCGGACCGTCCATACGGGTCGCCCTCAACGACGGACCGGCCACCACCGTCAGCCTCCCCGGCGGCGGCGGTGACGGCTTCCACTGGGGCGACGGCACCGGCGGAGCCATCCGCCCCGCCATCCTCGACGTCACCCTCCCCGCCGCCCGGCTCCGCGCCGGCCGGAACACCGTCACGCTCACCAACTCGGCCGGCTCCTGGATCGTCTACGACGCCCTCGCCATCCGCGAGACGCCGTAGCCGCCGTCCACCGTGCACGACCGCGCATCGAGCTCGTCATCCGTGTCCCAACGAATCGACAGGGGATTGCCCATGCCTGCACGGAAAGCCATCGGTGGAATGTCTCGCCGCCGCCTCCTCCTGTCCACCGGCGGCGTGCTCGGCGCCGGCGTGGTGGGCGCGTACGGCCCGGGGAGCGCCTGGGCGGCGGCGCCGGGGGCCGGGGAAGCCGCGGGGGAGGCGGGCCGGGACTACGTGAAGCTCGTGAACCCCTGGGTGGAGGCTGACCGGGGCCGGTTCTTCTTCTTCCAGTCGGCGAGCAACCCCTTCGGCCTGGTCAAGCTGCGCCCGGACACCAGCACCCACGCGACGTGGGGGACGGGCTACATGCGCAAGGAGAACCAGGTCAAGGGCTTCAGCCACCTGCACTGCTGGCAGATCTCCGGGGTGCAGGTGATGCCCACGACCGGAGAGGGGGTGCCGAAGCTGGAGGGTGACACCGGCTGGCAGTCGTACGTGAATCACGATGTCGGTGAGGTGGCGGAACCCGGCTACCACCGGCTGCACTTGGACCGGTACGGCATCACCGCCGAGCTGACCTGCACCGATCGCGTCGGCCTGCACCGCTACACGTACGACGAGGCCGGCGGGAGCGAGATCGTCGTCAACCTCGGCGGGACCCTGGGCGAGGCGATCATGAAGAACGCCCGCGTCACCAGGCGCGGCGACCGCGAGGTGGAAGGCTACGTATTCCAGCGCGGCACCAGTTATCCCGACCACAACAACCAGCTCTTCTTCAGCATCCGGTTCGACCGGGCCTTCGACTCCATGCACGGCTGGGCGGACGGCGAGCTTGCCGACGGCGGTGCCGCGGTCGACGAGGTCGAGGGTGACAGCGCGGGCTTCTATGTCCGTTACGGCCGTCTCGACGCGGGGGAGCAGGTCCAGGTGAAGGTCGCCTTGTCCTTCACGTCGGTCGCAGGGGCGCGCAAGAACCTGGACGCCGAACTGCCGGGGTGGGACTTCGACGCGGTCAAGGCGGCGTCGCAGGAGCACTGGAACCGGCTGCTGGGCCGTATCGACGTCGAAGGGGGCAGCGACCAGCAGCAGGTGAAGTTCTATACCGACCTGTTCCACGTTCTCTGCGGCCGCAGCGTGATCAGCGACGCCGACGGCACGTACCTCGACAACACCTGGCAGCACCGCAAGGTCCAGAAGATTCCGTCGGACGCCCGCGGTCTGCCGCGGTACGCGATGTACAACTACGACGCGCTGTGGCTGACGCAGTGGAACCTCAACACCGTGCTGGGGCTGGCCTATCCGGAGATCTACTCCAGCATCGTGAAGTCGCAGCTCCGGATGTACCAGGACGGGGGGCTGCTCCCGCGAGGCCCCGTGGCCGGCGACTACTCGTGGGTGATGACCGGATCGCCCGTGACGTCGTTCATCAGCGGCGCCTGGAACAAGGGGATCCGGGACTTCGACATCGACCTCGCCTACGAGGCCATGCTCGACGCCCACTCCCTCGGCGGCCTCTTCGAGGCCGGCTCGTTCGAATACGGGCGCTGGGGGAGCTGCGGCGGCGCCCGCTACTACTTCGACCTCGGATACGTACCGAACGAGATCTGCGGCGGACCGCTGGAAGGCGGTGCCGGGCAGACCCTGGAGTACGCGTTCCAGGACTGGACGCTGGGGCAGTTGGCGCGGCGGCTGGGGAAGTCGGGCCTGAACGTGGCGCAGTTCGCCGAGGTGTCCGTGTCGTCGCAGGTGAACGACTCGACGCAGGCGGGTGTGCGGGCGGTCGACGGGCGGCCGCCGAGGTCCAGCGTGACCGAGCCGGTGAACGTGGAGTGGGCGTCGAAAGAGCGGAAGCCGTGGATCAAGCTGAGCTGGGCGGAGAAGAAGCGCGTCCACAAGGTGGTGCTCGGCGACCGCACCGAGGGCGACTCACGGGTGAACTCCGGTGTGCTGTCGTTCAGCGACGGGTCGTCGGTCAAGGTGGACGGCATTCCCGGTGACGGCCGGAACAAGGTGGTGGAGTTCCGGCCCAAGCGCGTGAGCTGGGTGCGGTTCGAGGCGACCGGCGGCACCGGGGAGAACGTGGGGCTGGGCGAGTTCGAGGTGTGGGACGACACCGACATGGGCGCCTACCTCATCGAACGGTCGGGGAGCTGGCGCAACCTCTTCGACCGGTCCACCGGATTCATCCGGCCGCGTGCCATGAACGGCCGCTGGCAGGACCCGTTCGACCCGCTGTCGCACGACGACTTCGTCGAGGCGAATTCATGGCAGGCGACCTGGTTCACCTCGCACGACGTGATCGCCCTGGCCAACAGGCTCGGCGGCCGGAAGGCGTACGCGGACAAGCTCAACTACGCCTTCGAGCAGTCCGCGGACGCGAACTTCATCGCCGAGTACGGGAAGGGGCACGTCAGCTACGGCAACCAGCCCGGACTGCAGGTGGCGCACCTCTTCAACTACGTGGGACATCCGTGGCTGACCCAGTACTGGGTGCGGCAGGTGAAGGAGAAGACCTACGGCGCGGTCTCGACCACCGACGGCTACGGCCACTTCGACGAGGACCAGGGCCAGATGGGGTCGATGAGTGCGCTGATGGCGATGGGGCTGTTCGAGGTGACGGGGGCGAGCCTGTCCCGGCCGGTGTACGACATCACCTCACCGGTGTTCGACGCGGTCACGATCCAACTGCACCCGGATTACTATGCGGGCGGCCGGTTCCGGATCGTCACCCACGACAATTCGGCCGAGCACATGTACATCCAGCGGGCGGCCCTGAACGGCCGGCGGCAGGACAACGCCTGGTTCCACCACGACCGGCTCGCCGAGGGCGGCACGCTGGAGCTGTGGATGGGCCCGGAGCCCAACAAGAAGTGGGGCGTAGCGGAACTGCCGCCCTCGAAGTCGCCGGAAGCGCCCGCGGTGCTCCACACCACGCGCGACACCGTACGCCTCGACGCGGGCGAAAGCGGCACCCTCACGCTGGCCGCCCGCAACCTCACGAACCGGCCGGTCAAAGCCACCTGGCGTGCCCAGACCCCGAGCGGCATCACCCTCCAGCCCGCGAGCGGAACCCTCACGTCCCCCGGGGACGCCACGGCCGAACTGGACCTCACCCTCCGCGTCGGCCCCGACGCGGCGCCGGGACTGCACCGCGTCGTGATCAGCGGAAAGGACGCCGACGGCACCGAACTACCGGACGCCATCACGTACGTCCACATCGCACCGGTACTGGCGATCGAGGCCGTGCCGGAGCGGCTGATCCTGCTGCAGGACACGCCGTCGACCGTACGGGTGCAGGTCAACAGCAACGACGTCGACCGGGCACACGCCGTCGACGTCGGCCTGAAGGCGCCGGACGGCTGGACGGTCGAGCCCGCGAAGCGATCGCTCGACGTCGCGGCCGGCGGAAAGGCCACGACCACGTTCACCCTCACCCCGCCGGCGGATGCGTCGGGCGAGCAGTCCCTGACGCTCACCGCCGCATGGGGGGAGGGCGGCGTCGACAGCGAACTGTCCGCGACCGTGAGCCGCAAGGTGGCCCTGGTCGGCAACATCGACCTGGCCACGGGGGAGTTCGCGCTGTCGCCGGCCCGCTACGGCGACTACCCCAAGACGTTCCCCGACGGCGTCGACTTCACGATCGGCAGCAGCGACCCGGCGACCGCCTGGAGCTACATCCACCCCGGCCCCAGCGACGGCTGGGCGGGGGCCAAGCCGCACACCTTCACCCTGCGCTTCGACCTCGACGAGGCACCCGCCGCCGATCTGGCCTTCACCGCCTGGCTCATCGACACCCACGAATCCGGACCGCCGACCCTGCAGCTCTCCCTCAACGACGGGCCGGCCACGAACGTCACCGCTGCCAAGGGCGGCGGCCAGGGCTACCACTGGGGTGACGGAAAGGACGGAGCGATCCGCCCGAGCACGCTCGACGTCACGCTCCCGGCCGACCGGCTGCGTACCGGCCGGAACACCCTCACGCTCACCAACGCCGCCGGTTCCTGGCTGGTCTACGACGCCATCGCCATCCGCGAACGCCCGTAACGGATGCGACGCCGACCGGAGCCCGGGCCGCCACCGCCCCGGGCTCCGGTCCTCTCGCACAGAAGGCGACTGTTCGCACGGACTGTTCGACGTGTGACGCCCGCCGGAGACAATCCGCGCCAAGTCGGGCAACCGCACCTCGGCGTGGCGCGCGAGCGGAGGCAAGGAGTCCGCCAGGGTAGGCGGATGCGCTGGAACGTGATCGGGAGCGCCGCCGCGATGGCGGTTCTCACCTCGGGCTGTATGTCGGTGTCGGGCTCGCCGGATCCGGACGCGCAGCGAGAGCGGGCACAGCCCGCCAACGCGGCGCACACCCCGGACGACGAGCCCGCCCCGGACGCGACCACGCCGACGGGGAAGTCCGCGACGAGACGGGCCGACCCCGGACCACCGAAGGCTCCCGAGGGCGGCCAGAAGCCACCGCCGACCCGGCGAGCGGCCCCACCCCGACCGGCACCTGCCGCCGGGGCGGGCCCTGTCGAAGCACCACGCTCCGCAGCTCCCCGCCCCCGTCCGAGGCCGAAGTCGACGGCCGCCCCGAGGCCCCCGCTACCGCGCCCCCGCACGCCGCACGGCCTCCCGAAGCACTCGGCTTCCCCGAGCGTCGACATGGCGGCACAGTGCCGCTCGGCACGCGGCCAGGTCGACCCGGCGGTGGTCGACCTGTGCGAGTGGAACTACGGCCACTGAACCCCGAGGCGACCGCGCAGTTTCCGCCGCCGCGGCGACAGCGGATCTCCGCGCCTCTTGAGCGGAACCTGGACGGCTGCAGAACTGCTGGGCGGCGGGGCGGCAAGGCGGTTCCCGGGCGGGGCCACACTGTGTCGGCAGTACGAGAGTCCGGCGGTGTGCGGCGGGCCGCGGAATCGGCGTAAGGGGAAAAGGGATTGTCGGTGGCAGACGGCATAATCTCCGCCGTCCTGATCACCGAATCGGCTGGAGGCCACCGGTGTCCTCGCTGCATGACTTCGCCACCTGGGAGCCCTTGCTGCGCCTCCTGCGGACAGTCCATGCCCAGACCCTCGCGGCGCCCGGCGGCTCCGTGGTGGGGAGAGTCGGCCAGGACTCATGGAGTGTGCCTCTGCCACAACGGCGCCCGCAGGCGGGCCGTGCCCTGCTGGCGTGGGACATGCAGAAGGAGTTCGGCGCAATCGATCGGGTGCGGAACGCGCTCTTGGAGAAGTTCGACACCGTCGAGAGGGTGCAGAACGCGCTCACAGCGGCAGATGTCGCCGACATCGCGTTCGCCGTGGAGATCCCGCCGAGCGGGAAAGCTGTGCTTCACCTGTTCGATCCCAGCCCCGCTGCGGATACCCGCGCAAGCGCTCACCCGGGGGCGCTGCTCCTGGTCGAGGGGGCAGTGCCCGAGCCATGGCGCCGCCTGCCCGAGGCCGTGCCCGGGGTGCGGCCCGCTCCGTCCGTGGATCTGGCGCTGCTGGAACGGACGCTGCGTGAGCGGATACCCGAGGCGATCGGCGCCACCGAGGCTGAGATCGGCGCGGCAGAGGCCCGGCTGGGAGTGGCACTGCCCGAGGAGATCAAGGTCCTCTACCGGGTGACACGCGCACGGTTTGCCGACTGGGGTGAGGATGAAGAAGCGGCGGAACGCGTCTTCGACACGGTCGGCTTCGAGCTGAACAGCCTGGACGGCCTTTCCATCGCCGACAGATCACGCCGTCGCTTCCAGTGGGAGCAGGCGGCCATGGAGACGGCTGTCACCGGGCCGGACGCCGCCGTGCAGGATCTGGTCGGCTCGCCCGGATGGATCGTCATCGGCGACACCGGCGGTGGGGATCAGGTCGCCGTCGACCTGACGCCGGGCCCGGGCGGCCACTCCGGGCAGATCATCGTGCTCAGCCACGAGCAGAGCGTCGGTGCCGGGCTGTTGGCCGAGTCCCTCACCGACCTGGTGCAGGATCCGGAACGGGACTGGTATTCCGGGCGTCAAGGCGACGACCTTCCCCACGCGGCGTGGGTCAACCACGCGCGCGTGAGGAGCATTGAGGCCGCGGTCCATCCCGAACTGGAAGTGCTGAGCCTCGGTGTCTGGGACGGCGAGCCGATCAGTCTGGCACCCGTTGCCGGGCTGCCACGCCTGCGCAGCCTCTCCTGCCGCCCCGGGACCCTGGCCGATCCACTGGAGATCGCCGGGCTGACGGGGCTGGAGTTCCTGGAACTCGCGCCGGAGTACTGGCGTGTCCTTCTCGATGCCGCTGCTGTCCCGCGCAGCCTGTCGGCCGCCGCCATCATGGTCTACGCCGACTGGGATCCGCGCGCGACCGTCGCCCTGGCGAACGAGATCCTCGCCCTCTGGGACCGCCCCCCGATCCCCGGGACCGTCGTCGGCGGTGACCTCGGCACCTTGCCGTAGAGATCGCCGTAGGAACCCGAGGGCGTCAGCCGCGATCCGTGTCAACGCTGCCGCAGGTGGTTGCAGAGGGTGCGGGCGACGTGGCCCATGAGGGCCTCCGCGGCGGGCTGGGCGGTGGCGGGGACGCGGGATTCGGTAAGGGCCGTGACGGCGAAGACCTGACCGTCGGGGTGTTCGACGACGCCGGTTTCGTGGCGGAGGTTCAGCAGGGTGCCGGTCTTGGAGGACCAGGTGGTGGCGTCCGAGGCGAAGTCCGGGGCGAGGCGGTGGCGGAGGACGTTGTGGGCCATCAGGGCCCGGACGCGTTCCGCCGTCTCGGGATGGATGGCCGACGGGGTCCACAGGGCCTGGAGGAGGTCGGTCCAGGCGCGGGCGCTGCCGGTGTTGGTACGGGAGTTGTCGAGCTGGCGTACCGGGTGGCCGTGGCCGTCGGTGGCGGCGTCGATGGCGAGGGAGAGCGCGAGGCGGCCCTCGGTGTCGTGCGGGCCGAGGTGTTCGGCTGGGGTGTCGGTGAGGTCGGCCATGGTGTGGCGCAGGGTGATGCCGTGCAGGCCGTACTCCCGCAGCAGCTCGTTGACCCGGGCGGTCGGGGTGAGGGCGAAGAGGGCGTCGGCCGCGGTGCCGTCGCTGATGCAGGTGCTCAGGTAGAGCAGGTCGTCGATCGCGATACGGGCCGGGTGGCGGAAGCGGGCCAGGCCGGTGGGGCCCGGGGTACTGGTGCGGCCGGGCGGTACGTCGACGGCGGTGGCGCCGTCGAGTTCGCCGCGGCGGATCCGTTCGGCGGTGGCCAGGGCCAGCGGCACCTTGACGAGGGAGGCGGCGGGAAGCTGGGTGTCGGGATCGATGCCCAGTTCCTCGCCGGAGCGCAGGTCGCGGACGAGGAAGCAGCCGTGCAGGCCGCCGTCGCGCAGTTGCTCGCGCAGGCCGTGCAGCAGGGCCGGGGTGTTCACGCGGGCTCCTGGGCGGGGGCGGGCGCGGATGCCGGTGCGGGCGCCGGTACGGGCGCGGGGGTGGCTCCCAGGCAGCGGGCGATGACGTCGTACAGGCGGGTCTGCAGGGACTGTGGATTGCTGTGGTCCGCGGTGGTCAGGGCGTAGCCGCGAGCGAGCGGGTGGTCGCCGAGCGGGCGCCAGTCCAGGCCCAGTTCGCCGGCCTGGACCGGGGAGCAGAGCAGCAGGTCGCCGGAGTCGAGCGCCTCGGCGGCTGCGGTCGCAAGGTCGGGGGCGGCGGCGAGCTGCGCGGGCAGCAGCCCCGCGGCGTCGCGCAGCCGGGTCAGCGGGTTGCGGACGTGCGGCACGTCGTCCTCGGGCTGCAGCCAGATGCGCCGCGGCGTTCCGGTGCTGCCGCGCCCCGGGCGTAGGGCGTCGAGGTGGACGCGCCTGACGCCCGGGTCGTGGTGGCCGGCGAGGCCGAGCGGGAGTGTCCAAGCGGCCTCGTCGGGCGGTACCGCCTGCAGAGCTGCGCGTACCTGCTGGGTGCGCAGCAGTTCGGTACGGCCCGCGGGCTCAGCGGGGTGCACCTCCAGGGTGATGCCCAGCGCCCGGGCCTCGGTGACCAGGCGGGCCAGGGCGAGGGTCGGCAGTGTCGCGGGCACCGCGAGCCGCCAGGGGCGCAGACCGGCGGTCCGGGCCTCGTGCTCCAACGCGTCGGCGGCCTCCAGGAGCCGGCGGGCGGCGGGCAGGAGGTCGCGGCCGAAGGCGGAGAGTTCGGTGCGGCGGGCGGCGCGCTCGAAGAGCGGCTGCCCCAGGTGCTTCTCCAGGGCGGCGATGCGGCGGCTGGCCACGGGCTGGGACAGGCCGGCGGCCGCCGCGCCGACCGTGAAGCTCTCCCGCGTGCCGACACTGACGAAGGCGCGGCAGGCTCCGACCAAGTCCATGACCAGATCGTATGTGAAAAGCGCATCAAACAGTGCACGCACGTATTGGACGGTATGAGCGCTGGTGATGAGGATGACTCGGTATGCAGCGACTCACGAACCGATTGCTGGGCCTCACGGCGGCGACCCTCGTGGCGATGACGTCGGCGGCGTGCTCCGACGGCAGCCGTACGACGACCGCCCCGGACCACCGGGCCGCACTGTCCGCCCCCGCCGCGGCGGCCGCGCAGCAGCGCGCGACGCGGGAGTTCAAGGAACTGGAGCGTGCCCACGACGCCCGCCTCGGGGTGTACGCCGTGGACACGCAGACCGGCCGGGAGGTGGCGTACCGCGACGGGGAGCGGTTCCCGTTCGCGTCCACGGTCAAGGCGTTCGAGGCCGGGGCGGTGCTGCGGCAGCGGAAGCTGGCCGGCCTGGAGAAGGAGATCACGTACGACAGGAGCGACCTCGTCGCGAACTCCCCCATCACCGAGAAGCACGTGGACGACGGGATGACGCTGGGCGAACTCTGCGACGCCGCCGTGCGCTACAGCGACAACGCCGCCGCCAACCTCCTCTTCGAGGAACTCGGCGGGCCGAAGGCGCTGGAGTCGTTCCTGCGGGAGACCACCGGTGACGACACCACGCGGATGGAGCGGATCGAGCCCGCGCTCAGCGACTGGGACCCGGATTCGGAACGGGACACCAGCACCCCGCGAGCGCTCGCCGGGAACCTGCGCGCCTTCGTGCTGGGGGACGTACTCGACATGCCGGAGCGGGCGCGGCTGGCCACCTGGCTCCGCACCAACACCACCGGGGACGAGACCATCCGGGCCGGGGTGCCGAAGGGCTGGGAGGTCGGCGACAAGACCGGCACCGCGGCCACCTTCGGCGGCCGCAACGACATCGCCGTCGTCTGGCGGCCGGACGCCGCGCCGCTGGTCATGGCGGTGCTCTCCAACGGCACCGACCGGGACGCCGAGCCCGACGACAAGCTCATCGCCAAGGCCGCCGCCGTGGTCTCGGACGCGATGGCCACGCCGTGAACCGGACGATCCGCCACGTCGCCGTCTTCTGCGGGCTCCTCATACTGGTGATACTCGCCCGGGTGACCTGGATGCAGAGCGCGCAGCGCGAGAGCCTGGCCACCCACCCGGACAACCGCCGTACGCTGATAGCCGCCTTTGCCGAGCCGCGCGGCAACATCATCGTCGGCGACAGAGCGATCACCGGCTCGAAGCCGGTCAAGGGATCCGACCTGCGCTACGCGCGGACGTACCGGGACGGCCCGATGTACGCCCCGGTCACCGGCTTCTTCTCCCAGGCCCAGGGCGCGACCCTGCTCGAGGGCGTCCACGACGACCTGCTCACCGGCTCCGATCCGCGGCTGGCACGCAGCCCCGCCGACCTGCTCACCGGCAGGCAGCCGCGCGGCGGCGACGTCGTCACGACGATCGACCCGGCCGCGCAGCGGGCGGCGTACCGGGGCCTGACCGACCTCGGAGTCAAGGGCGCGGTGGTCGCCCTCGACCCCCGGACCGGAGCCGTCCTCGCGCTGGCCAGCACACCTTCGTACGACCCGGGCGCCTTCTCCGGTCTCTCGGAGGCGGAGGGCGAGGCTTTCACCCGGCTCGACGAGCGCAAGGACAAGCCCCTCCGCAACCGGGCGATACGGGAGACGTATCCACCGGGCTCCACCTTCAAGATCCTCACCGCGGCCGCGGCACTGGAGCACGGCACCGTCACCGACATCGACGCGGCCACGGACGTCCCGTCGCCATACCCCCTGCCGCTCAGCAGGACGGAAGTCGGCAGCGTCGTCCCCGACAGCCAGTGCGAGGACGCCTCGCTCAAGACCGCCCTGCAGTGGTCCTGCAACAACGTCTTCCTGGATACGGCCCTGCGGACGGGCGCGGGGAAGCTGAGGGAAACGGCGGAGAAGTTCGGCTTCAACAGCGAGCACTTCATGCCCGTACGCGCCTCCGCCTCCACCTACCCGCAGCGGCTGGACGAGCCGCAGACCGCCCTGACCGGCATGGGACAGGGCAGCCTCACCACGACGCCGCTGCAGATGGCCATGGTCACCGCCGCGCTCGCCAACGACGGCACGCTCATGCAGCCGCACCTGGTCGCAGAACTGCGCGACCAGGACCTGACCACGGTCGAGAAGACCGAACCCGAGCGGCTGAACCAGGCGGTCTCACCCGGCACCGCGCGCAAGGTGCAGGAGATGATGGAGCACGCTGTCACGGCCGGCACCGCCGACGGGGCCGCGATCGACGGGGTGACGGTCGGCGGCAAACCCGGCACTGCCCAGCACGGCGCGGATGTCCGCGACGAGAACCCGTACGCCTGGTTCGTCTCGTACGCCAAGCAGCCGGACGGCACGTCACCGGTCGCGGTCGCCGTCTTCGTCGACCCCGAGGACATGGACATCTCCCGCGCCGACATCGGCGGCGGACGACTGGGCGCGCCCATCGCGAAGGCGGTCATGGAGGCGGTGCTCGACGCCTAGCCTTCCGGGACCGCGGGCCGCCGTCTCGACGTCGGCGCGGATGCTGCCGGTCCCCACAGGTACGCTCCCGCGCATGATTCCCAAGAGCTTCTACGACCTGAGGTTCGGCGTGTCTCCCGGAGCGGCCAGGAAGGACGCACACCACATCTGCGGCAGCCTCGACGAGGTCAAGTCGGCTCTGGACTTCGAACTTGAGGCGTCCATCAACGTCTGGCTGCTCTTCGCCTACAGCAGCGGTGCCGACGTGGCCTTGGACGTGTACCAACAGGGGGCAATGGCGGAGTCGATAGACCTGCACCCGTTCATGACACTCCGGATCGACGGCTACCCGGACATCACCTTCCTGGGGCGGGGCAAGCCGACCGGCTACGCCGCGGGCTCGGACGACCCCGCCTCGGTGCAGATGGCGCTTGCCGACGGGCTGTTCGAGGACAAGTACGACGGCGCGTTCGAGGTCGCCGTGGACTGGGCGAACGTCCCCGTCCCGTCACTCGTCGGCGAGATCGCCGGCATCGAGGACTACGTCCTGCTCGGCGAAGGCCCCGTCGACAACCTGGACGACCTTGCGGACCTGGACGAGGACGAGCTGGAGGACGAGCTGATCGACCGGGGCTACGTCGAGTACGGCGACCACGACTTCGACGCGTGACCTCCGCAGCATGTCGATGTGCAGAAGGAAGTCGGACACCGGTCCCGAAGGAGGCAGCAGCGTCAACTCCTGGGGGTCCGGGAATCCGCGCGGCCCGGAAGCTCCTGGGGAGGAGGTTACGGAACCTCGGTGTGTCACCGTAGGGCGGCATGAGCGGTGATCACGAGAGGACCGCGGCGCTGGCGCGAGCGGTTCGGCTGAGGGAACAGGGCCGGGCTGGGCCGGCCCGAGAACGACTGATGGAGCTGGCCGAGCGGTATCCCGAGGATGCCGAGATCGCCTATCAGACCGCTTGGGCACATGATGTGCTCGGCCTGGAGCACGAAGCCGTCCCGTTCTATGAACGGGCCCTGGGCGGTGCGGGCTTGTCTGTGGAGGATCGTCACGGGGCTTTTCTCGGGTTGGGAAGCACCCACCGGGTCCTGGGTTCCTACGGGGAGGCCGTGCGGACTCTGCGGCACGGGCTCGAGGAGTTCCCGCACGATCCTGCGCTGCATGCTTTCCTGGCCATGGCGCTGTACAACGAGGGCGAAGGCCGCGAGGCGGTGCGGCTGCTGCTGAAGACGCTGGCCGTCACCAGCAGTGACCGTCGGGTGCGGGACTACCGGCAGGCGATCGAGCACTACGCCGATGATCTGGACGGCGTGCCGCAGACGAACGCGGAGCCGCCGGAGAAGAGTTGAGTCAGGTGGGCGGCCTGGTCGCGCGCAGGCGTACGCACCGCGCTCGCCCCGCGCGGCTTGCGGGAGAGCCGCGGCCGATCAGCACACACCGGCTGCCGTCTGCACTACTCTTGCTCGCTGCGAAACCCGAGCAAGTGCGTCCGCCTGAGACCGGCTCGTCGCCGTGTCCGCCCGGAAAGGCCCACGCGTGACATCGCACCAGAACCACGCCCCGCAGGGGACCGGCCACCCGCTCGCCGCCTACGGCTGGACCGGGGAACGGGAGGCGGACTTCGCCCCGTTCACCGCGGCCGGGCTCGTCCCGGGGCGCGTGGCACGGGTCGATCTCGGCCGCTGCGACGTCGTCGTTCCGGACCCCTCCGGCGCCGGGGTGCACACCGTCCGAGCCGAGACGGCGCCCGTGCTGGATCCCGACCCGGTCAACTGCCCCTGCACCGGCGACTGGGCCGCGGTCGATCCCGGTACGCCGGGCCCGGTCGCGCTCGCCGCACTCCTGCCGCGCAGCACCGCGCTCGTCCGGAACAGCGCCGGGGCCGCGTCGGACGGGCAGGCGCTCGCCGTCAACGTCGACGCCGTGCTGATCGCGTCCTCGCTCGCCGCGAAGCCGGACCTCGGGCGCATCGAGCGCTGTCTGGCGCTGGCCTGGGAGAGCGGGGCGCAGCCGGTCGTCGTACTGACCAAGGCCGACGTCGCCCACGACCGGAGCCACGCCGACGACGTGCAGGCCGCGGCGCCCGGTGTGACGGTCCTTGTCGTCAGTGCGGTGAGCGGGGAGGGCATGGACCTGCTCCGCGCGTGCCTGCCCGGTACGACCGCGCTGATCGGGCCGTCCGGCGCCGGGAAGTCGACCCTGACCAACGCCCTGGCCGGGACCGAGGTGATGGCCGTGGGGGAGACGAGGGAACGGGACGAGAAGGGCCGTCACACCACGACGGCCCGTGAGCTGATCGCGGTCCCGGGCGGCGTCATCATCGACACGCCGGGGCTGCGCAGCGTCGGCCTGTACGGCGGCGACGGGCTGGAGCGGACGTTCGCGGACGTCGAAGCGCTCGCCGCCGAATGCCGGTACCACGACTGCGCGCACGACGCGGAACCGCAGTGCGCGGTGAAGGCCGCCATCGAGGACGGGCTGCTCCCCGCGCGGCGCCTGGTGAGCTACAACAAACTGCTACGCGAGAACGAGCGGATCGCGGCTCGCTCCGATGCCCGGCTCGCCGCCGAGCGAGCGCGCCAGGGGAAGCACCGGTGGAAGCTCATGAAGGCGGAGTCGGGCAAACCGCGCCCCTGAGAGCCCCGGGCTCAGTTCCAGGACGCGAGTACGGCAGACGGACCGCGGTACCACCAGCCGCGGTACTCGGGGACGGCGTACGGCCGCACCGCCGGGTCCGACGCCACGGCCAGGACCATCGCGTCCGCGAGCCGGCGGCTCAGCGCGGCGCCTATGCAGCCGTGTGCGCCGGCCCCGAACGACAGATGCGCCCGGTCGCCGCGGTCCGGTACGAAGGAGTCGCCGTCCGGCCAGCGCCGCGGGTCCCGGTTCGCACTCGGCAGCACCCCGATGACCCGGGTACCGGCCTCGATCGCGACGCCCGAGAGTTCGGTGCCGACCCGCGCCTCGCGGGTGATGCCGCCGATCGGCGACTCCCAGCGCAACGCCTCGTCCACGAAGCTCTGGCGCAGGGCCGGCGACGCCGCCAGCCGCCGGCGCATCTCGCCGTCCGCGGTGAGCACGCACGCCAGCACCGTGCTCAGCCCTTCCCGCGGTCCCGCGTCCGCCCCGATGATCATGAACTCGACCATCCGGCGCGTCTCGTCCCGCGAACTCGACGCTTTCGCCAGACAGCCCAGCACCGTGTCCGGGCGCGCACGCCGTCTGCCCGCGACGTACTCCGCGACCATCGCCAGGATCTCGGCGCGGACACCGTCGACGTCGTCCCGGGGGGTGCCGAACTCGCGGAAGTCGAAGGCGCCCTCGCTCACCAGCGGGGCCCAGCGGTCCATCTGCGCCGGCGTCACGGTGTCCTCGCAGCCGAGCAGGTCGATGGTGGCCCGGGCGACCAGCGGGACGCAGAACTCGGCCGCGAGGTCGCACGGCGTGCCGTCCGCATACGACTCGCGCAGCTCCGCGTAACGCCCGGCGACCTCGGCCGGCATCCGGGGGTCGGCGGCCCGGAACGCGGGCAGCATCGCCGACCGCGCGGCGCGGTGCTCCTGCCCCTCGCTGTGGAGCATGTTGGGCCCGACGAACCGGGTCAGATAGCTGTCCGGCTGGTCCGAGCGGAACGACTCCGCGGTGGAGACCACCGTCTGCACGTCGGCCCAGCGCAGCGCGAGCAGCGCTTCGAGTTCGGTGCACACCGCCACCGGGCTCTCCTCCCGCAGGCGCCGCAGCACCGGGTTGGGGTCGGCCTCGAGTTCGGCGAGGGCGACCTCCGCCGGGGCGTGCCGTTCGCCGAGCCGGTCGCGGATCTCGCTGAACGGCACCGCCGTCCTCTCGCGTGAAGCGGTCACAGCCCGGGAATGGCGTTGTCGGAGAAAATGCCCTGCTTGACGAAGAAACCCATCGGCTTACGCACCGCCCGCCGCACCGCTTCCTTGCGCCCGGGGTGGGCGAGCACCCGGGTGCGAAGCCCCGCCATGTCGCCGAGCCCGGCGTCGCGATAGACGACGGAGCTGCAGAAGGAATTCAGGATCACGGCTATGTAGTCCTTGAGGTAGGACTCGACCTCGCCCCGCTGCTCTTCCGTCATCGACGGGCGGGCACGCTCGTAGAGCATGCTCACCAGTTCGCGGCCGAACGCGATGTGCCGGGACTCGTCGCGGTGGTGGACCCGGTTGATCTCGCGGATGGTCTCGTGGAGCAGTTTGTCGCCCGCCATGGTCATGTTGTAGTGGTCCACCAGCTCCTCGAAAATCAGGATCCGGCTGAACACCAGGAAGTTGGCGAGGTCGGTCTCGTTCTCAGAATCGCCCTTGATCCGGAGCGTCGAGTAGAGCTTGCCGCCGTAGCGCAGGCAGAACTCGGCGAAGAACCACATGTGCTCGTTCTCTTCGCCGATGAAGTGGTGGAAGAACTCGGACGTCTCCTCGAACCCGCGCGTGTGGATCCGGTCGATGACCTCGTTGAGAAGCTCACGGATGCCGTGCACGTTCATGCTGTAGAAGTTGATGCTCTCCCACTTGCTGAGCGTCATCTTCTGCGACTCGGTCAACTCGTTCTCGAGTTCGGTACCGTGGATGCTGAGCAGAGACGGCGACATCCAGTAGGCGTTCTCCGGCAGGGAGTCCGGCCAGTCGAAATGGGTGTACGGGTTGTAGTGGTCGGTGACGGACTTCTCGGTGAGCCGCGCGAGCACTGCGGAGAAGCGGTCCGACGATTCGGTCGTGGTGGTCATGTGACTCCTTTCCTCTTGCCTACGCCGACTCGTGCCGACTGCGGATCAGCGCGTCGACCCAGCGTTCCAGACCGAAGGCGATGCAGCCGGTGAAGGCGTGCGTCCCGTCCGCGAGCCTGATGTCGCAGCGCTCACCGAAGAAGTTGCGGTGCGAGTTCACGGAGGCGATGGCCAGGCCGCTCGCGTCTGTGAACTCCTGCTTCGTGGGGAACAGCTTCTGGTGCAGCAGCCGCTCGTCGTCCTTCTTGAAGAACGGATCGGTGGCGATCAGGAAGTCACCGGTGGTGCCGAGCGAAGCGGCGATGTCGCCGATCGCCTCCCGGCCCTCGTCCAGGAACGCCCGGACCTCGGCCTGGCCGCCGATCATCACCACTTCGCGCATCTGGAACTCCCGCTGCCGGCGCAGCGGCGTGTACGCGCGCTCCCGCCGGCGGCACGTCTGCCGCACGGTGAGCAGCGTCCGGTCCCCGACGGTGGACCAGGCACGGGAGAAGTAGGCGCCGTAGCAGGACGCGGAGGTGAGTACGAGATCGTCGTCGCCGGGATTGTCCAGCCAGGGCGTGACGCGGTGTGCGAGCTGCGGGAAGCTGTCGAAGTAGTCGATGCGGGACAGGTCCGCGACGGTCAGCAGTTCGGCGTGCCGCTCGGCGGGCGCGCCGATCCGCGCCGCCCACTCCAGCACCATTGCGTCCACGGACTCGAGGATCCGGAACTCCTCGGCGGACAGTGAGCCCAGTCCCCGTCCGGCGGTGACCGCCTGCCCGGGTGTCACTCCGCCACCTGCGCCGAGGGCGCGTCCGAGCGGAAGAAGATCTCCGTAAGCCCTTCGATGGTACGGAGCTTGCCGATCGGGACCGAGTCGAGGTCGGGCTCATGGCCCGTGGCGTCGATCAGGTTCTGCATGAACGTGATGAATGCCAGCGAGTTGATCAGCCGGGAATCGATTAAGTCCACGTCGGCCGGAATGTTCACGAGCTCCGGGTGGAAGGTCGACAGTACTTCGCGGATCTGGGCTTCCCCGTTGCCATTGCTCATTGACTGGTAAATCCTTGCCTGGAGTGCCTTGTGGGCAGCGGAAATAGTCAACGTACTCGATCGGGCCGGAGGGTGCGCGTCCCGGTTCCTGCCGCGGGCTCGCCGCCGGATCTTCCGGATTCACTGCGCGCAACAGCACTTCGGAGATCTCCCTCCCCCGATGGTGGGACGGAGCCTATGTCAATCTCCGCTGCAGGTGAAGGCCCTCAGTTGACGGCGATTTCGGGCGGATGCCGTGGGGCACCGTGCGGGTGCCGCACTGACCTGCTTGTTCGCGGCCCGGAGTACGCGCCGGACGAAGCCTTGCCGGAGTGGGCGAGAACCGGGGGCGGAACGACCGGTTTCGCTTTCATGCGACCTGCCCGAGTCGGTTGTGCGGAGATTATCGACCGGTGTGGAGGTGACGCCGGTGTTTGTTCCGTTTAGAGGTCATGTACCCCTGTCCGCCCGCCGTTCCGCAACCGGGATCGGGACGTCCGCGACCCGTCTGACCTGCAAGTCCAGCATGTCGGGCCGCTGAATGCATGTGAAAGCATCGAAGCGTCGAAGGGGTTCCGGGGCGCGCCTGTAAGGTGCGTAAACGAGACCGGCCCTTCACCTGTGGCGGAGATTGGCATACGCTTCCTCCGGCCAGCTTGTCTCGGCAAACGGGGGAGGGCGATCGCTGGTGGCTGTTGCGCGCGGTGAAACCGGGAGACCCGGCGAAGCACGGGCGGTACTCAACCCGGAAGAACCGGACCGTCTCCTTCGATTCGAGTACGACCGGGACAGCGACTACGAAGCCGAAATCGGCATCACGTTAGCCTTACAGGCACTCGTGCCCCAGGCCAAGCTGCTGAACCCGGACCATCGGATGTTCCAGATGGTCCACCTGATCAGCGAATACTCGTGGTGTTCCATGCACCACGAACTCTGCCGCGTCTGTACCGCCCTGGACGAGGACGACTTCGTCCTCGCCGGCCGGCTGCTCAACCGGACCGTCGGGCTCGGGGAATTCCCCGTGCAGACCGTGCGGTTACTCCAGGAGTCCTTTTCGCAGGCCAGCTTCCTGAGCATGCGCGACGTGCTGATGCCCGAGTCCACCGGCCTCGACTCGCCCGGCCGCCGCAACCTGCGCCGGGTCTGCACGGCCGTGTGGCGCGCGTTCGAAGCCGCGCTGGAGCGGCACGGCGTCGGCCAGCGCGACCTGATCGAGGAGCTGGGCCGGCTGGAGGCGCCGGCCCCCGGCGAGCGGCTGGCCGCCCTCGCGGAGGTCCGCAACGGCATACACCTGCTCGACTGCAAGACCATGGAGTGGAACCAGCTCCACCTGCGCCTGGTCCGCAGCCTCATCGGAGGCCACCCGGCGGCCCGGCCCGGCGACGGGTCGGCGAACCCCGCCGAGCCGCTGAGCATGCGCGGTGCGCCGATCAGCGGGCTGGAGCGCCTTGCCGAGCACTCGCTCTTCCCCGGCCTCTGGCGGGCCGTGGACGAGACGTACCAGCGGACCTCCCGCCTGGCCGCGGAGGGCGCGAACTGATGGCACACCACAACACAGCACCGCGGCCGTCTGGATCCCGGACATGAGCGACGCCACCCGCATCGCCACATCCGAACAACTCGACCTGTGGCTGGCCGCCGGCCAGGACCTCGAGTCCCCGCGCTACAACGTCCCGACCGCCCTCGACTTCCACGCCCGGCCGGACGAGGACGCGATCAGGGCGGCGCTGCACGGCCTGTTCGACCGGCACCCCGCCCTGCGGTCGTCGTTCCACCTCGACGATGCCGGGCAACTGCGCCAGACGATCCCCGACGCCGTCGAGCCCCCGCTGCGCGTGGTCCGTATCCCGGAGGAGTGGGACAGAAGGGCGCGGGCCGCATGGGCCGCGCAGGTCGGCCGGCGGCCGATCCCACTAGGTTCCGCCGGCGTCGCACGGGCCGACCTGCTGCTGCACCCCGGGGGTGCGGTACTGGTCCTCACCGTGCACCACCTGGTCATGGACGGCTGGTCCGTCGAGCTGGCCGTCGAGGACTTCCTGGCGCTCTACGACGCGGCGGTCGACGGCACATCCCTGGCGCCCGCCGGCACGGCGGAGGAGACGCCGGCCGCCCCCGCGGATCCCGACGCCGTCGACTACTGGCTGGACCTGCTCGGCTCCGACGCGGAGACGCTGGAGCCGGTTCCGGACTTCGTCCGCGGGGCGCTGGAGCCGCGCGCGGCCCGCGAGGAAGTGGTCGTCGAAGGCGCGGAACTCGCCGCCCTGCGGGAGATGGTCGAGCGGGACCGGGTGTCGATGTCCACCGTGGGGCTCGCCGGCTGGTCGGTGATGCTGCACGAGTGGAGCGGCCTGGACGAGGGACTGCTGGCCACGCCCTTCAGCGCCCGCGTCGATCCCGGCACCCACCACACGCTCGGGATGCTGAGCCGGGTGCTGCCGGTCCGTACGTCCTTCGCCCCCGCGACACGGTGGAGCGACCATCTGGCCTCGCTCCACCTCCAGGTGCTGGAGTCGTTCGAGCAGTCCGCGGTCGACACCGCCGCCCTGCGCGCCGCGTTAGCCGCGCAGGGCCGCCGCTACCCGGCCTTCCGCAGCCTGTACGCCCACGAGAGCGCGCCCCGGCCCGCGCGCGTCCTGCCGGAGATCGAGGTGTCCCGTCTGGACATCGACCTCGGGGCCGTCAAGTACGACCTCTCGGCGGCGGTCCTCGAAGGCCCCGACCGGCTGGTCCTGGAGCTGGAGTACGACGCCGCCGTCTACCGCCCGGCGACCGTCCGCGCACTGCTCGCGCAGTTGCACGGGCTGCTGACGGCCGCGGCCGCGGAGCCCGACGCCGCGCTGGCCGACCTGTTGCGCAGAGCCGGCGGCGGCACCACCGCGACGGCCCTCCGGAACGGCACCCCCGCCGACGTCTCGGTGCCGCCGCCGCACCTGGTCCTCGACGTGGCGGGGTCCCACCCCGACCGGATCGCGGTCGTCCACGGCGAGGAGGAACTGACCTACGCCCAACTGGTCGCCGCCGCCTCGCGCGTGGCGAACTGGCTGCTGGCGGCGGACGGCGACGAGCCGGCCCCGACCGTCGGCGTACTCATGCCCGGCGGCACGGACGCCGTCGTCGCCTTCCTCGGGATCACCCTGGCCGGCAAGGCGTACGTGCCGATGGACCCCGGCCACCCCGCCGCCCGGCTCGCCGGCATCATCGACGACTCGGGCATGCACCGCATCCTCACCACGGCCGAGCTGGCCGACGGTGCCGCCCGCCTCGGCTGTGCGGCGCACATCCTGGCGGAGGTGTGCACCGAGGCCGAGTCCGGAGCCGGGGGCGACGAGCCGCCGGACGTGACGCTGACCCCGGACACCCTGTTCAACGTGCTCTACACGTCCGGCTCCACCGGGCGTCCGAAGGGCGTTCTGCTCCCGCACCGCGGTGTCGCCCGGCTGATGCGCCACGACGGCCGGCTGCGGATCGACGAGAACGACCGGGTGGCGCAGGTGTGCCCGCTGAACTTCGACGGCGCCACGTTCGAGATCTGGGGCGCCCTGACCCACGGTGCGCGGCTCGTCGTCCTCGACCGGGACCTGCTGCTCGCCCCGGTCGAACTCCGCGACGCCGTCAACCGGTTCGGGGTGACGGCGCTGATCATCACCACCCCGGTCTTCCACTCCCTCGTCACCGAGGCACCCGAGCTGCTGCAGTCCCTCACCCTGCTGTCCCTTGGCGGCGACGTCGCCTCCGTCCCGCATGTGGCGCGGGCGCTCGCCTGGTGCGGACCGGGTGTGCTGGTGCACACGTACGGGCCGACGGAGAACTCCTTCACCTCCGTCCTCGCGCCGGTCGACCGGGTCGAGGAAGGCAGCCGGGCGCTCCCGCTCGGGCGCTGCGTGCCTGGGACCGAGGCGTACGTGGTGCGTGAAGGCACGTTCGACCTTCTCCCGGTCGGCGCCCCCGGTGAACTGCTCCTCGGCGGTACGGGCCTGGCCGCCGGCTACCTGGGCGACCCACGCCGTACGGCCGCGAGCTTCGTGCCGGATCCCTTCGGCGACCGGCCGGGAGCCACCCTCTATCGCACCGGCGACCGCGTACGGCGGCTCCCGAACGGCGAGCTGGAGTTCATCGGCCGCCGGGACGACCAACTGAAGGTCCGCAGCCAGCGGATCGAGCTGGGCGAGGTCCGCGCCGCGCTGCTCGCCGACGAGGCCGTCCGCGAGGCCCACGCCGCCGGCTGGCGGAACCCGCGCGGTGAGAAGGAGATCGCGGCCTACGTCGTCCTCCTGCCCGGCGCCACGCCGACGCAGGTGCGCGACCGCCTGGCCCGGGTCCTGCCCGCCGCCGCGATCCCGACCCGCTGGGCGCCCGTCGGCGCGCTCCCGCTCAACGCCAACGGCAAGGTGGACGCGAAGCAGTTGCCGGCCCCGGCGCTGCTGGGTGCGGACGCGACCGACACGGCCGGCGCCGCGCCGCCGGCCGCCGCCCGGGCGACCGCCACCCCCCGCGCGCTGGACGCGGTGCGCGCCGCCTGGGGCGAGGTGCTCGACGACGTTCCGCCCGGAGACGACGTCAACTTCTTCGATGCCGGCGGCCACTCGCTGCTTCTCGCCCGGCTGCAGTCGGCGCTCCAGCGGCACGCCGGAGCGGAACTCCGCATCGCAGACCTCTTCCGCTTCCCGTCCATCAGGGCGCAGGCGGAGTTCCTGGCGGCCTCGTCCGCCGACCGGCCGTACGGCGCCGCAGCCCCGGCGGCCGTGGCGTCCTGCGAGCCCATCGCCGTCGTCGGCACCGCCGGCCGCTTCGCCGGCGCCGCCGACGTCCGCGCCTTCTGGCGGAACCTGTCCGGCGACTGCGTGGCCGGCGCCGACGCGGCGATCGTCGAGGTCGGCGGCGGCCGCCGCCGTATAGCCCGGTGGGGACGGCTCGACGAACCGCGGGCGTTCGACGCCGAGTTGTTCGGCCTGACCCCGGACGAGGCGCGGGCCACCGACCCGCAGCACGGGATGCTCCACGAATGCCTCTGGGCGGCCATGGAGGACGCCGCCGTGACGCTCGACCGGCTGCGCGATCGCACCAGCATCTACGTCGGCTGCGCGAACACGCCCGCGCCCGCCGCCGCGGGCCTGGACGAGGACCTGACCGCGGCGTTCCTGTCGCAACCCGCGTTCGTCGCCTCGCGCTACGCCTACCGGCACGACCTGCGCGGCGAGAGCGTCGTGATCGACACCGCCTGCTCGACGTCCCTCGTCGCCGTCCACCTGGCCTGCGCGAGCCTCCGGTCGGGCGAGAGCGACTACGCCTTCGCAGGCGGCGTCTCGGTGTTCGACCCCGCCGACGGCGGCTACGTCCACGAGCCCGGCATGATCTACGCCGACGACGGCGTCTGCCGGCCGTTCGACGAGTCGGCCACCGGCACCGTCGGCGGCGACGGCGCGGGCGTCGTCCTGCTCCGCCGGCTCTCGGACGCGCTCCGCGACGGCGACCCGGTCCACGCCGTCGTCCTCGGCTCGGCCGTGAACAACGACGGCCGCGCCCGGGCCGGCTACGCCGCCCCGGGATTCGACGGCCAGGTCTCCGTCATCCGGCGCGCCCTGGCATCGGCGAGGGTCGAAGGCCGCGACCTCGGCTTCGTCGAGACCCACGGGACCGGCACCCGGCTGGGCGACGCGGTCGAGGCCACGGCGCTGGCCGAAGCCGTCGGCGAGCGGGACGCGCCGCTGCCGATCGGCTCGGTCAAGGCGTCGATCGGGCACTGCAACACGGCGGCCGGCATCGCCGGGTTCCTCAAGGCGGTACACGCGGTCCGCGACCGCGTCCTGCCCGGGACGGCCAACTCGGTCGAGCCGATCGAGGAGATCGCCTCGGGCGACCGGCTCCGCCTGCTCACGGAGACCGAGCAGTGGGAGGACACGGGCCGCGCACGGCTCGCCGGGGTGAGCTCCTTCGGCGTCGGCGGCACCAACGCCCACGTCGTGCTCAGGGAGTTCACCGAGCAGGACGAACCCACCACTCAGCGGGCGGAGGCCGGCCGGTGACCGACGAATACCCGCCGGAGAACGGCATGCGGGACGACGCGGCGCGGCCGCCCCGGATCCTTCCGCTCTCGGCCCGGAGCGAGACGGCCCTCCGCGGCACCGCCGACGCGCTGGCGGCATTCCTGGACGACCGCCCGGACCTGTCCCTCGACGACACCGTGACCACGCTGGCGCACGGCCGTGAACGGTTCGAGCACCGCCTCGCCGTCGTGGCCGGCGATCCCGCCGCCGCGGTACGAGCCCTGCGCGAGCCCGGCATCGGCCCGGCGAACCGCCGCGGAGCCGCACCCCCGGCCACGCCTCGCACCGTCCTGGTCTTCACCGGCCAGGGCAGCCAGTACACCGGCATGGCGGCCGGCGCGTACCGGGCGTACCCCGAGTTCCGCGCCTGGCTCGACCAGGCAGACGCACTGCTCCGGGACGAGCTGCCGACCGGACTGCTCGACTGCATGTTCAGGCCGGAGCTGGCGGGCACCCTCGACCGTACGGACGTCGCGGCGGCGGCCATCGTCGCCGTACAACTCGGTCTGCTGCGCGTGCTCCGCCGGTACGGCATCACGCCGGACACCGTGTTCGGCCACAGCGTGGGCGAGTTCTGCGCGGCCGCCGCGGCCGGGGCGGTCTCGGACGAGGACGCCTTGCGGCTGGTGGCGCGGCGCGGCGTGCTCATGGCGGAGCGGACCCGGCCCGGGGCCATGCTCGCGGTACGGTGCGCCGCCGACCCGGCGGACGGGTGGGGCGCCGACGCCGTGGCCGCGCTGGCCGACGAGACCCCTGACGTGTGCGTCGCCGTCCACAACAGCCCGCGCGACCTGGTGCTGAGCGGAGCCGCCGGCACCGTCGCCGGACTGGAGACGCGCCTGGAGGCCGCCGGGCTGAAGTGCCGCCGGCTGCGCACTTCCCACGCGTTCCACAGCGGGCTCCTCGCGCCCATGGCCGACGACTTCGCCGCGGCGGCGGAACTCGTCACGTGGTCGGCGCCCACCCGGGCGCAGTGGATCAGTTGCTCGCACGGCGTGATGACGCAGGCGCCCGACGCGAGCTACTGGCGCGAGCACCTGACCGAGCCGGTCCGCTTCTGGGACGCCCTCACGCTCGCGTGCGCCGACGACCGGGCCACCGTGCTGATCGAGGTCGGGCCGCACCCGGTGCTGCTGCCGCTGGCCGGCCGGCTGCCGACGCCGCCGGCGCTCGTCCCCGTACTGGACCGTGACCAGGACGCCGCCGCGGCCGTGGCCGGCGCCGCCGCCGAGGCGTGGTGCCACGGAGTCCCCGCCGACCTCACCGGAGGCATCCCGGGGCGCCGCCGGCACCTGCCGGGATACGGCTTCAACCGCCGCGTGCACTCCGTCCGCCCCGCCCCCGCGCAGCACGCCGCCGAACCGGCCGCACCCGCTGCCGCCGCCGCGCTCGGCCCGGCCGGACCCGCAGGTCCCGCCCTGCCGCCGCGCGAGGCGCTGGCCGCGCTCTGGACCGACCTGCTGGGCGTGGCGCCCGAGCCGGAGACCAACTTCCTCCAGAGCGGCGGCGATTCGCTGACCCTGCTCCGCTTCCAGCAGCGGATCCAGGCCCGGCTCGGCACTGCGCCCAGCCTGGCGGACCTGCTCGACGCGGGCACGTTCGAGGCGATGGCGAACCTCCTGCCGGACGCCGCCGCCCACTGGCCCGCCCCGGCGCCCGGTCCGGCCGCGGAGCCGGCCGAGCAGGTCACCACGTACCAGGCGTCCGCGGTCCAGCAGGGCATGCTGATGATCGACCTGATGCAGCCGGACTCGAACCAGCACAACGTCACCCTGGCGTTCGAGGTCCCCGGGCGGGTGGACGAGACGGCCATGGCCGCCGCGTTCCGCGACGCCCAGGTCCGGCACAGCGCGCTGCGCACCGTGTTCACCCGGGACGGCGGCCGGTTCGTACCCGAGATCCGCCCCGAGCCGGGCGCCGCGCTGGAGGTCGTCGAGGCAGGCGCGGCGGACCGCCGCCCGCTCGCCGACGACGCCGACGTCCGGGAGTGGACCCGGGAGGTGAGCGACCCGCCGGTGCGGTGCCTCGGGGCCGGCACACCGCTGCGCGGCACGCTGGTACGCGGTCCGCGGAGGAGCCTCCTCGTGCTCACCGCCCACCACGCGGTCTGCGACGCCACGTCAATGGGCGTGCTGGCCGGCGAACTCGCCGAGGACTACAGCCGGCACCGCGCCGGGCTTCCCGGCCCGGTGGCACCGGCGCCGGTCCAGTACCACGACGTGCTCGCCGACCGCACGGACGACTCGGCCAGCCGGGCCTACTGGCTGGAGCAGCTTGCCGGGGCCCCGGACCTGGTGCCGCTGCCCACCGACCGGCCGCGGCCCAAGGTGCGCGAGGGAACGGGAGCGCAGTGGACGTGGACGCTGAGCGGAGAGCAGTCCGCCCAGGCCCGGGAGCTGGCGGCCCGGCTCAACGTCACCCTCTTCAGCACGATGCTCGCGACGTACGCGGTCCTGCTGCGCGTGCGCAGCGGCGCCGAGGACCTGTCCATCGCCACACCGGCCACCGGGCGCACCTCCGAGCGCGCCCAGCGTGTCTTCGGACCGTTCCTGAACACCCTGGTGCTCCGGGCGCGGATCACGCCCGGGCAGGGCTTCGACGCGCTCGCCCTGGACCTGCAGACGACGGTGCTCGACGCGATCCGGCACTCGGACCTCCCCTTCGACCGGCTGGTCGCCGCGCTCAACCCGCGCCGCGAGCCGGACAGGACCCCGCTGTTCTCGGTCATGTTCACCATGCCGGACCAGTTCGCCCTGCCCGACTTCGACGGCCTGCCGGCCGGCGCGGTGGAGTTGCCGGGGCTCGGGGCGAAGTACGACCTCACGCTGTACGTCACTCCCGCCGACGACGGACGCCTGCGCCTGGACCTCGAATACGATCCCGCGCTGTTCGACGAGTCGACGGTGCGCGGCCTCGCGGACGACTACGACGCGCTCCTCGCCGCCCTCGCCGCGGCGCCGGAGTCGGCCGTCCCCGAGCCGGGCGACCCGGTGGGCGGCCGGCCGGCCGCGGACCCGCAAGCGGAAGGGGAGGAGGCCGGGGAGAGGGCCATGACGGAGATGGAGCGCTACGTCGCCGGGCTGTGGTCGGAGACGCTCGGTGTGGACATCGCCGGCGCAGCCGACGACTTCTTCGACGCCGGCGGCCACTCCATGCTGGTCCTGGCGTGTCTGGCCGAGATCCAGGACCGCTTCCCCGAGGCCACCATCCAGGACTTCTTCGCCCACCGCACCGTCGGAGCCTTCGCCGCCCACCTCGACCTGCTCGCCGGTGGCGGTACGGCGGCCGAACCGGAAGCGGCGCCCGCCGCGACCGGGCCGCAGAAGGAACCGGAGCCCGCCGCCCGGTCCACCGCCGCCACCGCGGAGCGAGTGACGGCGGTGAGCGTGACCGCCACCTCGTCCGCCGGCTCCCCGGCGGCCCGGGGGGACGTCCTGCTCACCGGCGCGGCCGGCTACCTCGGCGCGCACCTGCTCGCCACGCTCCTGCGCGAACCCGGCGGCGCGGTCGTCTGCCCCATCCGGCCGCGCGACGGCGTCGGCGGGACGAGCCGGCTCGAAGAGGCCGTCGCGCGCTACGCCCCGGACGTCCTGCCCCGACTGCCCGGCAGGGTCACGGTCGTCGAAGCCGACCTGCGTGAGCTGACCGCCCGGACGCTGGGCACCTCGATCGCCGGGATCGGGACCGTCGTCCACTCCGCGGCCGAGTCGAAGATGTTCGGCCGGATCGAGGATCTGCGGACCGCCAACGTGGCGCCCACCAGGCTCCTCGCCGAACTGGCGCTGGCGCACGGCTGGCGCATGGCCCACGTGTCGACCGCCTCCGCCGTGGGCGCCGCACCCGGCGACGGCCCGGCGGTCACCGTCCGCGAGGAGGACTTCGACCGCGGCGAGAACTTCGACAACCCGTACTCGCGCTCGAAGTTCGAAGCCGAACAGGTGATCAGGGCGGCCGTGAAGGACGGGCTCGACGCGACGGTGCACCGGGTCGGCGGGCTGATCGGGGACAGCACGTCGGGGACCTTCCTCCCCGACCCCCGGGCGAACCTGCTGTACCAGTTGGTGCGGGCCATCATGCGCTGCGGGCTGGTGCCGGACGCGCCGGGCTTCACGATGAACGTCACCCCGGTGGACTTCGCCGCCGCGGCGGTACTCCGGCTGTCGGACAACCCGTCCCACTCCGGCCGTACGTTCCACGTCCTCAACCCCGAACAGCTCACCATGCCCGCGCTGACCGGGATCCTGCGCGACCTGGGCTACCCGGCCATCCTCACCGACCCGCAGAGCGTCGCCGACTGGCTCACCCGGGAGGGCGCCGACGAGGCGGACGCGGAGGCGGCACCGTTCCTCCGGCAGTTCACGGCGCCCGCCGGCACCGTGGTCTCGCACGACACCCGGATGACGACGGCGGCCCTGGCCGGCCTCACGTGTCCCGCACCCGACCTCGCGCTCCTGCGGGTCGTGATCGGCCACGGCGTCGAGACCGGTTTCTTCCCCAAGTCGCGGCTATGGGACTTCGTATCCCGGTCGGCAGTTCCCACCAGTGCCTAGGAGACAGCGCCACGATGCCCTACCAGGTAGTCACGAACGACAGCGGCCGGCACTCGACGTGGCCGGACCAGAAGGAGCTGCCCGACGGGTGGGAGACCACCGGTTTCGTGGGCTCCCAGGAGGAGTGCCTCGACCACATCGCCCGGGTCTGGGACGGGCCAGGACCGCGGACCGTCCGGGCTCCGGGCGGGGCGGCGGCCAACGTGCTCACCACCGAGCGGATCCGCCTGCGTGAGCTGTCCCCGGCCCAGGTGGCCGGCCTGCTGGAGGTGCTGGACGGTGAGGCGGTCTCCGACGGATACGTCGAGAACTACCCTCTCGTCGGCACCGGTTTCGGGGCCAGGAACTTCCAGACGCGCACCCCGGACGAACTGCGTTTCGGGTTCGGCATGTACCTCGTTTCGGCGCAGCCGGACGGGCCCGCCTTCGGCGACATCGGGTTCCACCGGCCGCCGGCGGACGGCGTCGCGGAGATCGGCTTCAGCCTGGCCGAGTCGGCCCGGGGCCAGGGCTACGCCACCGAGGCGGTGGCCGAGCTGACCCGCTGGGCCTTCACCCAGTCCGGCGTGCGCCGCGTCGTCGCCAAGACCACGGAGGACAACGCCGGCGCGCAAGGCGTCCTCGGCCGCGCCGGCTTCCTGCTGGAGCGTACGGAGGAGAACGTCCTCCACTACGCGCGGGAACTGGCGCCCGGCCTGCCGGCGTCGGAGCCGATGCGCGACGACGAGGAGGAGCGCGCCGCGCTCTCCAAGCTCGGGAAGGTCCGCAAGGCCGGCGGCGACGACCTCGCGTTCGTGGCCGGCTCCGACCCGCTGCGCCGCGTCGTGCGCGACGGCAAGAAGCTCCTTGCCTACGCGCAGTCCGGCGACAAGGAGGGCGTGGAGGACCCCACCAACCATCTGATGTTCATCGTCGTCCACCCGGCCGTCGCCCGGCGCGGCCTCGGCGAGCGGCTGCTCTGCGAGGTCCGCGAGCACGCCCGGGCGCACGGCAAGACCGGCATGGTGACCGGCACGCCGGACGACGACCACCCGTCGGTCGCCTGGGTGCGCAAGCACGGCTTCCGGCCTCTCGGCCACCACCTGATCACCCGGCGCGACAAGGGCGCCGCTCCCGTGGAGGCGCCCGGGGGGTTCACGGTCGACGCGGTCGACCGGGCCGACAGCGCCGCGGTCGAGGAGTTCGTCGACCTGGCGACCCGTACGGTAGCCGAGGCCGCGATGCCCGGCGGCGCCCGGATGACCGCCGACGCGGACGAGATCCGCAGGGACCTGGTCGAGGAGCACGACGGCGCGCTGCTGGTCTGCCGTGCCTCGGGCCCGCCCCTCGGCTGGCTGGCACTCACCCCGCTCGCCGACGGCGAGGATGCCTCGGTGCTCGCCGCCCAGGTCGTGGCGGCGGCGGCCGGGGAGGGAGTCCCGGCGGCGCTGCTCGCCGCGGTGGCCCGCCTGGCCGACGAGGCGGGCGCGGCTTCGGTCACGGCCGTCGCCGAAGAGGACGGCCAGCGCGAACTCGCCGGGACCCTGCCCGCCTCGGGGTTCCTCCCGGTCGCCGGCCGCACCATCTGGTTCGCCGAAGTGGACCCGCGGCCATGAGCGAGACCCCCGACACCGCGCCTCCGAGCGCGAAATCCGACGGCACCCCGCCCGGGAACAACGTGTTCGCCGTACTCAGACGGCTGCCCGCCCGGGCCCGCGTCCTGCTCCTCGCCGATGTCGTCAACGCCTTCGGCATCGGCGTGGTGATGCCCTTCCTCGTCATCTACCTGAGCGAAGTACGCGACATCAACATCCGGATCGCCGCTGGAGCGCTCGCGGTCTCCGCGGTCGCCGCGTTCGCCTCGGGCCTGGCCTGGGGCGCGGCGCTCGACCGGTACCGGCACCGGATCATCATGCCCACGGTGATGGTGCTGGCCGCCGTCGGCACCGGCCTCTACGCGTTCGCCGACCGGCCCTGGATCGCGATCACCGCCGCGCTGATCGTCGGCCTCGCGCAGGGCGGCATCGGCCCGGTCATCCGGACGATGTTCGCCACGGCGGTCCCGGCGCACGAGCGCACCGTGTTCTTCGGGCTCCAGTTCGGCATCTTCAACGGCGCCGTCGGGCTCGGCGTCCTGCTCGGCGGTGCGCTCGTGAACGGCAGCGTCGAGCGGTACCAGACGCTGTACATCATCGACGGCATCACCTTCCTCCTCATGGCCGTCGTCCTGCTGATCGCGACGAGCGACTCGGGCAAGCGGCAGGCGAAGGACGAGGACGGCGGGGAAGAGGTGCCCAAGCCGTCGTACCGCACGGTGCTACGCACTCCCGTGGTGATGCTGATCATCGCGACGATGAGCCTGGCCGCGGTCTTCTACTACGGGCTGTTCGAGTCGGTGCTGCCGGGATACCTGACGATCAACGACGCCGTCTCCGCGCGCGGGGTCTCGGGCGCGTTCGTCATCAACGTCGTGGTCGTCGTGCTCGCCCAGTTCGTGGTGATGCCCCGCCTGGGCAAGGTCCGCAGGACCACCTGGCTGGGGGCGGCCGGGCTGCTGTGGGGCGTCAGTTGGCTCCTGGTGCTGCTGGCCGGGCGGACCGACGGGACGGCGGCGCTCGTCCTGCTCTTCGTATCGAGCGTGCCCTTCGCGGCGGCCGAGGTGATGGTGACGCCGGTCCTCGCCGCGCTCCTCAACGACGTCGTCGACGACCGCGTCCGGGGCCGGGCCAACGCCCTGTTCGCCTTCGCGATCACCGGCGGCTCGATCCTCGGCCCGGCGATGGCCGCCGCCATGCTGCCGGTCGGGAAGGGCGTACCGCTGGTGGCGGGCCTGGCGGTGGGCTGTCTGCTCATGCTGATCCCCACCGCGGTGCTGCGCAAGCGGCTCGGCAGCGAGAGGGACACGCCCAGCGAGGGGGAGGACGCGAAGGCCGAGTCCCCCGAGGCCGGGCCCACCGGGACCGGGGCTTCCGGGGCCGATGCCGCCGAACCCGGGTCCGCCGAACCGGCGGCGCCCGCCCCGACCGCGTCCATGTGACCGGCTCGTTCGAACAGAATCGCAGGGGAGTGAGATGTCGTACGGGATCGTCGCCATCGGCGAGTCTCTCGGTGAGTCGGTGGAGGTCACCGACTCGGTGATCGAGGAGTACACGACCAACCACGAGACGGTGCGCTCGTGGGGCTACCGGCGCTTCCGCCGGGCCGAGGACGGGGTGCTGCTCACGGACCTGGCGGTGCAGGCGTGTGAACAGGCCCTGAAGGAAGCCGCGGTGGACGCCGCCGAGGTCGACCTGGTGGTCCTGGCCATCGCGGACTTCGCCGAGTACCTGTGCTGGGACGCCGCCGCCGCGGTGCAGGGCCGGATCGGGGCCGTCAACGCCGAGGCGATCCTGGTCAACCAGGCGTGCTGCTCCGGGGTGATGGCCTTCGACACCGCCGCCGGCCGGTTCGCGACCCACGAGAACTACCGCCACGCGCTCATCGTCGCGTCCAACCGGATCTGCGACACGTACCAGAACCGGATGGAGACGAGCACGAGCGTCCTGTCGGACGGCGCGGTGGCCGCGCTGGTACGGCGCGGCCACGACCGGGGCCGGTGGCTGGCCACCGAGACCATCAGTGACGGCCGGTACGCCAACTTCTTCCGGATGGACGTCGGTGGCACCGCCCACCCCTTCGGCGTCGACGGCGCGGGCGACAAGGACGACCTGCAGAAGCAGGCCAACCCGCTCGGCCGCGTCGCGGAGATCCTCGGCAACGACGCCCGCCGGATGCTGGAGTTCTTCAACAAGTTCGGCGGGAACATGCGGGTGGCGGTCGACCGCGTCTGCGCCCGTACGGGCATCGCGCCCGGCGAGATCAAGCGGTTCCTCCACCTCAACGACAACCAGCAGGCCATGGCCGACATCGCCAAGGTGCTGGACGTCCCCCTGGAGCGCTTCAACGGCGACCTCGCCCTCGACCTCGGCCACTTCGGCTCCGCCGACCAGATGCTCGGCCTGCACCGGCTGACGCAGGCCGGAGAGCTGCAGGACGGCGACATCGTCGCCCTGACGACCCTCGGCGGCGGCATGCACTGGGCCGTCACCCTGCTCCGCATATGAGCGGCACACCCACGGCGGACCTGCTCGCCCGGCTGCGCCGTCTCACCGCGGACGGCGCGGCCCCGGACCCCGGGCTGCTGCCCGCGATCCGGGAGCTGACCGGGATGGTCGAGCGGGCGAAGGTCGGCGGCCTGCTGGCCGGCGTCCCCGCCCGGCTCCTCGCCGGCGAGGGCCGGCCGCTCCGACCGCTACGGGTCGGACTCACCGGCACCTTCACGGCGGACGGCCTCCTGCCGCTGCTGCGCACCGCGCTGCTGTCGGCCGGGATCGACGCCGAGATCCTGCTGACGGGCTACGGCCGGCTGACCCTCGACCTCGGCGACCCCGCGTCGCCGCTGGCCGGTTTCGAGCCCGACGTCGTCCTGTGTCTCCTGCACGACGAAGCCCTGCTGCCGCACGACTGGGACCCCACCGACCTCGCGGCGCTGGACCGGCACGTCGCGGCGCGGGCCGTCGAGATCGGCGACCTGGCGGCGGACTTTGCGGCGCGTACGGGCGCCACGATGCTGCTGCACACCGTGCCGCTCTCGGTGCTCGAATACCGGTCGCTGGTCGCCCAGCGCAGCCGGGCCGCCCTCGGCCGGGCCTGGCGGCGGGCGAACCTGGTGCTGCTCGACCTGCCGGAGAGGACACAGCAGGTCCACGTCCTCGACCTCGAAACCCTCGTCGCGAACGAACCCGTCGCGCTGCGCGACGAACGCCGCTACCGCTTCGCCCGTATGGCCTGGTCGCCCGGCGTGGAGGACCTGTACGCGACCGAGGCGGCGGCGTTCTGCCGCGCCCTGACCGGCCTGTCCCGCAAGGTCCTCGCCCTGGATTTGGACCAGACGCTCTGGGGCGGCGTCGTCGGCGACGACGGGCCCACGGGTATCGAGCTGGGCCCGCTCTACCCGGGCAACGCCTACCTCGAAGTCCAGCGGCGCGCGAGGATGCTCCGCCGGCAGGGTGTGCTCCTCGCAGTGTGCAGCAAGAACAGCCCGGAGCCCGTCGACCGGGTCTTCGCCGAACACCCGGCGATGGTGCTGCGGGCCGACGACTTCGTGGCGCAGGCGGTGAACTGGTCGCCCAAGGACGAGAACCTGCGGGAGCTGGCCCACTCCCTCAACCTGGGACTCGACAGCATGGTGTTCTTCGACGACAGCGCCTTCGAATGCGAGCTGGTCCGCGAGGCGCTGCCCGACGTCCGCGTCGTACGGGCGAACGGCGACCCCGCCGACCACGCCGCCCGGCTGCTCGGCACCGGTCTCTTCGACGTCGTGCGGCTGACCGACACGGACCTGGAGCGCACCGGGCGTTACCGGGCCGAGGTCCGGCGCCGCGACGGCTTCGCCGCGGCCGGCGGCACCCGGGACTTCCTCGAAAGCCTGGAGCTGCGCGTACGGGTCCGCCCCGCCGACCCGTACGCGGTGCCGCGCGTCCACCAACTCCTGCACCGCACCAACCAGTTCAACACCACCAACCTGCGCTGGACGGAAGCGCAGATCGAGGAGGCCGTGGCGTCGGACCGCCGCACGGTCCTCGTCTTCGACGTCGCCGACCGCTTCGGCTCGGAGGACGCGGTCGGAGCCGTCCTGCTCTCGACCGCACCGGAGCAGTGGACCATCGACAACTTCGTCATGAGCTGCCGGGTGTTCTCCCGCGGCATCGAGTTCGCGGTCCTGCACCACGTGGCCGAACGCGCGACGAGCCGGGGAGCGCAGCGCCTGGTCGCCGACTTCATCCCCACCGCGCGCAACGGCCCGGCGGCGGCCTTCATCCGGGAGGCCGGCTTCACCCCCGTGGACGAGCCGGGGCAGACCCACGAACTTCCCCTCGAACCGCCGCCCCGGCCGGCACCCGCATGGATCGACCTGGAGGGGGAGACCACCCGGTCCCGATGAACCCGCCCACCGTAGTCCCGCGGGCCGAGGCGGGAGGCGTCCTCAGAAAGAAGGCACAGATGTCCGAGCTGATGACTCAGATCACCGAGATGATCGCGCCGATCACCGGCCTGGACCCGGACGGGCTGACCGCGGAGTCCAGGTTCGAGGAAATCGACGAGTGGTCGAGCCTCAAGGCCCTGTCCCTGATGGTCAACCTGGAACAGGATCTGCCGATCAAGCTCGACCTACGTCGCTTCATGGCCGTACACACCGTGGGTGAACTCGCCGCCCTGGTCGCCGAGGGCCTGGGGCAGGCGGCGGAAACGGCGGGCTGACCGATGCCACAGCCCAGGTCAGCCCGCGGCCTCGGCGGCGTGCGCCGTACCGACCTGCCGGAAGCCCACCCGTGCATAGACGCGCGCGACCGCGTCGTCCTGGGCGGAGAGCAGAACGGTCCGCACCCCGGCCGCGTCGTGCGCGTGCCGCGCCAGCAGCGCGGTGAGGGCACCGGCCAGCCCCCGGCGCCTGGCCGACGGCAGGGTGGCGACAGCCATGATCTCGGCGCACTCACCCACCGGCTGGTAGCTGCCGGCCGCGAGGACGCCCCCCGCGGGATCCTCCGCGACGGCGGTGACCGTCAGCCCGCGCCGCGCGCGGTCGTTCAGATGGGCGGCCATCTCGGGGTCGAGCTTGCTCAGGAAGGAGTCCCGCTCCGCGGCGCCCTCCGGCCCTGTCTCGGTGCCCCCGGCGGTGAAGGCCACATCGGCCGTCGCGCGCCCGGCCAGCAGAGCCGGGTCACCGGCCTCCACCACGCGGAGGGTGGCCCCGTCGACCTCCGGTGCGGTCACGTCCCCGGCCTGCGCCCTCATGAGCGCGTGCGAGCTGAGGGCCAGCCCGTGGCGCCCGACGAGTCCGGCAAGTTCGGGGCGGACCTCGTGCACCCACTCGATCTCGGTGGCGACGCCGTGCTCGGCGCAGGCGGCGGCGAGCGCGTCGAGATCGCCGCCGGTGACCGGAGCACTGCGACCCACGGTCGGCCGCGCGTAGTACGGCCACGGCGACCGGGATACGAACAGGGTGAACGGCCCGACTTCCACCGCGTCGCAGTCGGGGCGTGGCGCCGCATCGAGGTAGGCGTCGAGTTGGGCAACCGCAGCCGGAATTCCGGGATCTGGAGTCATGGCCGCGACTTTACAAGACGCGCACCATCGTGCCTGGCGGAATCAGGTTCTCCAGTTCGGCGCCGGTGGCGAGACGTTCGTCGGGCAGTGGTTTTTGTGGGTTGGTCGGGTTGTTGACCCGGGGTGATTTTGGGGTGGTGTGTGATGGGCAGCGTGGTTGTGCCGTCGTTGGTGGCGGT